>NZ_JBIVMY010000009.1:43733-161742 GCF_044753325.1 Pseudomonas sp. NPDC088414 | reverse complement strand
ATGTTTCTGATTTGATCAGCGAGGACATCCTCGCCTACCTGGGCCAGCACGAACGTAAAGAGCTGCTGCGCTTTTTGACCTGCGGTAACGTCGATGACGGCAAGAGCACCCTGATCGGGCGCCTGCTGCACGACTCCAAGATGATCTACGAAGATCATCTGGAAGCCATTACCCGCGATTCGAAGAAAGTCGGCACCACCGGTGACGACATCGACCTGGCGTTGCTGGTCGACGGCCTGCAGGCCGAGCGTGAGCAGGGCATCACCATCGATGTCGCCTACCGCTATTTCTCCACCGCCAAACGCAAATTCATCATCGCCGACACCCCCGGCCATGAGCAGTACACCCGCAACATGGCCACCGGTGCCTCCACCTGTGACCTGGCGATCATCCTGGTCGATGCGCGTTACGGCGTACAGACCCAGACCCGTCGCCACAGCTTCATCGCCTCCTTGCTGGGTATCAAGCACATCGTTGTCGCCATCAACAAGATGGACCTGAAAGACTTCGATGAAGGCGTGTTCGAGTCGATCAAGGCCGACTACCTGAAGTTCGCCGAAGGCTTGAAGATGAAGCCGACCAGCATGCACTTCGTGCCGATGTCGGCGCTCAAGGGCGACAACGTGGTGAACAAGTCCGAGCGCTCGCCTTGGTACAAAGGGCAGTCGCTGATGGAGATTCTCGAGACCGTAGAAGTGGCGGGCGACCGCAACTTCACCGATCTGCGTTTCCCGGTGCAGTACGTCAACCGTCCGAACCTGAACTTCCGTGGTTTCGCCGGCACGCTGGCCAGCGGCATCGTGCACAAGGGCGACGAAGTCGTGGTTCTGCCATCCGGCAAGAGCAGCCGCGTCAAATCCATTGTCACCTTCGAAGGTGAGCTGGAGCAGGCCGGCCCGGGTCAAGCGGTGACGCTGACCATGGAAGACGAAATCGACATCTCCCGTGGCGACCTGCTGGTGCATGCCGACAACGTCCCACCGGTCACCGACAGCTTCGAAGCGATGCTGGTGTGGATGGCTGAAGAGCCGATGCTGCCGGGCAAGAAATACGACATCAAGCGCGCCACCAGTTACGTGCCGGGCTCGATTGCCAGCATCGTCAACAAGGTCGACGTGAACACCCTCGAAGAAGGCCCGGCGAGCGCGTTGCAGCTCAACGAAATCGGCAAGGTGAAGATCGCGCTCGACGCGCCGATCGCCCTCGACGGTTACGACAGCAACCGCACCACCGGCGCGTTCATCGTTATCGATCGTTTGACCAACGGCACCGTCGGCGCCGGCATGATCGTTGCGCAGCCGCTGTCTCACGGTACCGCGACGCATCACGGCAAACTGGCCCACGTTGCCACTCAGGAACGTGCCCAGCGCTTCGGCCAGCAGCCAGCTACCGTGCTGTTCAGCGGTCTGTCGGGCGCGGGCAAGAGCACGCTGGCCTACGCGGTCGAGCGCAAGCTGTTCGACATGGGCCGTGCGGTGTTTGTGCTCGATGGTCAGAATCTGCGTCACGACCTGAACAAGGGGCTGCCGCAGGATCGTGCCGGGCGTACCGAGAACTGGCGGCGTGCGGCGCATGTGGCGCGTCAGTTCAACGAGGCTGGTCTGTTGACCCTGGCGGCGTTTGTGGCGCCGAGTGCCGAAGGTCGTGAACAGGCCAAGGATCTGATCGGCAATGAGCGTCTGCTGACGATTTATGTGCAGGCTTCGCCGGCGGTGTGTGCCGAGCGTGATCCGCAGGGCTTGTATGCTGCGGGTGGCGATAATATTCCGGGTGAGTCGTTCCCGTATGATGTGCCGCTGAATGCCGATCTGGTGATCGATACGCAGTCGCTGTCGCTGGAAGAAAGCGTCAAGCAGGTGCTGGATCTGCTGCGTCAGCGTGGCGCGATCTAAGCGTTAGCCGGAAATGAAAGGCCCGCGGGTGAGTGATCATCGGCGGGTTTTTTGTTGGCTGCGACTTTTGCGCGAGCTCATTCCGCTGTGGGAGCTGGCTTGCCAGCGATGGCGCCCTTATAGGCGACCATGCTCTGTCTGGCTGAGTGAATATCCGTTTCTTCGGGTGCTGCGGCTGGCGGTTTCGCCCTTACGGCGACTCACTTTTTTTACAAACGCCTAAAAAAAGTAAGCAAAAAAACGCTTGCTCCTGCGTTCGGCCCGCTCGCTAAAGCTCGGGGTCCCTTCGCTGCGGGATTGATCCGGGGGCAGCGCCTACGGTTTGCTTCGCTGCACCTCCTCTCGCTGTGTTTGGCTTCGCCAAACGGTCGCTGCGCTCCCACCCCCGGATCAATCCCTCCACTCAGCCTTCCGACGTCGCCCGTGGATCAAGATCAAGAGCTTTCGGCGAGCTGACACTCGGCCATTCGAGTGGTGAAAAGCGTGCGCCTGGCTGTAGTTTTTCCTGTGGGAGCTGGCTTGCCAGCGATGGCGGCCTGACAGCCGACCAATCTCTACCTGGATACACCGGTTTCAAACTGTGGGAGCGAGCTTGCTCGCGAAGGCGGCCTGCGAACCGACCAATCTCCAACTGAACACACCCAATCCAACTGTAGGAGTGAGCCTGCTCGCGATAGCGGTATGTCATTCAACATTGGAGTGGCTGCTCCACCGCTATCGCGAGCAGGCTCACTCCTACAGGGGATTAGCGTTTGTCTGCGAATTCGCGGTGCATCTGTTCCAGCAGCGCATCCTTGTCCTGCCACAGCTGGTTGATCCAGCCCTGGAATTGCAGGCGATATTCGCCGTCCTGGTCGTAGTTCTTGCCAATGAACGCTGGCGGGATCTGCAGCTCTTCAAAGTGCACCACCACGTCGCGCACGTTGCCGCACAGCAGATCCCAGAAACCCGGACGCCCGCCCGGATAGTGGATGGTCACGTTGACGATCGACTCCAGTTGCTCACCCATCGCATCGAGCACGAAGGCGATGCCACCCGCCTTGGGTTTGAGCAGGTATTTGAACGGCGACTGCTGCTGCGCGTGCTTGCCTTCGGTGAAGCGTGTGCCTTCGACGAAGTTGAAAATCCCCACCGGATTGTTGCGGAACTTCGCGCAGGTCTTGCGCGTGGTTTCGAGGTCTTTGCCTTTCTTCTCCGGGTGCTTTTCCAGGTACGCCTTGGAGTAGCGCTTCATGAACGGGAAGCCCAGCGCCCACCAGGCCAGACCGATCACCGGGACCCAGATCAGCTCTTGCTTGAGGAAGAATTTCAGTGGCTGGATCCGCCGGTTGAGCACGTATTGCAGCACCAGAATGTCGACCCAGCTCTGGTGGTTGCTGGTGATCAGGTACGAGTGCTGGTAGTCCAGGCCTTGCAGGCCGCTGATGTGCCAGCGGGTGCGGCGCACCAGGTTCATCCAGGCTTTGTTGTTGCTGATCCAGGCTTCGTGGGTGTGGCTCATCAGCCACAGTGAGGCGCGGCGGGCGAGGTCGAACGGCAGCACTTTGATCAGCGCCACGCAGAACAGGAACGAGCACAGCAGAATCGTATTGAGCGCCAACAGTAGCGCGGCGATCACGCCGCGAATCGGGGCGGGCAGGGAGTCCAGCATTTACACATCCATAGGTCGGTTGGCGGCTTGAATCGCGGTCAGGGCGATGGTGTAGACGATGTCGTCGACCTGCGCGCCGCGCGGCAGATCGTTCACCGGTTTGCGCAGGCCTTGCAGCATCGGGCCGAGGCTGACGCAGTCGGCGCTGCGTTGCACGGCTTTGTGGGTGGTGTTGCCGGTGTTGAGGTCAGGGAATACGAACACCGTGGCGCGACCGGCCACCTGGCTGTTCGGCGCCAGTTGCCGGGCGACGTCTGCGTTGGCGGCGGCGTCGTATTGCAGCGGGCCGTCGATCAGCAGCGAATGCTGTTGCTCGTGGGCGAGCAGGGTGGCTTCGCGGACTTTTTCGACCTCTTCACCGCTGGCCGATTCGCCGCTGGAGTAGCTGATCATCGCCACGCGCGGGGTAATGCCGAATGCCGCTGCGGAATCGGCGCTTTGCAGGGCGATCTCCGCCAGTTCGGTGGCGCTCGGGTGCGGGTTCATCACGCAGTCGCCGTAGACCAGCACTTCTTCGGGGAACAGCATGAAAAACACCGACGACACCAGCGTGCAGCCCGGTGCGGTCTTGATCAGTTGCAGCGCCGGGCGGATGGTGTTGGCGGTGGTATTGATCACACCGGAGACCAGGCCATCGACTTCATCCAGCGCGAGCATCATGGTGCCGATCACCACGGTGTCTTCCAGTTGCTGTTCGGCCATCGGCGCGTTGAGGCTTTTGCTTTTGCGCAGGGCGACCATCGGCTCGATGTAGCGCTCGCGGATCAGGTCCGGATCGAGAATCTCCAGCCCCGGCGGCAACTCGATACCTTGCGCGCGGGCCACCGCTTCGACGTCCTCGGGTTTGGCCAGCAGCACGCAACGGGCGATGCCGCGTTCCTGGCAGATCGCCGCCGCTTGCACGGTGAGCGGCTCGCTGCCCTCGGGCAGGACGATGCGTTTGTTCGCCGACTGCGCGCGCTGGATCAGTTGATAACGGAATACCGCTGGCGACAGGCGCATTTCCCGCGGTGTGCCGCAGCGCTGGTGCAGCCACTTGGCGTCGAGATGGCTGGCGACGAAGTCAGTGATGATCTCCGCACGCTCGCGGTCATCGATGGGGATTTCCTTGTTCAGGCCATTGAGCAGATTAGCGGTGTCGTAGGAACCGGTGCTCACCGACAGCACCGGCAGACCGGCCTGCAACGCGCCACGGCACAGGTCCATGATGCGCGGATCGGGCAGGGTATCGCTGGTCAGCAACAGCCCGGCCAGCGGCACGCCGTTCAACGCCGCGAGGCTGACCGCAAGAATGATGTCGTCGCGGTCGCCCGGGGTCACCACCAGCACGCCGGGTTTGAGCAGCTCCACGGTGTTGCGCATGGTACGGGCGCAGATGATGATTTTGGTCATGCGCCGGGTTTCGTAATCGCCGGCGTTGAGCACCTGCGCGCCCATCAGGTCGGCGACGTCGCGGGTGCGCGGTGCGTTGAGTTCGGGCTGGAATGGAATGCAGCCGAGCAGGCGGAAATCACCGCTGCGCAACAGCGGCGAATGCTCCTTCAGACGTGTGGCGAAGGCCTCCATGCTCTCGTCGGTCTTGACCTTGTTGAGGATCACGCCGAGGACTTTCGGGTCTTTCGGGCCGCCGAACAATTGCGCCTGCAATTCGACGCGGCCGGAAAGTTCGGCGAGCACTTCGTTTTCCGGCGCCGAAACCAGTATCACCTCGGCATCCAGGCTTTTGGCCAGATGCAGGTTGACCCGCGCGGCGTAGCTGGCGCTGCGGGTCGGCACCATGCCTTCGACTACCAACACGTCTTTGCCGATGGCAGCTTGCTGATACAGGGCGATGATGTCTTCGAGCAGTTCATCGAGCTGGCCGTCGCCGAGCATCCGCTCCACGTGGGCCAGACCCAGTGGTTGCGGCGGTTTCAGGCCGTGGGTGCGCGCCACCAGTTCGGTGGAACGCTCAGGGCCGGTGTCGCCCGGATGCGGCTGGGCAATCGGTTTGAAGAAGCCGACTTTCAGTCCGGCCCGCTCCAGGGTGCGCACCAGCCCGAGGCTGATGGAGGTCAGACCCACACCAAAATCGGTGGGCGCGATAAAAAAAGTTTGCATGCGAATTCTCTAAAGTTGCATGGCAATGGTGGCGATCCATACGTGATCGCCTACCGCAATTCAGTCGCCAAGGTTATCGCTAACCGAGCCTTGTGCGCACCAACCGCAGGTAAAGGGTTGGCCTATTTTTTCAATACGTTGCGCCGGATCAAGGACCCACGCCCGCGATTGCCACGGCGGCTGATGACGCAGGTGCTGGGTGTGGCCACAGGAAAGCTCGACGACCCAATGACTGTCCTCGTCCTGATGGAAGCCGGTGATCGTCGAATCCCGTTTGTCCGGGTTGTGTTCGCTTTCGCGCGATTGCTTCGCTAAACTTGGCCTTTCTATATTCTTCTGCAAAAGGTCTCGCCCCATGCTGATCGCCGCCAATAAGGCTGTCTCCATCGACTATACCCTGACCAACGACGCTGGTGAGGTCATCGACAGCTCCGCCGGCGGCGCTCCGCTGGTCTACCTGCAAGGCGCAGGCAACATCATCCCGGGCCTGGAAAAAGCTCTGGAAGGCAAAGCTGTTGGTGACGAGCTGGAAGTTTCCGTTGAGCCGGAAGACGCTTACGGCGAATACGCTGCCGAACTGGTCAGCACCCTGAGCCGCAGCATGTTCGAAGGCGTTGACGAGCTGGAAGTCGGCATGCAGTTCCACGCTTCGGCGCCGGACGGCCAGATGCAGATCGTGACCATCCGTGACCTGGACGGCGACGACGTCACCGTCGACGGCAACCACCCACTGGCCGGTCAGCGCCTGAACTTCAAAGTGAAGGTCGTTGCTATCCGTGATGCCAGCCAGGAAGAAGTCGCTCATGGCCACGTCCATGGCGAAGGTGGCCATCACCACTGATTTTCTGCGCTAAGCTTCGAGTACTGGAGAGGCGCCTGCGGGCGCCTTTTTAGTCCGCGGCTGTCCTTGGCGCTCTCGCCAAGTGGCTGTTTCGAGTAGAACACGGGAATCTGGAGTCCGTCATGAGTGCTTTTCACGACCTTAAGTTGACAGCCCTGGATGGTCAGGAGCTACCGCTGGCGCCTTTCAAGGGCCAAGTCGTGCTGGTGGTCAACGTCGCCTCCAAATGCGGCTTGACCCCACAGTACGCGGCACTGGAAAACCTCTATCAGCAGTTCAAAGACAAAGGTTTCAGTGTGCTGGGCCTGCCGTGCAACCAGTTTGCCGGCCAGGAACCAGGCTCCGAGAAGGAAATTCAAGAGTTCTGCAGCCTCAACTACGGCGTGACGTTTCCGTTGTCGAGCAAGCTTGAAGTCAACGGCCATGAGCGCCATCAGCTGTACCGCTTGCTGGCGGGCGAGGGCGCGGAATTCCCCGGTGACATCACCTGGAATTTCGAGAAGTTTCTGCTCGGCAAGGACGGCCGGGTGCTGGCGCGATTCTCGCCACGTACGGCGCCGGATGATCCGACCATTGTCCACGCGATTGAAAAAGCGCTGGGCTGAAACACAAAAATCGCAGCCATCGAGCTGCGATTTTTTTTGCCTGACTTTTGACCCTTAATCATTCAGATCAATAGTGCTGTTCAAGGGCGCTGACTGTTCATATTATCGCCGTCATAAAGTCATTCCCTGTGGAGCCTTCCCATGCCGGTGCAAGCCCTGTTCAAACCGTTCCACCTCGGTGCCCTCGAACTGCCGACCCGCGTGGTCATGGCGCCGATGACCCGCTCGTTTTCCCCGGGTGGCGTACCCAATTCCAAAGTGATCGAGTACTACCGTCGCCGTGCTGCGGCCGGTGTCGGCCTGATCATCACCGAAGGCACCACGGTCGGTCACAAGGCTTCCAACGGTTACCCGAACGTGCCGCAGTTTTTCGGTGAAGCGCCACTGGCTGGCTGGAAAAAAGTCGTCGACGCGGTGCATGCCGAGGGCGGCAAGATTGTTCCGCAACTGTGGCATGTCGGCAGCGTGCGCCGCATCGGCACTGAACCGGACGCCAGCGTGCCGGCTTACGGTCCGACGGAAAAACTCAAGGACGGCCAGGTCGTGGTGCACGGCATGACCAAACAGGACATTCAGGACGTGATCGCCGCGTTCGCCCAGGCGGCCAAAGATGCCAAAAGCATCGGCATGGACGGCGTGGAAATTCACGGTGCCCACGGATACCTGATCGACCAGTTCTTCTGGGAAGGCAGCAACCAGCGCAGCGACGAATACGGCGGCAGCCTGGCCAACCGTTCGCGCTTTGCCATCGAATTGATTCAAGCGGTGCGGGCGGCGGTCGGTGAAGGTTTCCCGATCATCTTCCGTTTCTCGCAGTGGAAGCAGCAGGATTACACCGCGCGTCTGGTGCAGACCCCGGAAGTGCTGGGCGAATTCCTCAAGCCGCTGGCCGATGCCGGTGTGGACATTTTCCACTGCTCAACGCGACGTTTCTGGGAGCCTGAGTTCGACGGTTCCGAACTGAACCTGGCCGGCTGGACGCGCAAGCTGACCGGCAAACCGACCATCACTGTGGGCAGCGTCGGTCTGGACGGCGAGTTCCTGCAGTTCATGGTCAACACCGACAAGGTCGCGCAACCGGCGAGCCTGGAGAAACTGCTGGAGCGTCTGAACAACGACGAGTTCGATCTGGTGGCAGTGGGCCGTGCGCTGCTGGTGGATCCGGACTGGGCGCTGAAAGTGCGCGAAGGGCGTGAGCAGGACATTCTGCCGTTTAGCCGTGAGGCGTTGATGACGCTGGTTTAAGCGGCGCTCTCACTGACGCTATCGCTGGCAAGCCAGCTCCCACAGGTTTTGCGGGTGTTCACAAAAAATGTGTTCACCGCAGCCCCTTGTGGGAGCTGGCTTGCCAGCGATAGCGGCTTCAAAGTCAGCCAGGATTCAGGGCAATGTCTGCGCATTCGGCACCACCTGCTCCCGCACACACGCCCCACGCAAATGCTTTTCAAACTGCTCGATGATCGCCGCCCAGCCTTGGCGACTGGCATGCTGGCGCGCATTCAGACGCACGCAGCGCAAGCGCTCGTCTTCTTCCAGCAGCCAAGCCGCCGCATCGCAAAACGCTTCCTCATCCCCCGGCATCGCCAACACGCCGTTGTAGCCATGGCGAATGTGCTGCGCCGCCGCAGCCTGATCGTAAGCCACCACCCCCAGCCCTGAAGCCAGTGCTTCAAGCACTACGTTGCCAAAGGTTTCGGTCATACTCGGGAACAGAAAAATATCGCCGGACGCATAATGCGCCGCCAGCGCTTCACCGCGTTGTGAACCACAGAAAGTCGCCTCGGGCAGCTCCTTTTCCAGCGCCACACGTTGCGGCCCGTCGCCGACCACGATCAGCTTCAGCCTGCGCTGTGGATAAGTGCGGCACAGGGTGTCGAAGCAGCGCTTGAGCAGACCGAGGTTCTTTTCCGGGGCCAGACGTCCTACATGAATCACCGCGATGTCCTGCTCACTCAGGCCCCATTGCTCACGTAGTCCGTTCAACCGCTTGGCCGGATGAAACAACTGGCTGTCCACGCCTCGGGAGAGCAGGGCGAGACGGTCGAAATGCCGACGCTCCAGTTCCAGGCGCTGACTGACGCTCGGTACCAGGGTCATCGCCGAGCGGTTGTGAAACCAGCGCAGATAATGGGTCAGCAAGCGCGTCAGCAAACTCAGCCCATATTGATTGGTGTATTGCTGGAAATTGGTGTGAAAACCGCTGACCACCGAAATCCCCAGGCGTCGCGCTGCACGCAACGCCGACAAGCCGAGCGGGCCTTCGGTGGCGATGTACAAAACGTCCGGGCGGTGACGCTTCCAGCGCCGTAGCAGTTTGTGCATCGACGATTGGCCCCATTGCAGACCGGGATAGCCCGGCAACGGCCAGCCCCGGCACAACAGCAAGGCATCGTCCTCGACACGCTGCGGATCCCCCGCCTGGCGCGGTCGCACCAGTTCCACCTGATGCCCACGCGCGCGCAAGCCATCGCACAAGCGACCAAGGGTATTGGCCACCCCGTTGATTTCCGGTGGGAAGGTTTCGCTGATCAGGGTGATATGCAGAGCTGTCGTCATGACCTCAGTGTCGGCTGAGGCCATGTCGCGCTTGTGACGTTCGGATGATGGATTTGTGACTGGCTGTTTGGGAGTGGCCTAGCGCTGCGTGACGAGGTTCTCCGCCCCGCGCTCACGTACCCAGAACAAGGTCGCGCCCGCTACGGCGGCCGGCATCATCAGAATGTTCACCACCGGAATCAGCAGCGCCAGATAGACGATGCCGCCAAAACTCATGCTCTGCCAGCGCTTCTGGCGCAGCCAGGCGAGCATCTCGTTCCAGCCCAGTTTGTGGTTGTCTGCCGGGTAGTCGATGTACTGGATCGCCATCATCCACACGCCGAACAGCAGCCACAGCGGCGCGGCGACGATGTTCACCACCGGGATGAACGAGAGGATGAACAGGCCGATCGCGCGGGGCAGAAAATAGCCGAGTTTGCGCATTTCCCGGGCGAGGGTGCGCGGGATCATCGCGATCAGTTCGCCCCAGCTGAAGGCCGGGAAATCATCGGTGCCGCGTACCACCACTTCGACTTTTTCCGCGAGGAAGCCGTTGAACGGTGCGGCGATGACGTTGGCGAGCATGGTGAAGGTGAAAAACACCATCAACGCCACCAGCATCACGAACAGCGGCCAGAGGACGTAGCTGAGGAAACTCAGCCAGTCGGGCAGCGACGGCATCAGGCTGTCGACCCACAGGCTGAACTGATGGCCGGCCAGATAGATCAATCCGACGAACAGCACCAGGTTGATCGCCAGTGGCAGCAACACGAACAGGCGCAGGCCCGGGCTGAGAACCAGTTTGAGGCCTTCGCGCAGGTATTGCGGGCCGGACAGAACAGGGGCGGGCATAAGGTGCTCCGAGCAAGGGAAAACGCGCCGACCTTACCGACTTTGCAACCGGTGCGAAAGCGCGGCAGAGCCATCGACATTCACTGTAACAAAGACGTCGATCTGGTCGGAGTCTGCGTATAGAGACCACCTATGAGCTGGATTGTTAATCCGTATTTCCTTAATCTTGCCCCCCTCGATACGCTGCACCCAACTTTTTACAGGACTGTCGAGCTCATGCCTTCCCCAAGGTTATCCACAGTCCTTTTTTATTCCCGCCGGCAGTCCGGCGTTCCGCGCCAGTGTTTCGGCCCGGTCAACAGGAGCAGGTCATGTCTGAAGTCCGTCATTCGCGAGTGATTATTCTCGGTTCCGGCCCTGCCGGTTACAGCGCTGCGGTCTACGCCGCCCGTGCCAACCTCAAGCCACTGCTGATCACCGGCATGCAGGCCGGCGGTCAACTGACCACCACCACCGAAGTCGACAACTGGCCAGGCGACGTACACGGCCTGACCGGCCCGGCGCTGATGGAGCGGATGCGCGAGCACGCCGAGCGTTTTGAAACCGAGATCGTTTTCGATCACATCAACGCTGTGGACTTCGCCGCCAAGCCGTACACCTTGACCGGCGACAGTGCGACTTACACCTGCGACGCGCTGATCATCGCCACCGGTGCCAGCGCTCGCTACCTGGGCCTGCCGTCGGAAGAAGCGTTCATGGGCAAAGGCGTTTCCGCCTGCGCGACCTGCGACGGTTTCTTCTACCGCAACAAGCCAGTGGCTGTGGTCGGCGGCGGCAACACCGCGGTTGAAGAAGCACTGTACCTGGCCAACATCGCCAGCACCGTGACCCTGATCCACCGTCGCGAAACCTTCCGCGCCGAGAAGATCCTGATCGACAAGCTCAACGCCCGCGTGGCCGAAGGCAAGATCATCCTCAAGTTGAACGCCAACCTCGATGAGGTGCTGGGCGACAACATGGGCGTGACCGGTGCGCGCCTGAAGAACAACGATGGCAGCTTCGACGAAATCAAGGTCGACGGCGTGTTCATCGCCATCGGCCACACCCCGAACACGTCGCTGTTCGAAGGCCAGTTGACCCTCAAAGACGGTTACCTGGTGGTGCAGGGCGGCCGTGACGGCAACGCCACTGCGACCAGCGTCGAAGGCATCTTCGCTGCCGGTGACGTGGCTGACCACGTTTACCGTCAGGCCATCACCTCGGCCGGCGCCGGCTGCATGGCGGCACTGGACACCGAGCGTTACCTGGACGGTTTGCAGAACGCTTCGTTCTAAGACCGCAGGCATAAAAAAAACCGGCTTCGGCCGGTTTTTTTATGTGAGTCAAAAGATCGCAGCCTGCGGCAGCTCCTACAGGGATCGGTGTAGGAGCTGCCGGAGGCTGCGATCTTTTGATCTTGAATCAGCGGCGGGTCAGCGGCTTTGCTTCGAACTTCACACCGGCCAGCCCGTGCTTGATCAGCGCGCGGATATTGCCGTGGTCGCTGCCTTCAGGCGTCGCCAGCACCGAGCGGTAATGCTCGCCGAATGCCAGCAGCGCTTCTTCATCGCTCAAGCCTTCCAGCAGCGCCAGACCCAGGGTCTTGCACGAACCTTCGTTCTGCCCGGCGGCGTTTTCCACGCCACCGTTGTTGAACGCCTGAGGCTGGTAGTCGTAACCGGCGGCGATGAAAGCCAGGGTGTCGGCAAAAACGTGTTCGCCGCTCTTGAGGCTGGCGCGCAGGGTGTTCAGATCACTCATTGGGTTTTCCTTTGGCGAACGCCGCCTGTTGTTCGGCGCTGGCTTCTTGCTGGTATTGGGCTTTCCATTCGGCATAAGGCATGCCGTAAACCACTTCACGGGCGTCGTCGAGGCTGACCTCGATCTGCTTCTCGTCGGCGGCAGCCTTGTACCACTTGGACAGGCAGTTGCGGCAGAACCCGGCGAGGTTCATCAGGTCGATGTTCTGCACGTCCTTGCGGCTGTCCAGATGGGCAACCAGTCGGCGGAAGGCGGCGGCTTCGAGTTCGAGGCGTTGTTGCTCGGTCATGATGGGCTCTGTGCAGTCTATTCGTGGCGCGGATGATAAAAGTCTGGCGCGCGATGCGCCAGACATGCTCAGCGGCTGGCGGCGAGGGTGATCGACACCGATTCGGCAAACCGCAGCGCATGCGGCTTGTCGACTTCGACTTCGGCGTACAGCACCGCGGCATGGGTCATCACCAGATCCAGCAATTCCTGGGTCAGGCGTTCGAGCAGCGCAAAACGGTTGCCTTCCACGTGGGCGATGATCGCCTTGGTGATGGTGCGGTAGTTCAGCGCGTGATCGATGTCGTTGTCGCGCACAGCTTCCTGCGCCGCGTACAGGATTGTGAGATTGATCAGCACATCCTGCTTGTTGAGGATCTCGTCCTCGTTGATCCCGATAAAGGTGCGCAGGCGCAGATCCTTGACCCGGATGCGCGCCATTCCCGGTTGAAGTTGTGACATTTACTTACTCCGTCCAATCAATTGCAGGAACTCCTGGCGGGTGTTGCTCGAGTCGCGAAAGGCGCCGAGCATGACCGAGGTGTTCATGGTCGAATTCTGTTTCTCGACACCGCGCATCATCATGCACATGTGCCGGGCTTCGATGACCACCGCGACGCCGGCGGCATCGGTGACCTGTTGCACCGCATCGGCAATCTGCCGGGTGAGGTTTTCCTGAATCTGCAGGCGCCGGGCGAACATGTCCACCAACCGCGCGATCTTCGACAGCCCCAGCACCTTGCCTGTCGGAATATAAGCCACATGGGCCTTGCCGATGAAGGGCAGCAGGTGATGTTCGCACAATGAGTAGAGCTCGATGTCGGCGACGATGATCATCTCGTCGCTGTCGGAGGCGAACAACGCGCCGTTGACGATCTCATCCACGCTCTGTTCGTAGCCGTGACACAGGTATTGCATGGCCTTGGCCGCGCGTGCCGGGGTGTCGAGCAGGCCTTCGCGGTCGGGGTCTTCGCCGAGGCCGATGAGGATCTCGCGGTAATTCTCGGGCAGGGAACGGGTCATGGGATAGCCTCGCGCAGCAGCTTATTTGACGTGCCGTCCGCCGTTGACGGTCAGGGTCGTGCCGGTGACATAGGGGTTGTCGAGCAGATAGCGCAGGCTCTGGTAGATCACTTCGCTGCCGGGTTCGATGCCCAGTGCGGATTTGGCCAGCGCCTTGGCGCGGTACGCCGCGTCGTCGTCGGGATTGAACAATAGCAGGGCCGGCGCGATGCCGTTGACCTTGATTGCCGGCGCATAGCGTGCGGCGAACGACAGGGTCAGGCTGTCGAGCCCGGCCTTGCTGGCGCAATAACCGATGTGCTTGCTGCTGCCCTTGCGGGTGACGTCGTCGCTGATGTGGATGATGTCTGCAGGGGCCGAGCGCTTGAGCAGGTCGGCGCAGTGCAGGTTGATCAGGTATGGCGCCAGCATGTGCACGTTGAGCATGCGCGAGAAGGCTTCGGCTTCACTGCCCGGGGTTTCCGCCAGCCATTCGGAGGCGTTGTGCACAATGGCGCGCAGGCTGTCGGTATGGCTTTTCAGGTCTTCGATGAAGACGAGGATGGCGGCTTCGCTGGAGAAGTCCGCAAACACCCCGATCGCGCCCAGATCCCGCAGCGCTTGCACGCCGGGACGTTCGCTGCGGTAGGTGAAGATGACCCGATGGCCGTCCTCAAGCAAACGCTGCGCGCAGTGCAGACCGACACGCTGGCCGGCACCGGTGATGAGGATCGGGGCGGAGGAATTGGTCATGTACGGCTCGCGTCGCGGTCAGAGTAAAAACTATAACAGCGACGCTGCCGAAAAGATCGCAGCCTTCGGCAGCTCCTGCAGGGGCGCATTCATCTGTAGGAGCTGACGAGTGCAACGAGGCTGCGATCTTTAGCGATTCTGCGTAGAGGGTGTTGCAGGCAAAGGTCGCGCCGGCACAGCGTTCAACCAGTTGGCCAGCAACCGCGTCGACAGCGGAATGAAGAAGTACACCATCAGCGGCGTCAGGCATGCGGTGCTGATCAACACCCGCGGCAGCAGGCTCATCTCGCCGAGCAGCGGGCCGAGGACAAAGTTGAACAGCAGCGATACCGGGAAGAACGCCAGCCAGATCGCCACGGCCTGTTTCCAGCGCGGAGGCCGCTGACCAGCCGCGGCGAACCAGCCTTCGATGCCGCTGACCCGATGCTCTTTGGGGTGCGCAAACAGATCGCTGCCCCGGGCCAACCAAGCGGTACGCGAGGCCGAGTGTTCCCAAGCGTGCAGGGTCTGCTCGTCAACGAAGCGGAAAATGATCTGGAACTCGTTGTCACCGGGTGGCGGAGCGAGCACGCCGGAACCCAGGTAACCGGGAAAGTCTGTGGCCAGTTGTTCGCCTTCGCGCAGCCAGGCAATCAGGTCATGATAGCGGCCGTCGGCGACGCGACGCGCAACCATCAGCGTGACGGGGGAAGTAGACATTGTGTATCTCCATATTTCGATTGCGTCGCTCCGGGTAGGAGATTTCGCATGGCGCAGGCCGGGGTAGGGGCCTGCACTTTTCAGCAAGCAAGGATTATTCCCGATTTTGATGACAGTTTCAGAGACTTTCGTCTCTGTTCATTGGGTTGAACCGATAGAGGGCATCGGATGTAGAATGGGATCCAAATTTACCGAGCGGACACACCAGCACCATGGCTGTTATCACGGACGCTAACCCTGCCCCGCAGGCCTCTGTCGCGCTAGAGCGCGAGGAGTTGTTCCCTATTCGGGAGGTGTCGCGGCTGACCGGCGTCAACCCGGTTACGCTGCGTGCATGGGAGCGCCGCTACGGTTTGATCCAGCCGACGCGCACCGAAAGCGGGCACCGGTTGTATTCGATGACCGAAATCGAGCGTGTGCGCAGCATCGTCGACTGGATCGATCGCGGCGTGGCCGTGAGCAAGGTCGGCAAGATCCTCGCCAAGACCGAGCCATTGAAGGCCCTGGCGCATATCATCCCCGATGATCTGGTTCAGACCGATTACGCGCAGTGGCAGCAGCAGGTGCAAGTTGCAGTCAGTGCGTTCGATGACCGCGCGCTGGATCAGGTCTACAACCAGATTTTCTCTTCATACTCGCTGCCGGTGGTGTTTCAGGACATCCTCATGCCGTTGTGGCTGCAGATGTTGCAGCGCCAGGACGCCTTCGGTCAGACCAGCGAGTGGCTGTTTTTCGACGGGTTCCTGCGGGCTCGGGTGCTGCAGCGCATTGTTGCGCTGCGCGGCACGCAACCGCGCAAGGTGATTGTCAGTGCGCTCGCCGGTCAGTGTCGTGAACTCGAGCTACTGGTCGCCGCGTTGTTTCTCAGCGGCAATGACGCCGGGGTGCGGGTGCTGACCACCGGTCAGCCATTCGATGAGTTGGCGCTGGTGTGCGAGCGGATCAAGCCGCAGGCGCTGGTGCTGTTTTCCAACCACGCCCCGACAGCCGATTTGCCGCGACGGTTGAATCGTCTGGCATTGAGTCTGGATTGTCAGGTCATGCTCGCCGGTGATACTGCTGATCTGGCACAGGACAACCTGGCCGGATCGTCGATCGGTTGTCTGGGCAATGAAGCGGCGACGATGCGTCAGCGCATGACGCAGTTTCTCGCGGGGACGCTGGATACCTGAATATCAGGTGTGCAGGGCGGGGTGGGTCAGACGGTGTTGCTGCAGAATGAACTGGCGCAGGCGTTCGGTTTCATCGGCATCGGTCTGGCTCAGCTCGTAGGCGTAGAAGCCGTGCTCGGTTTCGCGCTCGAAATTGCCGCGCAGGGAAATCCGCTCATAACCTGACGGGCTGAACCACAGGGCGAAATGCTTGGGTGGTTTGGTCTTGTTGCGCATCTCCAGCAGCACGCCTTTGTGCGACACCTCGTGCACCCACATCATGCCCGGCTGGCCCTTGGCATTTTCCAGCGCTACCGGCTCTTCGAGGGTCAGGCGCCATGGGCGAACCATCGGCCCGTCTTCGTAAATGCTCGGTACGCCCAGACGCAGGTGCAAGGCGTGGAATTCGTCTTCCACCAGGTGCAGCGGAAAGGTCATCTGCTGATTTTCGAAGTTGGCCTGGATGGTCACTTGCTCTTGAGCCGCGAGGCGCGTGAGCAAGTCGCGGATCTGCGAACCACCATTGACCAGCAGGCTCGACGTCGCATCCCGCACATTGAGCTGCGGGTTGTGCTGCATGGTCTGGATGAAATCCAGCTCATCCTGGGTCAGGAGGGCGTCGCGTTGCATGGCCTGGCTCGAAAGAAATAGTTACAAAGTCATTGGTGATTGTAGTTAATGACACTTAGTTCGCTGTTTTGTTTGCGCCGTTCGTCGCTTTCAACGCTGCAAGCTCCGCTTGTAATGCCGCAACCTCGGCCTCCAGCTGAGTGACGCGCTGCTGTGCCTTGACCTGAACGGTGACATCCTTCTGCACACCGACGAAGTAGGTCTGACCGTCATCGGCATTTTTTACCGTCGAAAGCGACAGTTCGTTCCAGAACGGTGTGCCGTCCTTGCGGTAGTTGCGCAGGATCTCCCGGCACGAACCACCCTCGCGCAACACTCCGCGAATACGCTCCAGACTTGCTTGATCACGGTCTCCGGCCTGCAGAAAGCGGCAGTCCTGATAGAGAATCTCTTCGCTGCTGTAACCGGTCAGGCGTTCGAAGGCCGGGTTCACATAGATCAGGATGTTGTCCTGCTCACCTTCTTTCTCAGCCACCACGATTCCGTCGTTCGACGCGTTGATCACCATTTGCAGCAGACTGGCATTGATCATCTGTGAATCCTTTCAGCATTGTCGATGGCTCGCATTCTAGAAGATCAGCCGGCGCTGTCTATAGGCCATCAGCGTCTGTTGAGAGCCAGTCGCAACATCTCTGTCGGGACTGCTACTATCGCCGCTCTTTTTTTCAGCTTCAGGATCAGATTGATGAAAGTCGCCATCCTCTCCGGCTCGGTTTACGGCACGGCCGAAGAAGTCGCCCGTCACGCGCAGAACCTGCTGAAAGGCGCCGGTTTTGAAACCTTTTACAACTCGCGCGCCAGCCTGGCGGACATTCAGGCGTTTGGCCCTGAAGCGATTCTCGCGGTGACCTCGACCACCGGCATGGGCGAATTGCCGGATAACCTGCAGCCGCTGTATTTCAGCCTTCGCGATCAACTGCCAATGGCCTGGCGCGGTTTGCCGGGCGCGGTGATCGGTTTGGGCGATGCCAGTTACGGCGATACGTTCTGTGGCGGCGGCGAACTGATGCGTGAGTTGTTCGCCGAGCTGGGCGTGCGCGAAGTGCAGGAGATGCTGCGTCTGGACGCCAGCGAAAGCGTGACTCCGGAAACCGACGCCGAGCCATGGCTGGCGCAACTGATCGCCACGCTCAAGGGCTGATCGCGCGCTCGCGCAGCAAGGCCAGCCAGGCCTGCGCAGCTTTCGACAGATAGGCACCCCGGCGCCAGATGAACGCGATGTCCCAACGCAAGTAATCCGGCGCGCGCAGGGTCAGGCGCACCACGCCCGGGCGCTCCAGTGCCCGGGCGACCACACTGGGCAGCAGCACCACGCCTTGCCCGGCGGCCACCAGTGCCACGAGAAAATCCGCCTGGCCACTGCGCCCGCCTTCTTTCGGGGTAAAGCCCAGTTGCTGGCAGGCCTGCAGTAGACGGTCATTGAGCACAAAGCTGCGCTGGTACAGCAGGAACGGCGTGTCGGCCAATTCCTCAAGACCAATCTCGCCGAGTGCTGCCAACGGATGATCCACCGGCAGCAGCGCATCGAGCTTTTCATCGCAGAAAGGCTGGAAGTCGAACTGCGGATCTTTCGGCAGCAGGCTCCCGCCCAACTCCAGTTCGCCGCTGAGCACCGCCTGCTCGATATTGCGGCTGCCGCCCTCAAGCAATTGAATGCTGATGTTCGGATAGCGCCGCCGATACTCGGCAAACAGCCCGGCGAACAGTGCATCGCTGCCCAGCAGCGGCAGGCCGAGGCGCAGTTCACCGCGAGCCAGTTGGCTCAAATCATCCAGTTCGCTGAGCAACTCATTGCGCAAACGCAACATGCCTTCGGCCCGTTGCAGCACTACGCTGCCGGCGGCGGTCAGGCGCAGTTGCGAGCCGAGTCGTTCGAGCAATGGCGTGCCGAGGCTCTGCTCCAGTTGCGCGACTTGCTTGCTCACCGCCGACTGGCTGATGTGCAGGGTTTTCGCCGCTTGGGTGAAGCCGCCCTGATGCATGACTTCGACAAAACTGCGCAGCTGTTTGAATTCCATGTTCCGATTCCATTGTGGAATAGGACTGAGTCTAACAATTCGCTTCTGGGATGGCAGGCCGCTTCGTAAAATAAGCCACTGTAAGGAGCCCAACATGAACGCCGCACCCCTCAAATATCTTTCCCGTCTATTCGCAGAACTGGCCGTGCTGCTCGGTCTCTACCTGCTCGGCTGCCAGATCGCCGCGTGGCTGGCCTGGCCGATTCCCGGCGGCGTCATCGGCATGGCTTTGTTGCTGCTGGCGTTCGCGTTTGGCTGGGTCAAACCGGCGGCGCTGCAACTGGGTGCCGGGTTGCTGATGGCCGAGATGCTGTTGTTCTTTATTCCGGCACTGATGAGCCTGCTCGACTACGGCGCACTGCTGCGCAATGACGGCTGGCGGATTCTGCTGGTGATCGGCGCCAGCACACTGATGGTGATGCTGGTGACCGCATTCACCGTCGAGTTGGCCGTGCGCCTGAGGCGGTCCCATGAAGCTTGAATGGATGCCGATGTTCTGGCTCGCTTTCACGCTGCTGGCGTATCTGTTCAGTCGCTGGATCTATCGGCGCACCGGACGTTATCTGCTGTCGCCGCTGATTCTGGTGCCGGCGCTGCTGCTGGCCCTCGCGGTGCCACTGCACACCGCCTACGCCGAATATTCCAGCAACACCCACTGGTTGATGCTGGTACTCGGGCCGGTGACGGTCGCCTTCGCGGTGCCGATCTGGCAGCAGCGGCGATTGCTTATGCAGCATTGGTCAGCGTTGTTGCTGGGCATGTTCGCCGGCAGCGCGGCATCGATCGCTACGTCGTTCGGCCTGGCCAGAGCGCTGGCGCTCGACAGCTCAGTGACCATGTCACTGGTGCCGCGTTCGATCACTACGCCATTCGCCATGCCGCTGGCGCAGGATCTGGGCGGCGTGCCGGAACTGACCGCGGTGTTCGTGATGTTCACCGGCGTGTTCGGCGCGATGCTCGGTGGCGTGTTGCTCAAGTGGCTGCCGTTGCGCAGTGCCCTGGCGCGCGGTGCGTTGTTCGGGGTTGGCGCGCACGGCGCAGGCGTCAGTCGGGCGCATGAAGTGGGCGGTGAAGAAGGCTCGGTGGCGGGGCTGGTGATGGTGCTGACCGGGCTGCTCAATCTGTTCGCCGCGCCTTTGTTGGCGTCGTTGCTTTGACATGGATCCAAGGTGTTTGCATGGCTGACCCGCTCAGTCATCAAGCTGGCTGGCAATGCAACTCCGCGATCCTCTGCGCCTGACTAGACTGCTGACACGTGCAAAACAATAAGAACGCAGAGGTGCATACAGTGAGCGTAGCCCCCGTCCAGTCGTCCCTTGATGTCAAAGACCAGGTCAGTGCCGCGGAATGGCAGACTCGGGTCGATCTTGCCGCCTGCTATCGACTGGTGGCGTTGCATGGCTGGGACGACCTGATCTTCACCCACATCTCGGCCAAGGTCCCCGGCACCGAAGACTTCCTGATCAACCCGTTCGGGTTGATGTTCCATGAGATCACCGCGTCGAGCCTGGTCAAAGTCGATCAGGCCGGCAACAAGCTGATGGACAGTCCCTACGAAATCAATCCCGCCGGCTACACCATTCACAGCGCCGTGCATGAAGTGCGGCACGATGTGGTCTGCGTGCTGCACACTCACACCGCATCCGGGGTGGCCGTTTCGGCGCAAAAACAGGGTGTGTTGCCGATCAGCCAGCAATCGCTGTTCGTGCTGTCGAGCCTGGCTTATCACGCCTATGAAGGCGTGGCGCTGAATCATGAAGAGAAGGCCCGTTTGCAGGCCGATCTGGGCGAGAACAATTTCCTGATGCTGCACAACCACGGTCTGCTGACCTGTGGCAGCACCATCGCCGACACCTTTCTGATGATGTTCACCTTCCAGCGCGCCTGCGATATTCAGGTCATGGCGCAAACCGGCGGTGCTGAACTGATCGCCATCGAACCGCAGATACTCGCGGGCGCCAAAGCGATGATCGCCGGCGTGACCAAAAGTGCTCAAGGCATGGGCGGCGCGCTGGCCTGGCCGGCGCTGCTGCGCAAACTCGATAAACAAGACCCCGGATATAAACTCTGATGCCTCTTGCCGAGATTCCTCTGTGTGTCTGGCGCAAACGCAGCCGGACGTTTGTCTTCCGCGGCCAGTCGATCTGCTACTGGACGGCGGGGCAGGGTGAGCCGCTGCTGCTGATCCACGGTTTTCCGACGGCCAGTTGGGATTGGCACTATCTGTGGCAACCACTGGCCCAGCGTTATCGAGTGATTGCCTGCGACATGCTCGGTTTCGGGGATTCGGCCAAACCGTTGCATCACCGCTACAGCCTGCTGGAACAGGCCGACCTGCAACAGGCGCTGCTGGCGCATCTTCAGATCGAACAACCGGTGCATGTGCTGGCTCACGATTACGGTGACAGCGTTGCCCAGGAACTGCTCGCCCGGCATTACGAAAACCGGATCGAGGTGGCCAGTTGTGTCTTTCTCAATGGCGGACTGTTCCCGGAAACCCACCGCCCGGTGCTGATGCAAAAGCTGTTGCTCAGCCCGCTGGGCTGGATGATCGGGCGGGCGTTCAGCCGTGACGCGTTGGTGAAAAGTTTCCGGCAGATCTTTGGTCCGCAGACCGGCCCCAGCGAAAGTGAGCTGGATGATTTCTGGAGTCTGATCGAGACCCATCGCGGCCCACGCATCCTGCACAAACTGATCAGCTACATCCCCGAGCGCCGTGTGCAGCGCGACCGTTGGGTGGCGGCCATGCAGCGTGATGAAATCCCGCTGCGGGTGATCGACGGCGAAGTCGACCCGATCTCCGGTGCGCACATGGTCGAGCGTTATCGTGAGCTGATTGCTGGTGCCGACACCGTGTTGTTGCCGGGCATCGGTCATTACCCACAAATTGAAGCGCCGGTGCAGGTGCTCAAGCATTACCTGGCGTTTCGTCAGCGTCTGGAGTTGCCGCCGCGCAAGGTGGCGTGCTCCTGAAAGATCAAAAGATCGCAGCCTGCGGCAGCTCCTACAGAAGGTCAAAAGATCGCAGCCTGCGGCAGCTCCTGCACAAATTAATGTAGGAGCTGCCGAAGGCTGCGATCTTTTGATCTTTTGATTTTGCTGTTCATCATCCCCCAGCCTTATCGCCCACCATTCAGCCCCAGCCCTGTTCGTTGTGAGCGAAAGCCCCGTGCCTGACACTCGGGATTACTGTCCCTCAGGCCTGCTGGAGTTCCTGCGATGAATGAGTCCGTACGTTTCGAAGATAAAGTTGTGATCGTCACCGGCGCCGGTGGTGGCCTGGGGCGGGCGCACGCGTTGTTGTTCGCCCGGCACGGCGCCAAAGTGCTGGTCAACGACCTCGGCGGCTCGACCCAGGGTGAAGGTGCCAACGCCTCCGCCGCCGACCGTGTGGTGGCGGAGATTCGCGAAGCCGGCGGCATTGCCGAGGCCAACCATGACTCGGTCACCGACGGCGACAAACTGGTGCAGAATACCCTCGACGCCTTTGGCCGTGTCGACGTGGTGGTGAACAACGCCGGGATCCTGCGCGACAAGACCTTCCACAAAATGGACGACGCCGACTGGGATCTGGTCTATCGCGTCCACGTGGAGGGCGCCTACAAAGTCACCCGCGCCGCCTGGCCGCACATGCGCGAGCAAAATTACGGCCGGGTGATCTTCACGGCATCGACCTCGGGCATCTACGGCAACTTCGGCCAGTCCAACTACGGCATGGCCAAACTCGGCCTCTACGGCCTGACCCGTACCCTGGCCATCGAAGGTCGCAAGAACAATATTCTGGTCAATGCCATCGCGCCTACCGGCGGCACGCGCATGACCGAAGGCCTGATCCCGCCGCAAGTGTTCGAACAGCTCAAACCGGAACTGGTCAGCCCGCTGGTGGTGTACCTGGCCAGTGAACAGTGCCAGGAAACGTCCGGCCTGTTTGAAGTCGGTGGCGGCTGGATGGGCAAGGTGCGCTGGGAACGCAGTCTCGGCGCCGGGTTCGATCCACGCAGCGGTTTCTCCCCGGAAGATGTCGCGGCGCACTGGCAGCAGATATGCGATTTCGAAGGCGCGGCGCATCCGAAGGACAACATTGAAGCGCTGAAGGAAATGATGGCGAATTTGCAAAAGTATTCGCTGTGACGTGTGTCATGCCCGGCTAATGAGCAACCCGATCGGCAAAACCTTCGCCCATAAAAAAGGCCGCTGCAAACGCAGCGGCCAAGGTAAGACGTTGGATCAAGGAGCTACAAATCAACGTCAGTGAACACCTGGGCGATCAATCGAAGCATCGACTCATCTGAAATCGGTCAGCGCTGGCGTGAGTTACTCAGCAGCCAAAGCTGGGTGCTTTACGGCGTGTGCCGTGAAAGCCCGCTCAGAATAAGCACTTGAGCCCAATGGAAAAATAGCGATTCCGGACATGCACTGTTACGGGGCGTGCAACAGTCTTGTTCGTGCCAGCGCACTGCTTGGACTTTGCAGAGCATTCACAGTCTGAAATGTATCGCTTCTCTGTCTATTCTGGATGGCTGCGTTAGTTTCTTTGTATGGATCTTGTTGCGCAGTATTTGTTTGTAATCTTGTCACTTTTTATAAGTGGCTTCTTTGTTTTGATTAATGTTTTGCAATCTATATTTGTTGAAATGAACTGGTGCTTCTTGTTTTTCAAAAATGAAACTATCTTTCGCTTTCGCAGTGATACGGGGTTCCGTTCATTGAACTTGAAAGATAGGACTTGAATATGGATAAGTTATACAAAAGCCTGATGCGAGGTTCTGAAGGTGCGGAAGTAACCTGGAGGGCCGAGTGGGTAAAGGCTGCCGCCGCGCAGGATGATTTGTTCGCTATTGTTGAGGCGATCCCGACAGTTCGGCAGATTGCTCGGCAGGCATTGCAGCAAGAACTGCAGCAACGGCGGAAGAATATCGATATCGATAATGTGTACATAAATGTCACCGATCAGTCATATGAGATAGAACGCCGTCCTTCGGGGAAACTGTCTGACGTATTGTTTCATTGTCTTGATAATAATGTGCTGCCGAACTATCTGGATGGCGGCGGGGACGGTGTTTTTCATCTGCCGGAGACCGTTGGCGAACAGATGAGAGTCAAGGGCTTCAGTATTTTCGAGGCTGAGGAAGCTATTACTTATACGCTGCGAAATCTGGAAAGCAGTCTGCGTTCGGAGATGGGCAAGTATTGGGCAGCACCCGTAAAAGTCGCAGCGACTGAAAACACCGGCCTGACAAATAAACAGGCTTTTCAGCAGGCATATAACGTTGTACTGACAGCAGAGCTTTCTTTAAAAGCCATGGCGGGATTCCTGGATCATGGCATGGCGAAGCGCTATTGCTACTTGTTGAACCTGGAAAACGGCGCCGGTGCATATAACGTTGTGGTGAGTCCTGAACCCGACTATCGCACTTCGCTCGGGCCCGGGTTTGTGCTCGATAATGCGATGCGGGCGGATCCGGAAATGAAATTGCTCAATGAGCCCACCGGTTATGTCCTTCACACACCAGGCAATGGTTTTGAATACTTCGCCATGAACCTCGACTTGCCCGCGACGTTGCTGGCGCGTGTATCGGCGTCCGGGAGCAAAATCGCTTTCCCCAAAGCCAGGCAGAGTGTGTCTGCGTATTGTGTCGATGTTTACTTGAAGGGGCAGCTCGATACGCTTGCAAGTCTGATGCGCGATCGCAAGGGCCAGACTCAAGCGTTCAGCCGGGTATTGCAGGACAATCAGGTGTTGTCGAAGATGCGTGCTGACATCGGTCGTCGATTCGATCAAGTGCAGGCAGAACTCAAGCGTACCGAATGGCCACTCTGGCTGAAGAGCGGTGGAAACGCTCTTCAGCAGCGGTACGTCGAACTTGAGCACTCAATGGAGAAATATCACTCTGCCTACCAGGTGGTTTTCGACAGGTGTTTCTCGTTTAAAGATTATGTCTTGCGTTGTTTTTCCGAATGGGCGATGAGCGCGTTGGGTGAGCAACTGGAAGCCGAGACGATAAAGGTGCGCAGCGTCCACAAGATGCAACTGGGCGGCCGCACCCTCGAGCAGGTTGACAGTCGGACCCTGACGGAATTCATCATCTTCGGTCTGCATGACGAGGGATATAAAGCCGAAATCAGCATCACCGGGCTGCCGCCCGGCAGCAAGCTGTCCGCTGCAGCGCTTGAGCGATGGTTGACCAACATCAACGTGCGCTCGCAATTCGTATTCAGGCTTCCCGTTGATCCATCGCCTGAGTTTGCAAAGGCGTATCGTGATCACTTGCACAGCAACATGGAATTCGCGCTTTTCGTTGCGCGTCATTCGGAGGTCTTCAGTGAAACTGAAGCGAAGGTCATTGAAAGGGCGTTGGCAGGTGACCCGTCGGTGTCCATCCGTGGATTGCAACTGAGCCTGCAGATTCCAGGGCCAACCTTGAAAGGTGTGATGATTTTTCAGGCACGGGAGACTCGGAACCATCTTGTTTATCTGAAAACACCTGCAGGCCAGTCTGTTTTCATGACGTTTGCGGACGCATTCGCTCTGAACAAGTGGTTTGAATCGGCCATGACCGCTGATCGCCAATACGCGGCGTCATTGATTCATCCGGACTATTTGCACGATGCCGGATCGTTGCGCGGTGCCAGCCGTCACTCAACCCATTATCTGTACAAACTGGATACCCGATACCCGGACCTTTTCCCCAATGGCACAGCGCCGTTGCTCAATAACGTCACTGTCGCTTATCAGTCTGAACTGGCGTTACACAAGACCATTGCGCCTGCGCCTTACCGCTACCTCGAGATTGAGCCGCGCAAACGTTACGCTCGATTGAATACCGAGCTGAAAGCACTCTCCACCGTAGAGACAAGGGACAATGCGTTCCCTTCTTTTGAACGCTTTACCCGCGATGCGGTGAAGCAGAACCTTGAAAATCTGCTGCGTTCGCGAGGACGAAGTGTCGAGATCGATCCGGATCAGATTATTGTCCAGACTGACGATTTTCAGAAAAGCGTAACGGATCTGCTCATCGAAGGGCTGTCGTTTGAAGCTGCCAATCCGGCGTATCCAGGCAAGTATGACCCGAGGTGTTTTTTGACGGGCGGCCATCCCGCAGTCGACCAGCTGGATATTCGCGATCTGTCCTCGTTATCGAAAACATTCCGTCCTGGCGACAGGTATACGAAAATGTTGAATACCGACTATCTGGACCGGGAGCATCCTGACTACGCCTTCAAGCGCGCCGTTCACGCGAAAAAAGTTCGCTGTCAGATGCATTACGATCTGCTCTCCAACTACATCGGTGGCAGGTTTGGGTCTGAAATTTTTTTAGGGCTGCAACGGGTTGTCGGCAGTTTGAAAGAGGATGTCTATCACTACCCGATCGCAGGTAGTTCTGCAGAAGGTGATGAAGGTCTTTACGAATTCAATATCGGGAAAATAGGCTTGACCAAGGAGGGGGATCGTACGGTTGCGGGTGTCTATATCCTGCGGATGAACATTCTTGGCCAGTTCAACGACTGGTTATATACGCCCGATGCGCCGGATGGCGTTGCCTACCGACCTATCAACGATTTCATTCCCTCCATTCGGTTCCGCTATGGACCGATGCGCGATTATTATTTTGACCGGGTTGCGATCGTCGATCAAAAAGTAATCAATGACTATTTTGACGATCTTGTCGCAACCGTGAATACCCGGCCTCCGGTCAAGACGCAAGAACGCGCCAAATTGAACAACCTCTTCACGTTCCATGATCGGAGAGTGCGTCGCGCATTGAGCGATATCGACGAGCGAACCACCAGCTTGAAGGAGGTTATCGCCGGACTGATTTACGATGGCCTGATCAAGGCGACGAGTGTCATCAGTCTCGCCGTGCCGCCAATCGGCACTCTGCTCGTCGCGGTGCAGATGATGAAAAGTGTTTACGACGGATCTCAGGCGCAACAGCGAGGTGACTACTCCGCGGCCCTGGGATACGGCGCAGACGCGCTGATCGGACTGTTTACGCTTGGCCAGGCGGCCACAGCTGGTGCGAGCGCAGAAGTGATCAAGCAGGTGACCAACGTACAAAGATCGTTTCTGGATCTGGTCGATGACGCACGGTCGGCAGCACAATTCGTCGCCGAGGCGGCGGGTCATAAAGCTGCAGACCAACAGTTGATCGATTTCATCACTGAGTTGATGAAGGATCGGGTAACGGGCATCAGCCAGACCATCGTGCGCTGATCGCCAGGTTGGCGCATGGTGATCGCTTGACTCAATCGGCTTGCTCATACCCCATGCGCCAGCTCACGGCCCGCGTCGCCGCCAGCAATCGCTGCGCCGCCGGGCCGTTTTCGTCGGCGTGGAACAGTGAGGTCGGACCGACGATGGTCAGCACCGCGGCGATCTGCCCGACAGCGTTGAACACCGGCGCCGACAAGGCATCGACCCCAGGCATCAACAAACCGTGCACATGATGCAGACCGCGCGCGCGGATCTGTTCGCACAAACTGCTGTAGGCATTTTGATCGGCCAGTGGATGGCCGGCGACGGCAATTTCCTGCTCGCGTAACTCATCGGTTTCCCGATGCGGCAGAAAGGCACTGAACACCAGCCCGGTGGACGAACTGAGCAGCGGCAACACTGAACCCAATTGGGTCACCACCGTCACCGCGCGCACTGCCGGCTCGATGTGCACCACGGTCGCGCCCTGATTGCCCCACACTGCCAGAAAGCAGGTTTCATTCAGTTCGTCGCGCAACTCGGACAGGGGCAGGGCGGCGACTTTCAGCACGTCCATACTGTTGAGGGCTGCGAGGCCCACGCGCAGGGCTTCACGACCGAGGCCGTAGTGGTTGGTGACGGCGTTCTGCTCGGCAAAACCACTGGCGATCAGCGCCTGAAGATAACGGTGCACCTTGCTCGCCGGCATCTGCACGTGTTCGGCCAGACGCGATAGTGAGGTGGAGGGCGACAACTCGGCCAATGCCTTGAGGATGTCGGTGCCGACCTCGGCGGAGCGGACTTTCTGTTTGCCGTTGCTGTCGCTGGTTTTTTCCATGGTGCGGCCGGGATCCGAAAACGAATGGGCGTCTTTATAGCTTGACGCTGGATAGCGAGCAAATTACGTTATGCGTAATCGAATTACGATAATAACAACCCCGGCGTGCGCAAACCTCTGAGCCAGAGCGATGGGCCACTGCCGACTCCCTGTTCAGGAGGCTCCATGAACCTCGATTCAAACGCGTCGGAGCTGGCGTACCAGTCCGGTTTCGGCAACGAATTCAGCAGTGAAGCGTTGCCCGGCGCCTTGCCCATCGGCCAGAACTCCCCGCAGAAAGCCCCCTACGGCCTCTACACCGAATTGCTTTCCGGCACTGCATTCACCATGACCCGCAGTGAAGCGCGTCGTACCTGGATGTACCGGATTCAACCGTCGGCCAATCACCCGGCGTTCGTCAAACTCGAGCGGCAACTGGCCGGCGGTCCACTGGGTGAAGTAACCCCCAATCGCCTGCGCTGGAATCCTCTGGATATCCCGGCCGAGCCGACCGACTTCATCGATGGCCTGGTCGGCATGGTGGCCAACTCGGCAGCGGAAAAACCGTCTGGCATCAGCATCTATAACTATGCCGCCAACCGTTCGATGGAGCGGGTGTTCTACAACGCCGACGGTGAACTGCTGCTGGTGCCGCAACTGGGGCGGCTGCGCATTGCCACCGAACTGGGTGTGCTTGAAGTCGCGCCGCTGGAAATTGCCGTGCTGCCGCGTGGCTTGAAATTCCGCGTCGAGCTGCTTGATCCGCAGGCGCGCGGTTACGTCGCCGAGAACCATGGCGCTCCGCTGCGCCTGCCCGATCTGGGGCCGATCGGCAGCAACGGTCTGGCCAATCCACGGGACTTCCTCGCGCCGGTCGCCGCTTATGAAAACCTGCAGCAGCCGACAACGCTGGTGCAGAAGTTCCTCGGCCAGTTGTGGGGCACCGAGCTCGATCATTCGCCGCTGAACGTGGTGGCCTGGCACGGCAACAACGTGCCGTACAAATATGATCTGCGCCGTTTCAACACCATCGGCACCGTGAGTTTCGATCACCCGGATCCGTCGATCTTCACCGTGCTGACGTCGCCGACCAGCGTGCACGGTCTGGCCAACCTCGACTTCGTGATCTTCCCGCCACGCTGGATGGTCGCCGAGAACACCTTCCGTCCGCCGTGGTTCCACCGCAACCTGATGAACGAATTCATGGGCCTGATCCAGGGCGAATACGATGCCAAGGCTGAAGGCTTCGTGCCCGGCGGTGCCTCGCTGCACAGCTGCATGAGCGCCCACGGCCCGGATGGCGAAACCTGCACCAAAGCGATCAACGCGGAACTCAAACCGGCGAAGATCGACAACACCATGGCCTTCATGTTCGAGACCAGTCAGGTGCTGCGTCCAAGCCGCTTCGCCCTCGACTGCCCGCAACTGCAATCCACTTACGACGCCTGCTGGGCCACGCTGCCTGCCACGTTCGACCCGACCCGGAGATAACCCATGACTCAGACTTCCATCACCCGCAGTTGGGTTGCTTCGGCCAACGGCCACGCAGATTTCCCGTTGCAGAACCTGCCGCTGGGCGTGTTCAGCACTGGCGCCTCGGCGCCGCGCGCGGGCGTGGCGATCGGTGAACATATTTTCGATCTGCAGGTGGCGCTTGAAGCCGGCCTGTTCGACGGCCCGGCACGCAGCGCGGTTGAAGCCATGCACGGCGGCCTGTTGAACGCCTTCTTCGATCTCGGTCGCGAAGCCCGCGTAGCCTTGCGCAGCCGTTTGCTGGAATTGTTCAGCGAGGGCAGCAACCACCGCGGCGCCATCGAAGCCCAGAGCGTGAAACTGCTGCCATTGGCGGCCGATTGCCAGATGCACCTGCCGGCGCGCATCAGCGACTACACCGACTTCTACGTCGGCATCGAGCACGCGCAGAACGTTGGCAAACTGTTCCGCCCGGATAATCCGTTGCTGCCGAACTACAAGCACGTGCCGATCGGTTATCACGGTCGCGCCTCCACGGTGCGCGCCTCCGGCACTGACGTGCGTCGTCCAAAAGGGCAGACGTTGCCGGCCGGTGCCAGCGAACCGACCTTCGGCCCGTGCGCACGACTGGACTACGAGCTGGAGCTGGGCATCTGGATCGGTCAGGGCAACGAGATGGGCGAGTCGATTGCCATCGGTGACGCCGCTGATCACATTGCCGGTTTCTGCCTGCTCAACGACTGGTCGGCCCGCGACATCCAGGCCTGGGAATACCAGCCGCTGGGGCCGTTCCTGTCCAAGAGTTTCATCACCAGTGTCTCGCCTTGGGTGGTGACCGCCGAAGCGCTGGAGCCATTCCGCACGGCGCAACCTGCGCGTCCGCAAGGTGATCCGCAGCCGCTGCCATACCTGTTCGACAAACGTGATCAGGATGGCGGCGCCTTCGACATCGAACTGGAAGTGCTGCTGCTCACCGAAGCCATGCGCGAGCAGAGTCTGCCGGCCCATCGCCTGACCCTGAGCAACACTCGCTACATGTACTGGACCGTCGCACAAATGGTCGCGCACCACAGCGTCAACGGCTGCCAGTTGCAGGCCGGTGACCTGTTCGGTTCGGGCACCTTGTCCGGTCCGGAAAACGGTCAGTTCGGCAGCCTGCTGGAAATCACCGAGGGCGGTAAAAAGCCGATCGAACTGGCCTCCGGCGAAGTGCGCAAATTCCTTGAGGACGGCGACGAAATCATCCTGCGCGCGCGTTGCGCCCGAGATGGTTTTGCCTCGATCGGCTTCGGCGAATGCCGCGGCAAAGTGCTGGCGGCGCGCTGACAGGAGCGGATCATGGATCTCTACACCTATTACCGCTCGACCTCGTCGTACCGGGTGCGCATTGCTCTGGCGCTGAAAGGGCTCGACTACACCGCGTTGCCGGTCAACCTGATTGCGCCGTCCGGGGGCGAGCACCGCCAGGCGGCGTACCTGGCGATCAATCCGCAGGGCCGGGTGCCGGCCTTGCGCACCGATGACGGCGAGTTGCTGATTCAGTCGCCAGCGATCATCGAATACCTGGAAGAACGTTATCCACAACGGCCGTTGTTGCCCGAAGACCTCGCGGCCCGTGCTCATGTGCGCGGTGTGGCGGCGGTGATCGGCTGCGACGTGCATCCGCTGCACAACGTCAGCGTGCTCAATCGCCTGCGTCAGTTGGGCCACGAAGAGCCGCAGGTGGTGGAGTGGATCGCGCACTGGATCAGTCAGGGGCTGGCGACCGTCGAGCAGTTGATCGGTGACAGCGGTTTCTGTTTCGGTGAGTGGCCGTGTGTGGCGGATGTCTATCTGATTCCGCAGTTGTATGCGGCGGAGCGGTTCGGTGTTTCGCTGGAGGCTTATCCACGGATTCGTCGGGTGGCGGCGCTGGCGGCAGAGCATCCGGCGTTCATCAAGGCGCATCCGGCAAACCAGCCTGATACCCCTTAACGCTTCACAATGCCCCAATGTAGGAGTGAGCTTGCTCGCGATAGCGGAGTGTTAGATATGGGGATGTTGACTGACACACCGCTATCGCGAGCAGGCTCACTCCTACAAGGGATCAGCGCCGCATACAAAAAACATAAAAACAAAACAGGTACCTTGCGATGCACAACCAGATTGCCAGCTTCCGCGCGGCACTCGACGCCCGTCCTGTGTCCCGCTATCAGTGGTTACTCCTGATCCTGCTCGCCTTGTTGCTGGTCACCGACGGTTATGACGCCCAGGTGCTCGGTTACGTAGTGCCGGCCCTGGCCCAGGACTGGGGGCTGGAGAAAGCCGCGTTCGGGCCGGTTTTCAGCGCCAACCTGTTGGGTCTGACCCTCGGTTCGCTCGCGGTGACGCCGCTGGCCGACCGCTTCGGCGTACGGCGAATCCTGCTTGCCTGCGTGCTGATCTACGCCAGCCTGACGGTGCTGATGGTGTTCGCCGACTCGCTGAATACCCTGATGATCGCGCGTTTCATCTGCGGCATCGGCATGGGTGGGGCGATGCCCAGTGCCATGGCGTTGATGTCGGAATACTCACCGCCACGCCTGCGCACCTTGATGGTGACGCTGGCGGCTTGTGGGTTTTCATTTGGCGGTGCGGCGGGCGGTTTTGTTGCTGCGGGCTTTATCGATCGCTTTGGCTGGCAAGCGGTGTTTCTTGCCGGTGGTGTCACGCCATTGCTGCTGTTCCCGTTCCTGTGGTGGATGCTGCCGGAATCGCTGCCGCGTCTGCTGCGCGATGCACCGCCCTATGCGCGCCTGCGCAAAGTCACCGCGCGAATGCTGCCGGACTGGCAACCGCCGGCCGCGTCCGTCGAACAGAACGAGCGCGAGCAGGGCAGCAAATTGACCGTGGTCGAGCTGTTCCGCAACGGTTATGCGCGACCGACCCTGCTGATCTGGGCGACGTTTTTTGTCAGCCTGATTCTGTTGTATTTCATGATCAGCTGGCTGCCGACGCTGTTGCTGGAAAGCGGTCTGAAACTCAATGAAGCCAACCTGGTGACCTCGATGTTCCTGTTCGCCGGCACCTTGGGCGCGGTGTGCATGGCGTGGTTCGCCGATCGTTTGCAACGCAAGGTGCGCCTGCTCTGCGCAGTGTTGGCCGGGGCGGCGCTGTGCACGATTCTGCTGGGCTTGAATCACGACAATCCACGTTATCTGGTGGCCTGCGTGTTTGCCGCCGGGTTCTGCATCATCGGTGGGCAACTGACGCTGAACGCCTTTGCCAGTAATTTCTACCCGGCGCATGTGCGGGCCACAGGCACTGGCTGGGCGCTGGGGGTAGGGCGCTTCGGTTCGATCCTCGGGCCGCTGTTCGGCAGCATGCTGCTGGCGATGCACATTCCGGTGACGCAGATTTTCTTCTTCTGCGCGATTCCGGCGGTCATTGCGGCGCTGTTGATCATTCAGGTGCGCTCGCCTTCCGAGTCCACCCTGTCCAATGTAGGAGCCAGCCTGCTGGCGAAGAACGATAACGCGGTCTGACAGAAAAAACGGCGGCGCCTGCATCGCGAGCAGGCTCACTCCTACAAAAAGCGTTTAGTGCACTACGGAATTCGGCGGCAGATGCCCGAGCCGTTCAGTCAGGCGCAGGCGCTGGATCGGGTCATCACTGAGCAGCAGCGCATGCTCCAGATCGAAGCGCTCCGCGTTCGGGCAATCGAGCCGTTGATACAGGCTGGCGCGGGCCAGATAATCGGCTGCGCTGGCACCGCCCAGTTCCAGCACGCGCTCGGCATCGATCAGCGCGGCGATGTAATCCTCATGGGCCAGATGCAACTGGCGCAGGTTGCGTGACAGGCGCTGAAGCATCTGCTGCGGGCTGGCGGTGGCCAGATGGTCGGCATTGAGTTTGAGGTGCGCGCCGTACTGACGCTGCAACAATTCGCGACAATCATTCGGATACAGGCGCCGACCACCGCAGGGATCCAGCAAGTGATCTGCACCGGGTACCCGCAGCAGGAAATGCCCGGGGAAGTTCACCCCGACCAGCGGAATCTCCAGACCACGCGCCAGTTCCAGAGCAATCAAGGACAGGCTCAGCGGTTGGCCGCGACGGGTCTGCAGCACTTTGTCCAACAACGCAACCTGCGGGCGCAGCGGCAGAAAATCGTCCTGAGAGAAGCCCAGGTCATTCATCCGCCGCAGCAACGGTTGCGCCAGTTCGCTGACCGGCAGCATCGGCAAGCCGTAGCTGACGCGCTGTTGCAGCGCCTTGAAGTCTTGTTGCAGCGCTTCGACATCGAGACCTTTTTCGTGTTCAGCGGCCATCCACAACGCCGCTTCGAACAGCGCGGGCGGTGAACGGTGCAGACACTCGAAAAAACGTTGGCGCGGGCTCATCGCAATCTCCGGGGAATGCCTCGTTTTAGCCCCGTCCGCGCCATTCGTCCAGTACCGACCAGGTTATGCCGCAAAGTCATCGTCGAAGCGGGCGCTTATTCCGGCGCGCTTCAGCAATTTTTGGGCGCAAGCCTATACTGGCGTCTACCAGAAGTGATTCGGGAGCCTGCCGATGTTCGCTCTCATGCAAAGCACTCGCCTGGAATCGCTGCACCTCAGCGTTGACCCGGTCACCGGGTTGAAGGCGGTCATTGCCATTCATAACAGTCGCCTTGGCCCAGCCCTGGGCGGTTGCCGTTATCTCGCCTATCCCAACGACGAGTCCGCAGTCGAGGACGCCATTCGCCTCGCGCAGGGCATGAGCTACAAGGCTGCCCTGGCCGGGCTCGATCAGGGCGGCGGGGTGGCGGTGATTGTGCGCCCGGCGCATGTGGAAAACCGCGCTTCGTTGTTCGAAGCGTTTGGCCGCTGCATTGAGCAGCTCGACGGTCGCTACATCACCGCCATCGACAGCGGCACTTCGGTGGCGGACATGGATTGCATCGCCCAGCAGACCCAGCATGTCACCAGTACCACTTCGGCCGGTGACCCGGCGCCGCATGCGGCGATGGGCGTGTTCACCGGGATTCGCGCTACCGCCATGGCGCGGCTGGGCAGTGATAACCTCGAGGGCCTGCGCGTGGCGATTCAAGGACTGGGCAACGTCGGTTATGCACTGGCCGAGCAGTTGCACGCGGCGGGCGCGGAGTTGCTGGTCAGCGACATCGATCACGGCAAAGTGCAACTGGCGATGGAACAGCTCAACGCGCATCCGATCGCCAACGACGCGTTGCTCAGCACACCGTGCGACATCCTCGCGCCATGCGGCCTCGGCGGAGTGCTCAACAGCCATACGGTGACGCAACTGCGCTGCTCGGCAGTGGCTGGTTCGGCGAATAATCAGCTGACGCATCTGGATGTGGCCGATCAACTGGAGCGGCGCGGCATTCTGTATGCGCCGGATTACGTGATCAATGCGGGCGGGTTGATTTATGTCTCGCTCAAGCATCGCGGAGAAGAGCTGGGGACGATAACCGCGCACCTGTCGAAAATAAGTTCGCGTCTGACTGAAGTGTTTGCCCATGCGCAGGCCGAGAAGCGTTCGCCGGCGCGGGTGGCGGATGAGTTGGCGGAGAAGGTTTTGTATCGCTGAAAAGCAAAAGATCGCAGCCTGCGGCAGCTCCTACATATGGAATGCGTATTCCCTGTAGGAGCTGCCGCAGGCTGCGATCTTTTCGATTCAAACGTTGTTACTTGGCAGCTTTCGCCGCTTTTGTCGGTTTAGCCGGTGCTTCAGCAGGCTCTTCTGCATCAGCCACTTCCGCCACTGGTTCGGCTGGTGCATTGATCAGCTCCGACAGCGCATCAGGCTGGCTCTTGAACGCCTTGGCGAACACATCGCGGTTCTTCGCCATGTAGATCCCGACTTCTTCAACCTGTTGCTCGTTCAGCGACGGCACGGCTTTCTGCAACACTTCGGACAGCATCTCGGCCAGTTCGAGCATTTTGTCATGACGGTCAGCTTCGGCTTTATCCATGAACAAGCGCTCCAGATCTCGGCTGCTGCGGTATACCACTTCGACGGCCATTCACCACCTCACATGCCTTCACATTTAGTTGTCTTAGCGACTACTGTATTTATATACAGCGAAAGGATAAGCGAATCCCTGCGCTTTGGGTAGTGGCTTTTCAATGTAGACCGGATTCGGCGTTTTTCCCCCTCAAACAAAACGACCCGCACACGGCGGGTCGTTGGTTTTATTTTGATTTCAGAACTTGCCGCTGGCGTAACCCCCATCGATGGGCATGATCACACCCGTGACGTAAGCGGATTGATCGCTGAGCAGCCAGAGCACCGCGTTGGCCACTTCGTCCGCGGTGCCGAAACGTTTCATCGACGTCACGTTGATTTTGCGCTGGGTGTTTTCCGGTGCGGCTTTCAGGCGTGCCTCGCTGTTCATGCCGCCGAGGATCGGTCCCGGGGCGACCGCATTGACGCGAATGCAGCCGCCGTCTTCCAGTCGCGCATTTTCGATCGACGCCACCTGGGTCATGCCGTTGATCGCCTGCTTGCTGGCAACATAGGCGACCTGGCCGCCAATCGGTACTACACCGGCACAGGATGAGGTGTTGACGATGGCCCCGGTGCCGCGGGTGAGCATCAGTTGCAGTTCATGGCGCATGCAGTGGTAGGTGCCGTTGACGTTGATGTTCATCACCCTCATCCAGTCATCCGGGCACGATTGCGCGAGCGCTCCGTACTTGGCGGTTACGCCGGCATTGTTGAACGCGCAATCGAGACGGCCGTAGACCAAACGAATGCTCGCGAACGCCTGCTCGACCTGCACCGGATCCCCGACATCACAGGCGATGAAGCGGCAGTGTTCACCCAGCCGATCGGCCAGCGCTGCGCCTTTTTCTTCGTCCCGGCCGAACACGATCACATCGGCGCCGGCCTTGATCAGGCGTTCGCTGACGGTCTCGCCGATGCCACTGGTGCCGCCGGTGACCAGGCAGACTTTTCCCAGAAAATCGTACATATGTCGCATCTCCTTATGCCAACGCGGGGCGTAAATATTTCGGGTTCACGCAGCAATACACCCGATCCAGTCGCGGATTGCTCTTGTCGCTGAAGCACTGACTGTCCCAGCGGCATTTGTGGATGTCGGCGGAACGGCCCTGCAGGGTTTTGTTGATCAGGTCATTGTCGGCGAACAGCGCTCGCGACATTCCTACCCAATCGCATACGCCATCGGCAAGCAACTGCTCGGCCTTGTCCAGCCCATCGATGAAACCGGCGTAACCCACCGGCACTGTCGACACGGATTTGATCGCCCGCACGCCGGCTTGCAGGTATTGGTCCATGGTCTCGGAATGCACGATCAACTGGCCGAACGTCGCGCCCATGCACATCGAACATTCCAGCGCGGCAACGCCGGCCTGACAGAGCGCCTGCACGGTTTCCTTGAGATCCGGATATTGCAGCCCTTCAGCGCCCAGACGGTCGTCGATGCCCAGACGAATGGTGACGATCAGTTGGCCTTGAGTGCGCTCGCGGATGGCCCTGACCACGTCGAGCAACAGCCGCGCACGGTTCTCTTCGCTGCCGCCATACCGGTCGGTGCGCTTGTTGGTGTGCGGCGAGAGAAAACTGCTCAGCAGGTAGCCGTTGGACGCCTGCAACTGCACCAGACGCGCGCCGTTGGTCCAGGCCAGCCAGGCGGAATGGGCGAACTGCTCGATCACCAGAGCGATGTCGGTTTCGTCCATGATCCGCACGCGGTAATCCGGATCGAGTTTCGACACGCGCGGGCAGGGCACGCCACTCGGGGTCAGCACGGCAACGCCGGTGTGCGTGGTGGTGCCCTGACCGCCGTAATGCTGCAGTTGCACACCCACCGGCGTGTTGACCTGCTCGGCCATCGCGAACATCGCCTTGAGCGATTCGCCCTGATGTTCCTCGAACAGGCCGAGCCCGGTGCTCTGTAAACGCGACTGCGGCGAGACCGTGGCGTTGCACAGAAACGCCATGGAGCAACCGCCCTCCATGATGCCCTGATAGAACTCGATCATGGCGGGCGTCACGCACCCGCTGTGATCGGCCAGGTCCACGCCCATCGACGCGAAGAACAGCCGATTGCGCAACTCCAGCCCACCGGCCAGCCGCAGGGGCTCCAGCACGTGGGGATAGCGCGGCATCATGCTTCCTTCCTTTGTTCGGGCATCGCCGAAGCTTGATCGAAGGTCATCCACAACGGTTGGCCGAGGACGGGCGCCGGAACCGGGGCGGTTTCTTCGTGGGAGAAGTAAGCGAACTGTTTGAGCACTTCGCGCCACTTGAAGCGCAACGGCGAATCCAGCTCTGCCAGGTGCAGTTTGAGCGTGCCGGCCTTTGTCGCGTCGCAGGCGTGCAGCGATTGCAGCGGCAGGCTGAGCATGCCTTCGTTTTCCAGGTACAGGTAGACGTGGCCGCGCTCGGAAGCCTCGAGCGGGCTGTCGCATTGCACTTGCAGACCGGCCATCGACAGCAGCTCAAGACGGGCGGAGAGGTGACGACCGGAATCCAGGCGCACCAGCACTTCATGGCGTATGCCCTTGAGCGGACGGAACCAGCAGGCGGGGTCGATGTTGATATTCCGCATACGCTTGAACACCGGCATCTTGATCACTTCGCCGTGCAGGCGAATGTCGGCCACCAACTCGCCACGCTGGAAGAATCGCGCACGCTTGTCGACCTTGCGCGCCCGCGGCGGCGCCATGCCTTCGTAGTCGCCGACCAGTACATCCACCTGAAACGAAGACTCGGTGTACCGGGGAAAACTCGACAGCAGATCAACGATGGAAATCGACACCTCGCCGCGGGCGTAACCGCTGTGCTGGTAGAACTGCGCGTACATCGCCTGGCGTGCCGCTTCGATCAGCATCAGGCCCGGCACGTGTTCGTGGTGTTTGCGGTAAAAGAAGTAATTGGCGGTGTCGTTGAACAGGGTGAAATAGAGCAGGCCCTGTTGCGGGCAGCCGTCCAGAGCCTTCAGAACATCATGCACCTGTCGACGCTGATCAAGGCTCAGGCCGTTGTCGCAACCGGGCAGTCGAGCCAGTTTGGCCTCGGTGCTTTCCAGCACCCAGACGCCGCTGAGGATCAGGTGGTCGGTGGTTTTCTCGTAGTTCGTCAGCAGCTCCGGCAGACAGTCGGACAGGCCCGCCAGTTCGAGCTCCTCCAGGTCGATGATGGTTGGCAGCGAACGCAGCACCAGACGTTCGCTGTCCAGCCGATAGGCCTGATTGACGATCTCCAGAGCCACTGGATCAAGGTTGGCCTGCTGCACGATGGCGGCCGGCAGCCAGGCTGGCAGCAAGTGGTGAGCGTCGTAAATCAGCACGTCGTCATCGTGGCCCTTGTGGACGATGTCTTTGGCAACTTTCCTGTGCATGTCGATCATGATCATCCCTCTGTGTTGAACGTTGGTTGTAAGGCAGTTGCTATCCATGGCGTGAAATCGACCCACACCGAAAGGTGCTGCTCGACGCGTGTCGGCAGCTTCAGTTGATGTGTTTTCTTGTTTTCTTGTTATCGCGTGTCGGGCAGGGTTACTGCACCGTGATGTAGCAGGCGCCGAGGGTTCGGTTGTCCAGTACCTGCGGCGGTGCCAGCCATTTGTAGTCGATGCCGCCACGTTTGAGCAGGCGGCCGATCGCGACCGGTGACACCGACACCAGATGTGAAACGCCGCAGGTCCTGGCGTACTCCAGCGTGGCCATGAACAGGCCAACGGTGTTTTCGTCGGACATCACCTGTTCGTTTTTGCCGCCCTCGGCATCGAGGTCCAGTGAGGTGAAGCGCGACAGCTCCCAGATGTCATCGCCGCACGGGGCAGGCTTGTCGCCGAGCAACGAGGTGAACACCTCACTCAGCAGATACGGCTGGGTGGTCGGCAGCAGGCGGGCGCATCCCTTGATGTTGCCGTCGTGTTCTTCGGCGACGATGTAGTGAGTGCCGCTGTGATCAAATTGATCAAACTCGAAATCGTCCGGCGTGGATAACTGCCAGCCGAGGCGTTCGACGAACACCTGATAGCGATATTGAGCCAAGCGTTGACGCTTTACTGTCGTCAACTCGTCATAACGTCCTGACAAGTAATCCATCACAGATTCCGTTTAGTGATTGGTTGGGTGGCGATTAAAGTGCACACTGCGCTCGCATACTACCTGTCACCCTTGACAGCTAGCGGAAACATTTGGAAATATGCTAGGCATGTTGGCAAGAGGCCGACAGCAATAACTGCGGGAAAGGAATCTCTATGTCATATTGGCAGGCTGAACTGTTGGAAAACGCCATGTCTGCAACGGATGTCGAGTTGTTGTTCGACAATATCAAGACCGTTGCCCGGCAGTTGGAGTTTGATTATGTGGCTTACGGGTCACGCAGGCTTTTTCCCATCACCAAACCCTGTCTTTTTCTTGCCAATAATTATTCGCCCGCCTGGCAAGCTGCCTATTCCGCCAATCGCTACCTGGACATCGACCCCTACGTCATGCGCGCAATGCGCAGCGTAAAACCGGTCCTATGGGACGCTGAACTCAAGGCTCAGACGCCCGAATTCTGGCACGAAGCGCAGGCTCACGGACTCGCGGAGGGCTGGGGGCAGACGCTGCTCAACAGCGAAACTCAAGGGCTGGTGACCTTCGCCCGGGGCAGCGAGCCGATCACCGCGCTGGAACTCGAAACCAAACAGGCGCAGCTGTCCTGGCTGGCCCAGATCACTCACCTGGGCCTGACGCGCCTGCAAATGCGCGGCGTGGATTCGGCGCTCCCGGTGCCAATAGAACTGTCGCAAAGGGAAAAGGAAATCCTGCAATGGACCGCTGACGGAAAGTCATCGGACGATGTTTCGGTGATCCTCGGCATCAGCAAAAGGACGGTTAACTTCCATATAAACCATTGCCTGAAGAAGCTCGGTTGCCAAAACAAGATCGCTGCTGCAGTTAAAGCTTCGCTGATGGGGCTGCTCTGGAAATAATTACACCAGTCATATATTGGATAACTAACTGGTGAATAACCGAGGTGAGTGTGCGCGAGTTCACAGATTGACCCGATTAATAATATTTCACTTATAAGCTAATGCCATTTCAAGCGTAACGAACTTATCAAGAAACTTCAGTTATACCGTCACAATCATTCTTGTCGACGGTGCCTGTTCAACGGTGCGACCAAACGCCACGGCGCAGGTTTCATGCCGGCTCGCCATGATGCGTGGCCTCGTTTCTGCATGGCGCACAGCGCATACGGAAAACCGTCACGTCCAACCGGCATCATCCGCTCGCATCGGGCTAAGGAACATCATCGTGAAAATCAACTGGGCCGAGAAACTGCGGCAAAACGTGCATCAACTGGCCGAGTCCCTGGGCAACCTGTTCGTCGAGACCTTCCACTACCTGGCGCTGTTCGCCATTGGTGCGGTGACTGCGTGGGCGGCGGTGATGGAATTTCTCGGCATGCTCGAAGAGGGCCATATCAAGATCGATGACATTCTGTTGCTGTTCATCTATCTGGAACTGGGGGCGATGGTCGGGATTTACTTCAAGACCAACCACATGCCGGTGCGCTTCCTGATCTACGTGGCGATCACTGCGCTGACCCGCCTGCTGATCTCCAACGTCTCGCACCACAACCCGCCGGACATGGGCATCATCTACCTGTGCGGCGGCATTCTGCTGCTGGCGTTCTCGATCCTGGTGGTGCGTTACGCCTCCTCGCAATTTCCGTCGGTGAAGATCGAGAAACCGCAACGCAAACTTGGCGCCGGCTCCGGTGAGCACCCCGAGATCGAGAAGGGCGAACTCTAAATCCCGGCTGATGGTCGAGAGCGGCCGTCAATTGGCTGCGGTGGCGGGGGCAGACCGTCGCCGCCGGTCATCGCTTCAAGGATCGCCATGGCGCTGTGGCCCTGTTCGATGGCGATGCCGAACTGGATGCTTTGCACCAGCCGTTTGAGCCGTACCGGATCGTTGCGCTGTTCGGCGCTGATCATCCGTTTGGCGACGATTCGGCCGCTGTTGGACAAGGTCAGCATGATGCTGCCGTCCAGTCCCTGAATGCTCAGGTTGATCTGATAGTCCGGCGCGAAGGCATCGGTAATGATCTGAAAAGGGTTGTCCATGATGCGTCACCGCCTGATTGAACGTGCAGTTGTTGACCGGCCGTGATCGGGTTGGTTCGCAATACCTGATCATCGGCGATTCCGTGGCCTGTGTTGTTGCTTTATGCAGGAGCTGCCGCAGGCTGCGATCTTTTGATCTTCAGCGTCTTGATGTGCGTCATGCAGATCAAAAGATCGCAGCCTCGTTGCATTCGACAGCTCCTACACAGGGCTTAGCAAGGGCTGTGCCGGGAAAATTGCTGGACAATGTATACGGCATAAAAAAGGCGAGCCCATGGCTCGCCTTTGTCATTTGTGGCCCGTTTCAGGGCAGAACCGAGTAGATGATCGCCGACAGTGCAATCAGGCCGATCAGCACCACGAACACGTTGGACGCCTGACCCGAATACTGGCGCAAGGCTGGCACGCGGCGGATGGCGTACATCGGCATCAGGAACAGCAGGCAGGCAATCACCGGGCCGCCGAGGGTTTCGATCATGCCGAGGATGCTCGGGTTGAACGTTGCCACCGCCCAGCAACTGAGGATCATGAACAGCGCGGTCGCACGGTTCAGCCAGCTCGCCGACATCACCTTGCCATGACCGCGCAGGCTCTTGACGATCATGCCCTGAAAGCCTTCGCTGGCGCCGATGTAGTGGCCGAGGAAGGATTTGGTGATCGCCACCAGCGCAATCAGCGGCGCAGCGTAAGCGATGACCGGGGTCTGGAAGTGGTTGGCCAGGTACGACAGGATCGAAATGTTCTGCGCCTTGGCCGCGGCCAGATCGGCCGGCGACAGCGCCAGCACGCAGCTGAAGCAGAAGAACATCACCGTCACCACCATCATCCCGTGGGCCATGGCGAGGATGCCGCTGCTCTTGCGCTCGGCCTGCTCGCCGTAGCGCTGCTTCTGGTCAACCGCGAAGGCCGAGATGATCGGCGAATGGTTGAACGAGAACACCATCACCGGGATCGCCAGCCACAGGGTTTTGAGGAACGTCGACAGTGGCATCGCCTCCTTGGCGCTGGCGAAGAACGCGCCGTTCCAGTTGGGGATCAGGCTGAGACCGAGCAACAGCAGGGCTGCGACGAACGGATAGACCAGCACGCTCATGGCTTTGACGATCACGTTCTGCCCGCAGCGCACGATCGCCATCAGGCCGAGAATCAGCGCCAGCGACAGAATCGCTCGGGGTGGCGGGGCGATGTGCAACTGGTGTTCGAGAAAGCTGCTCAAGGTGTTGGTCAGCGCGACGCTGTACACCAGCAGGATCGGGAAGATCGCGAAGAAATACAGCAGGGTGATCAGCTTGCCGGCACCGATGCCGAAGTGTTCTTCGACGACTTCGGTGATGTCGCCCGAACGCCCGGACAGCACGAAACGAGTCAGGCCACGGTGGGCGAAGAAGGTCATGGGGAACGCCAGCAGCGCCAGGATCAGCAACGGCCAGAAACCGCCGACACCGGCATTGATCGGCAGGAACAAGGTGCCGGCACCGATGGCGGTGCCGTACAGACCGAGCATCCAGGTGGTGTCGGATTTGCTCCAGCCTTTGTGGGCAATTTCGGTGTTGCGTGTGCGATCTACAGCGGGGTTTTCGGCAGCAGGTGTACGTACATCGGTCATCGTTTTGGCCTCGTTATTATTTTTGCTCGGGCTCACGGTTGGCAGGCCGCGGGTGGCGGCCTGCCGGGGCGGTCAGGGAATACGCGTCAGCATTCCACCCAGCTCACGGCCAGGCCGCCCCGTGAAGTCTCTTTGTATTTGTCGTGCATGTCGGCGCCGGTATCGCGCATGGTGCGGATTACCCGGTCGAGGGAAATGAAGTGTTTGCCGTCGCCGCGCAGGGCCATTTGCGTGGCGTTGATCGCCTTCACCGCGGCGATGGCATTGCGCTCGATACACGGCACCTGCACCAGGCCACCGACCGGATCACAGGTCAGGCCGAGGTTGTGTTCCAAGCCGATTTCCGCAGCGTTTTCCAGTTGCTCCGGCGTTGCGCCGAGCACTTCAGCGAGGCCTGCAGCGGCCATCGCGCAGGCCGAACCGACTTCGCCTTGGCAGCCGACTTCGGCGCCGGAGATCGAGGCATTTTTCTTACACAAGATGCCGACGGCGGCGGCGCCCATGAAGAACGCAACCACGTCATCGTCAGGCGCGTCCGAATTGAATTTCATGTAGTAGTGCAGAACGGCCGGAATGATCCCGGCCGCGCCGTTGGTCGGCGCGGTGACCATGCGCCCGCCAGCAGCGTTCTCTTCGTTGACGGCGAGGGCGAACAGGTTGACCCATTCCATCGCCGACAGCGTCGAACTGATCACGTTCGGCTTGACGATTTCCAGCAGGCTGCGGTGCAACTTCGCCGCGCGGCGCGGCACGTTCAGCCCACCGGGCAGGATGCCTTCGTGGCGCAGGCCTTGCTCGACGCACTCGCGCATCACTGACCAGATGTGCAGCAGGCCGTTACGGATTTCAGCGTCACTGCGCCAGGCCCGTTCGTTGGCCATCATCAGCTCCGACACGCGCAAGTTGTGCTGCCTGCACAGGTTCAGCAATTCGGCAGCGCTGGAAAAATCGTATGGCAACACCACGTCGCCGGCCGGCGCCACACCGGACTCGGCTTCCGCCGCTTCGATGATGAAACCACCACCAATCGAGTAGTACGTTTGTGTGAACAGCTCGGCGCTTTCGCCGAAGGCTGTCAGCGACATGGCGTTGGGGTGGTAGGGCAGGCTTTCGTCCAGCAGCAGGAGATCATGCTGCCAGTTGAAGGAAATTTCTCTGTGCCCGGCCAGCAGCAACAGGCCACTTTCGCGCAGTTGCTGGATGCGTGGGTCGATGGTCGCCGGATCGATACTATCCGGCCATTCGCCCATCAGGCCCATGACCGTGGCGCGGTCAGTGGCGTGACCGACACCGGTGGCCGACAGCGAACCGTACAAACGGATTTCCACGCGGCGCACATCATTGAGCAGGCATTGCTCGATCAGCGCCCGGGCGAAGGTCGCGGCGGCACGCATCGGACCGACGGTGTGGGAACTGGACGGACCGATGCCGACTTTGAATAGATCGAAAACACTGATAGCCATGCTAAACCCTTACAAGCAATGGAGTAGGAATCGCTGCCATTTTTTGTAGGACAAGCGCAATGTCGGCGATACTGCCTACCTCGGTCCTACGTGACCAACGAAACTTCCTAAGAAAGCCTTTAGCAGGACTAAACAATGAGTCGTCAATTGCATGCCCAGACCTACGTCTGGCTGCAGGTGTTTTCCTGTGCCGCGCGGCACCTGTCCTTCACCCGTTGCGCGGAAGAGCTGCACATCACCCCGGGGGCGGTCAGCCAGCAGATTCGCCAATTGGAAGAGCGCCTCGGTTTTCGCCTGTTCCACCGACGAGCGCGGGGTGTCGAGTTGAGTGCGGAAGGCCAGCGACTGGCCATCACGGTCAACGAGGCCTACGGCAGCATCGATGCTGAATTGCGCCGTCTGGATGCCGGGATGATCAGCGGGATTCTACGGGTGCGTTCGATTCCGTCGTTCCTCAGTAAATGGCTGACCCCGCGTTTGCCGCGTCTGCAACAGCGTTATCCGGATATCCAGTTGCGCCTGGTGGCCGAGGACAGCAGCGTGCCGTTGCACGAGGGCGACTTTGATCTGGCAATCGATCTGAACGACGGCAGCTACCCGGGCCTGTTATCCACGGCCTTGCTCGACGAGCAGATTTTCCCGGTGTGTGCGCCGAGCCTGTTGCGTGGACGTCCGCCGCTGCATGGGCCGGTGGACCTGGTGCATTTCCCGTTGTTGCACGACATCACCGCCTGGCGCGGCAGTTACGAATACGCGGAATGGGAGTTCTATCTGAACGCGATCGGCTTCGAAGGCGCCGACGTACGGCGTGGACACACGTTCAACCGCAATCACCTGACCATCGAAGCCGCGATTGCCGGCATGGGCGTGGCGATTGCCCGGCGTACGTTGCTCAACGATGAGCTGGAGCGCGGGACGTTGATCGTGCCGTTCGGTCTGTCGGTGCCCAACCACAAACGCTACGTGCTGCTGTATGCGCCGGGGGCCTTGAGCCATCCGGGCGTGCGTGCGGTGCATGACTGGCTGGTGGAGGAGGCGGGGATTTTCCGCAGTTTGCACCCGTTGAACGACGGGCAATTGTGAGCAGATTTTACAGGGTTGCCAGGCGACCCAACTCCCGACCTTACCAGTGACTTGCTCGGTTGTCCGGCTTTTTTTGCGAATGAATATTTATCTTTTTTCAGGGGTTGAAATGTTCGTCAGTCGGGCCGATTGTTGTAACCAAGGGGTCAGGAAATTCAATTCAAGGCCTCTCGCGAGCTAGCTGAAATAAGGGATGAACTATGCAAATCCAAGTCAACAGCGATAACCATATTCAAAGCAGTAAACGACTGGAGGAGTGGGTACGTACAACCATTGAGAGCACGCTCGACCGTTATGAAGAAGACCTGACCCGTGTCGAAGTCCACCTGAGCGACGAGAACGGCGACAAACCAGGTCCCCATGACTTGCGCTGCCAGCTGGAAGCGCGGCCAAAAGGCCACCAACCGATTTCCGTCACCCATAAAGCCGATTCGCTGGAACAGGCGATCGACGGTGCAGCCGAAAAACTGGAACATGCGCTGGAGCACCTGTTTGGCAAACTGCGGGGCAAACCCCGCGCCGCCATCGTGCCATTCAGCAAGGCGAACGACGCACTGCTGGAAGAAGAGTTTCTGGAGAACGAACAGGCAGCGATCAACAGTTGATACGCTGATTTTTCAAGCCACCCCATGAGAACGGGCCTGCGCAAGCAGGCCCGTTTTTGTTTGTGGCGTTTTTTTGCGCAGGGCATCAGAAAGCGGCCCCTCACCCCAGCCCTCTCCCTCCGGGAGAGGGGGCCGACAGAGGTGTCTGACGTGAAACATCGACCTGAAAGACCGACTCGACTATGGATTCGGCAAAGCAGAATCAGGTCGGCGTACTTCGCAAGCATCCCGCAATCAGTCCCCTCTCCCTTGGGAGAGGGTTAGGGTGAGGGGGTTTTCAATCTCAGAACGCGAGGGAGGTTTGCACGTACACCGTGCGCGGTTCACCCACGTACTTGCCTTTATTGTTGTCATCAAACGAGCGGGTGAAATACTGCGTGTTGAAGATGTTCTTCACCCCCACCGCCACATTCAGGTCCGACAATTGCGGGCCGAAGTCGTAACCGGCGCGGCTGCTGAACAGCATGTAGCCCGGGATCTTGCCGGTGCTGCCGTCGGCGCTTTCCCTGGAAGTGTTGGCGTTGTCGGCGAACTGGTCGCTCTGGAAGCTGCTGTCAAAGTTGAGCTTCCACGGGCCTTCGGTGTAACCGACGCCAATTGTGCCTTTGTGTTTCGACGAGAACGGCACGCGATTGCCCTTGTTCGGCCCATCTTCGCGGATGGTCGCGTCAACGTAGGCGTAGGTCGCGTACACATCGAAACCGGCCAGTGCCGGGCTCAAGTCATCCAGCGCGTAATTGACGCTGGTCTCGATCCCCTGATGGCGGGTCTCGCCACGGGCGATCACCGAATCGTTGGTCTGGTTGCTTTCGTACTGATTGTCGAAGTTGATCAGGAACGCACCGATCTCCGCGCGCAGTGCGCCGTTGTCGTAACGGGTGCCGAGTTCCCAGGTGCGGGCCTTCTCCGGTTTCACTTCGCCGCTGCTCACGCGGTTGGGCATCTGGCTGTACTGCACGCTGCCGAACGAGCCTTCGGTGTTGGCGTACAGGTTCCAGCTGTCAGTCAGGTGGTACAGCACGTTCAATGCCGGCAGCGCGGTGTTGTAGTCGCCCTTGTATTTGACGTCGGTCAGGTTGTTGGTCTGCTGCGATTCGATCATCTCGTAGCGCACGCCCGGAGTGATGGTCCACTTACCGATGTCGATGCGATCGTCGACGAACAACGCATTGGCTTCGGTGCCACCGCGGGTGTCGCGGTCGTTGCGGCTGTCGGTGGTCGGGTATTGGTTGCTGCTGATCGGCGTGCGATAGCGCAATTCGTGGCCGGCCTCGTTGATGTAGCGGTAGCCGACGCCGACTTCGTGGCTGGTCGGGCCGAGGTCGAAGCCCTGGGCGAAACGGGTTTCGAAACCGCGCACCCAATACTCGCGTGGCGACAGTGAGAGGAACGTGCCCTGATCCAGATAGCCGCTGCGCAAGGTCTTGGTGAAGAAGGTGTTGGCGGTGAATTCGCGGCGATCTTCCTGATAGCGATAGCCGAAGTTGAACATCGTACGGCGGCCCCAGAACTGGTCTTTCGGGCGCGTCGACTGGTACGGATCGGCATCGTAATCGGCAACGTTGAGGCCGCCGGGCATGTCGGCCTTGCCCTCGTAATACTGGGCCATGGCGTTGAAACTGTTGGCCTCGTCGAGCTGGTATTTGCCCTTGAGGATCAGGTCGTCGATCTCGCTGTCGCTGTGTTCGCGCCAGTCGCCGCCACGGGTGCCGGAATACAGTAGCGCGCCGCCCAGACCATTTTCATTGGTGCCACCGGCCAGCAGGTTGGCGCTGGTCTTGAAGCCATCGTGACTCGACGACGGGCTGGTCTCAGTCTGGAAACCACCCTTGACCGTCGGCGCATCGGGAATGGCACGGGTCACGAAGTTGACCACACCGCCGACGTTCTGCGGGCCGTAACGCACCGCGCCGCCGCCACGTACCACGTCCACGGCATCCATGTTGCCCATGCTGATCGGCGCGAACGACAACTGCGGTTGGCCGTACGGTGCGAACGGCACGGGAATGCCGTCCATCAGTACGGTCGAGCGCGCGGCCAGGCGCGGATTGAGACCGCGTATGCCGAAGTTCAGCGCCATGTCGTGGCTGCCGGTGCCGTTGTTTTCCGGAGCGTTGACCCCGGGGATGCGGTTGAGCACATCGCGCGCCTGAGTCGCGCCCTGGCGTTCGAAATCTTCGCGGCGGATCACATCACGGGCGCCCGGGTGTTCGAAGACGTTGACCTGCGCGGCATCACCGAGCCAGTCACCGACGACTTTCGAGGTGTCCAGCTCCAATGCGGTGTCGCCGGCCGGTTGCAGGCTGAACGCATTGTTGCCTTCGGCGCGGGCTTGCAGGCCAGTGTCTTCGAGCAGCGCATCGAGACCTTGTGCGGCGCTGTAGCTGCCTTCGAGGCCACGGCTTTGCACGCCGCTGGTGATTTGCGAGCTGAAGGAAATCAGCACGCCGGCTTCACGACCAAACTGGTTGAGGGCGTTTTCCAACGATGCCGGGGCAATATGGTAAACCTTGGTTTCGGCGGCCATGGCCGGCAGAGCGCTGAAGCCCAGGCTGGCGCCCAGTACGAAGTTGCGCAAGCTGCGGGCCAGTGGCGTGAGGCGGGTGGGGTGCATGAACGATGATCCTGAGAAGGTTGAATCAAGGGGGCTTTCCTTCTCTGTCACGCCAGATCTGAAAAACGGCTCACGGTTTACGAATATTTTTTTGAATGACTGATTTTGTGGCGAGGGAGCTTGCTCCCGTTGGCGCGCGAAGCGGCCCCCGTATTGAGGGCCTGCTGCGCAGGCCAGCGGGAGCAAGCTCCCTCGCCACAGTTTTGTTTTAAACCCGGGCCTCGACACTCACCCAATAACGGGTAAACCGCCGCACTTTCACCGGCAGACTGATTTGCAGCAGATCAAGAATCCGCTCGCTGTCGTCCAGTGGATAAGTCCCGGAGATCAGCAGGTCGGCCACCTTCGCATCACAATGCAACTGCCCCCGGCGATAACGGCCGAGTTCATCGAGGAAGTCGCCCAGACGCATGTGCGCGGCAACCAGCATGCCCTCGGCCCAGGCGCCGCTGTTGGCATCCAGTGGCTGGGCTGCGCTGATCGAGGTGGTGCTGAAACTCAACTGCCGGGCAACCGGCAACCACATCGGGGCGCGTCCGTGGGTGATCAATTCGACCTGGCCTTCGAACAACGCTACCTGCGTGCGATTGGCAAATTGCCGCACGTTGAGCCGGGCCGCGCTGGTTTTCAGCACACCTTGTGCCGTGCGCACTTCGAACGCTTGCGCGCTGCTGAGGAGGATCTCGCCTTCCAGCAAACGGATCAGCCGTTGTGCACCGTCTACATCCGCCGCACTCGCGGTGTTGAGCTGCAACTGGCTGCCGGCGCCCAACGCAATCTTGCGACGTTGGCCCACCGGGCTGCGGTAGTCGGCGAGCAGCGTCGGCAGTGGATTGTGCTCGCGCATGCCCCAGGTGACGGCGGAACCGGCACCGAGAAGCAGCAGCAATTTGAGCGCCTGTCGGCGGCTGGAAGACTTCGGCCCGTTCAACGTGGCATGGGCCAATGGCGACGCCACACCGCGCAAGCGCTGGTTGACCCGCTGCATGTGCTCCCACGCCCGACGATGTTCGCTGTGGGCGTCCAGCCATTGTTGCCAGGCCTGTTGCTGGCGTGGGGAGAGCGTGCCTTGCTGCATTTCCAACAGCCAGTGCACGGCCTGTTCGGCCACTTGCGCAGAGAAATCCGGAGCGCGATTCATAGGGCGAAGTAGCAGCGCAGGGCGGCTTTTTGCAGATGACGTTTGACCGTGGCCACCGAGATGCCCAGTTCGACGGCGATTTGCGGATAAGTCAGGCCATCGACCTGCGCCAGCAAAAAGGCGCGCTTGACCAGACGTGGCAAGCCATCGAGCAACTGATCCAGTTCGATCAGGGTCTGCAGGATGATCGCTTTGTCTTCTTCCGATGGCGCAACCATTTCCGGCATCTGCGCCAGGGTATCGAGGTAGGCGCGTTCCAGGTCCTGGCGGCGGTAATGATTGAACAGCACGCGTTTGGCGAGGGTGGTCAGGAACGCGCGCGGTTCGATGATCGTCACCGGTTCGCGGGCGCTGAGCACGCGGATGAACGTGTCTTGCGCCAGATCCGCCGCGCTGTCCGGGCAGCCGAGTCTGCGCCGCAACCAGCCGGTGAGCCAGCTGTGGTGGTCCTGGTAGAGCGATTCGACGGGATGGGCGGACGGCAAGGGGATTACTCCGGGCGCATGATCGATGCGTTAGAGAACAAGAACTGTTCGCATTGTAGGGGCGCGCGTGGGTGTCCGGCAATCAGATGCTTTTGCGTATGAGAATATTTATCATTAATATTGCTCGTCTGTTGGTTCGGCTTGTCGGCCGGACGTTTTTCGTTTCAGGGTCGAAACATGAAAGGCAAACTCGCCTCACTTCCCATGTCCTATCGTCTGGCCGTCACCTCGCGGGTGCTGGCGGCGGTGTTCGGCGGCTATCTGGTCGCGGCGCTGGCCAGTGTCGCGCTGACGATGTGGCTGCCGTTGAGCCGCGCCGAGGCGGTGGTGACCGGCATGACCATTTCCTTTCTGGTCTATCTCGTTGCGGTGCTGTGGTGCTTCGCTTGCCGCACGGCGTGGTCGGCGTGGGTCGGTTTGCTGGTGCCCAGCGTAATTCTGGCGACGGTGTCCGGTGCCGCGCGGGGCTTGGGTTACGCATGAAAGAGGGCTTTCGTCAGTCGATGGCCTGGCTGCACACCTGGACCGGGCTGCTGTTCGGCTGGCTGCTGTTTGCGATTTTTCTGACCGGAACGCTGGCCTATTTCAAGGATGAGATCAGCCACTGGATGCAGCCGGAAATTCCCGCGCGGTCCATCAATACCGAAGCGAGCCTGACCCTGGCGCAACGTTATCTGCAACAACACGCCGCCGGCGCCTCGCGCTGGCTGATCGACTTGCCCGACGCCCGCGATCCCGGCCTGACGGTGCGCTGGCAGCAGGCGCCGAACAAGCCGGGTGAGCGCGGCAAGTTCGAATCCAGAACACTCGACGCGCAGACCGGCAGCGAAGTCCAGGCCCGCGAAAGCCTGGGCGGCGAGTTCTTCTACCGCTTCCATTTTCAGCTGCAAATGCCCTATCCGTGGGGCCGTTGGCTGGCGACGATGGCGGCGATGGTGATGTTCATCGGGCTGATCACCGGCATCATTACCCACAAGAAAATCTTCAAGGACTTCTTCACCTTTCGCCCGCGCAAAGGCCAGCGTTCATGGCTCGACGGGCATAACGCGGTCGGTGTGCTGGTGCTGCCGTTTCACCTGATGATCACCTACAGCAGCCTGGTGATCTTCATGGCGATGGTCATGCCGGCGAGCATTCTGGCGTCCTATAACGGCGACGTGCGCGCCTTTTACGACGAAGTTTTTCCGGCATCGAAAACCCCTGAGCGGGCTAATCTGGCGGCGCCGCTGAGCCCGTTGGCACCACTGCTGGCCAAGGCCAGCGAGCAGTGGGCGGGAGGCAGTACCGCGCGGCTGACGGTGAACAACCCGGGAGACGCGAATGCCTCGGTGGTGCTGTCGCGCCGTGGCGACCGCGTCGTCCACGATTTCGGGCGCGCGGTGACGTTCAACGGCGTCACCGGCGAGCGCCTCGGCAGCACCCCGGAGCAGCCAGTGGCGATGGCCGTCGGCGGCACGTTCTACGGTTTGCACATGGGCCACTTTGCCGGGGCGACGTTGCGCTGGCTGTATTTCATCTGCGGCCTGGCGAGTACCGCGATGATCGGCACCGGGCTGGTGATCTGGCTTGGCAAGCGCCAGCTCAAACACGCCAAGAGCGGCGTGATGCCGTTCGAGTTGCGTCTGGTGGAAGTGCTGAACATCGCCAGCATGGCCGGGCTGACAGCGGCGGTGGCAGTGTTCTTTTTGGCCAATCGGCTGTTGCGGGCGGATCTGGCCGGGCGCGCTGATCAGGAAGTGAATGCGTTTTTTATTGCCTGGGCGTTGAGCGTGGTGCATGCGTTGCTGCGCAAAGGACGCAAGGCCTGGGTCGAACAGCTCGCGCTGGCTGCTGTGCTGTTTATCGCGGTGCCGCTGATCAATCTGACCACGCCATGGAATCTCGGCGTAACGCTGGCGCAAGGTGACTGGACGCTGGCGGGTTTCGATCTGACCTGCCTGGGCGCAGGTCTGTTCCTCGGCTGGGCCGCATGGAAAATGCAGCGTGCCGGCAGCACCGTCAACGTGAAAAAAACTCCCCGGGAAAAGCCGCGACCGATCGCGCTCGAGCAGGAGGTCAGCTGATGTTGCTGGCGTTGTTGCTGTGCTACGCCGGGTTCAGCGCGTTGTGTCTGTCGATGCCCCGGCACCACGATGAACTGCTCGGCAACAAACCCTCGGCCCGACGCGCAAGGGTTTTGAAACTCGCCGGTTGGCTATTGCTCGGGTTGTCGCTATGGGCGGCAGTCGCTGCACACGGTTGGAGTTTCGGTCTGGTCGACTGGTGCGCGGTACTCATGCTCAGCGCCTTGGCGTTGGTGCTGTTGCTGCCGTATCGCCCACGTCTGGCCCTCGCACTGGCCGGGTTGAGTCTGCTGGCCAGTCCGGTCGCTGCCTGGGCGCAGGGCTGACATGCTGATCGGTCATCCTCCGGAATCCCGCGACGACGAGCCGCATGGCGCGCGTGCGCATTTTCTCCAGGTGTTCCTGTCGCAGCGCTCGCAGATGGAAGCGCTGGTGAACCGGCGCGTCGGTTGCCGGGCCACGGCAGCGGATCTGGTGCAGGATCTGTTTCTGCGCTTCTGGCGGCGGCCGCTGGTGCAGGTCGAAGAACTCAGCACCTACCTGTTGCGCTGCGCTGGCAACATCGCCATCGATCACTTGCGCAGCGAAGGTACGCGGGTGCGGGTCAACGAGGGCTGGCAACCGGATGCGCCGGACAGCCACGGCAGCGAGCCGCAAGCCGCGCTCGAAGCGGGCAATGATCTGCGCCATGTCGAAGCGGCATTGCGCGCTTTGCCCGAGCGCACCCGGCAGATCTTTTTGCTCAATCGCATCCACGGCCGCAAGTACGCGGACATCGCCAAAGCCATGGGCCTGTCCCAAAGCGCCGTGGAAAAACATATGATGCGCGCCCTCGAGGCCTGCAAGGCCAGCCTGCGCGAGCCCGCGCCACGCCTGCCAGGGAAAGCACCGTGAATCACACCGACCGCGTCACTCCGACGCCCGCTCAGGAACAGGCCGCGCTCGCCTGGCTGAGCCTGTTGCACGACCACCCGAGCACCGGCGATCAACTGACCTTCAGCCAATGGCTGCGCGCTGACCCGGCCCACGCCGAGGCCTATGCCCAGGCGCAAGTACTCTGGGAGTTGAGCGAAAGTCCGGCGCGTACCTTGGCCGCTGAAGACGCATTGGCGTTGCAGGGTTACCTGAATGCGATGGATCGTCCGCGTCGCCCGGCACTTGTGCGCTGGTCGGGCGCGTTGGCAATGGCCGCGTGCCTGTTGCTGATGATCAGCCTCGGCACGGGCTGGCAGCCGCAGCGCTGGATCGAAGATCTCGGTGCCGATTACGTCTCGGCGCCGGGTGAAGTCCGCACGGTGACCCTGGCCGATCAATCGCAAGTCACGCTGGACGCCGACAGCGCCATCGCGGTGGATTTCAGCCATGGCGAGCGGCGGGTGCGGTTACGTCGCGGCGCCGCTTTTTTCAGCGTCACGCATACGGGGGATCCGTTTGTGGTCGCGGCAGAGAAGGGCGAGGCGCGGGTGCTCGGCACGCAGTTCGAAGTTCGTCTGCAACCTCAGGGCGCGCAGGTCACGGTGCTGTCCGGGCGCGTTGGCGTGACGGCGGATCGCAACGCGCAACAGCAAATTCTGACCGCCGGCCAGCAAGTGGCTTACGGACAGGGCAGTGCAGAAAAACTGCACGCGGTGGACAGCGAAGCGCAACTGGCCTGGCGCCAAGGCTGGCTGAATTACTACAAGGCGTCGCTAGCCGATGTGGTGGAGGATCTGCGGCGCTATTACCCGGGGCGGATTGTTGTGCTCAATGATGAACTGGCAGCGCGCAAGGTCAGCGGCAGTTTTCCGAGCAAGGATCCGCAGGCGGTGCTCAGTTCCCTGCAAGGGGTGATGGGGTTTGAGCAGCATCAGGTGCTGGGGCATCTGATAATTCTGCGCTGAGCCTGCCGGCGCCATCGCGAGCAGGCTCACTCCTACATTTGGAATGCGTTTCCCCTGTAGGAGTGAGCCTGCTCGCGAAAGCGTTCTTTCAGACACCCAAAAATATTTTCAAATGAGTGATGAGGTAAACCACAGCCCCATCCGTGTAGTGACTGAAACTGCGAGTCATTCGCATCCGTTGCGGTTCTACACAGGTCATTGAGCAATGAAGTCCAGGGCAAAATCGGGTTCGGTCAAACAGTGGTTGGGCGTTTCGGCATTGAGTTTTTCGGCATTGGCGCTATTGCCGATGAGCGTGGCGCTCGCCGCTGAAACCGTCAGCAGTCCGGCGCAGAAGCAGTTCAATTTCTCCCTGAGCGCCAAACCGCTGCCGCAAGCCCTGAGCGACTTCAGCCGCGTCACCGGGCAAAGCGTGGTCTACACCGACGAAGCGCCGTATGGCATTAATGCCCCGGCCGTCAGCGGCCAGATGAGTGCCGAACAAGCGCTGCAACACCTGCTCAGCGGCTCCGGCATGACCTTCCGCCGCACCGACAGTCACACTCTGGCGCTGGAACCGCAGCCCACCGAAGGGGCGCTGAATCTCGGCGCGACTACCATCACTTCGATGCGCGACGACTCGATGAGCTACCAGCCGCCGCAGACCAGTTCGGTGATGCGTTCTTCGGCGTCGCTGCAGGAAATCCCGCAGACCGTCAACGTGATCCCGGCCCAGGTGATCCGCGATCAGACCCCGCGCAATCTCGACGATGCGCTGGCCAACGTCAGCGGCATCACTCAGGGCAACACCTTGGGCAGCACCCAGGATTCGGTGATGACCCGCGGTTTCGGCGACAACCGCAACGGCTCGATCATGCGCGACGGCATGCCGATCGTGCAGGGCCGCGGGATGAACGAAACCGTTGATCGCGTCGAAGTGCTCAAAGGCCCGGCCTCGTTGCTTTACGGAATCCAGGACCCGGGCGGCGTGGTCAACCTGGTCAGCAAGAAACCCGAACTGACCCAATACAACGCCCTGACCCTGCGCGGTTCGACCTACGGCGACGGCAAGAACGGCAGCGGCGGCAGCTTCGACAGCACCGGCGCGCTGGGCGATTCCGGCCTGGCGTATCGCATGGTGCTGGATCACGAAGACGAAGATTACTGGCGCAATTTCGGCACTCACCGCGAGACGCTGATCGCGCCATCGCTGGCCTGGTATGGCGAACGCACCAAGCTGCTGTTCGCCTACGAACACCGCGAATTTCTCACGCCGTTCGACCGTGGCACGCTGATCGATCCGCGCACCAACCACCCGCTGGACATCTCGCGCAACGAGCGTCTGGACGAGCCGTTCAACGACATGGAAGGCCGTTCCGATCTGTACCACTTCGAGGCCGACCACGAACTCAATGACGACTGGAAAGCTCACTTCGGCTACAGCTGGAACCGCGAGACCTACGACGCCAGCCAGGTGCGCGTGACCGCTATCGACACCAAGAAAGGCACACTGACCCGCAGCATGGACGGCACGCAAGGCGCGATCAGCACCGACCGTTTCACCACCGCCAGCCTCGAAGGCAAGGTCAACCTGCTGGGCATGCAGCATGACCTGGTGTTCGGCGTCGACGACGAGTACCGCAAGATCTACCGCGCCGACCTGATCCGCCAGAAAAGCCTGAGCACCTTCAGCTACGTCAATCCGGTGTATGGCCGTGAAGTCGAGGGCACCACCGTCAGCGCGGCGGACAGCGCGCAGACCGATCTGCTGCGCAGCGATTCGGTGTTTCTGCAGGACTCGATTCACCTCAACGACCAGTGGATTCTGGTCGCCGGCGGGCGCTTCCAGGAGTACGACCAGTACGCCGGCAAAGGTGTGCCGTTCAAGGCCAACACCGACAGCAACGGGCAGAAGTTCGTACCGCGTGCGGGCCTGGTGTATCGCTACACCGACGAGTTGTCGTTCTACGGCAGCTACACCGAATCGTTCAAACCCAACTCGACCATTGCCCCGCTTAGCGGCAGCAGCACCGTGCTCGACGGCAGCATCGCGCCGGAAGAAGCCAAGTCGTGGGAGCTGGGGGCGCGGCTGGATATTCCAGGGCGCATCACCGGCAACATTGCGCTGTTCGACATCAAGAAACGCAACGTGCTGGTGGCCAACGCCGAAGGCCCGACCACGATCTACAGCGCCGCCGGCGAAGTGCGTTCCCGGGGGCTTGAACTGGACCTGACCGGTCAACTGACCGACCGCTGGAGCCTGATCGGCGCCTATGCCTACACCGATGCCGAGGTCACCGAAGACCCGGACTACAAAGGCAATCGCCTGCAAAACGTGGCGAAGAACAGCGGCTCATTGTCGGCGGTGTATGACTTCGGCAGCGTGATCGGTGGTGATCAACTGCGGGTCGGTGCCGGGGCGCGGTATGTCGGCGAGCGAGCAGGCAACGCGGTGAATGATTTCGACCTGCCGAGCTACACCGTGGCCGATGCGTTCGCCACTTACGACACCAAAGTCGAAGGGCAGAAGGTCAAGTTCCAGCTCAACGTGAAGAACCTGTTCGACCGCACCTACTACACCTCGGCGGCGAGCCGGTTCTTTGTGTCGATGGGCGATTCGCGGCAGATTTCGCTCTCCAGTACGCTGGAGTTCTGATCGGGGACCGCGTCATCGTTCATCGCTGGCAAGCCAGCTCCCACAGGTTCACGGTCGAGCAAAAATGTTTTGAACGGCCGGAGACATTGTGGGAGCTGGCTTGCCAGCGATAAGGCCCTGACAGACAGCGAAAACATTCGCCTCTAGCGCAAAAACGCCTGCCGATATTCCCCCGGCGTCCCACCCAATACCTGCCGAAACCGGTTGGTGAAATGGCTGGCACTGGCAAACCCGCACGCCAGCGCAATCTCCCCCAGCGGCAATGCCGTTGCGCGCAACAACTCCCGCGCCCGGCTCAAGCGCCGTGCCAGTACGTACTGATGCGGCGGCAGGCCGAAGCTCACGCGAAACATCCGGGCAAAGTGGTACTCCGACAATGCACACAATCCGGCCAGTTGTCCGAGACTGATCGGCTCGGCCAACTGACTGTCAATGAACTCGACCAATTGCCGCCGCTGATGCGGTGCCAGTCCGCCCTTGAGGCGCAAACCCTGGCGCGCGCCGACCTGGCTGAGCAGGGTATGGCTGATCAATTCATGGGCGATGCTGCTGGTCAGCAAGCGTTCGGCAGGTTCGTCCCAATTCAGCGTCAGTAACTGCCGAAAGCGTCCGGCCTGCTGCGGATCTTCCAGAAAGGTCTGCTCACGCAGTTGCATCTCTCGCGGCTCGCGATCGAGCAAGGTGACGCACCCCAACGCAAACTGCTCGGCACTGAAATACAGATGAGCGAGGCGGATATCGCCGTTGATCACCCAACCGGATTCATGATCTGCCGGCAGGATGCACAGCTTGTCCGGCCCACCCTTGTGCCCCGGTTGACCGCGACGAAACGTCCCGGTGCCACCGGCGATGTAGCAGGACAGGGTGTGGTGGCTCGGCGCTGCGTATTCCTGGGCGTCGTGGTGGTTGGTCCACAGGGCCGCAGACAAGCCGTCACCGAGCTCGGCGCTGTGCACAAGGCGTGCGTTCGGCGAGCGGTTGAGGGCTTGAAAGACTTGCAGGGTATCGATAGCGGCCATGTGCGGTTCTCTCCAACGCCTTGCATCCTACTCCGTAGCCGGCGCGCTGCCAGCCTGTCGAGCGACAAAAGCGCAAGAATCTGCAAGCGCCCCGCTCCTGGCTGCCGCACCCTGAATCGCGGTTAAACGCAAAACCTGTGGCGAGGGAGCTTGCTCCCGCCGAGTGCGCAGCACTCATGAACGGGGCCGCTTCGCAGCCCAGCGCGAGCAAGCTCGCTCGCCACAGAGTGTCCGGTGTCCTCAGGAGTCTCGTCATGAACCTTTCGCTGTATCTGCTGACCGTGCTGATCTGGGGCACCACCTGGATTGCCCTGAAATGGCAATTGGGCGTGGTCGCGATACCGGTGTCGATCGTCTATCGCTTCGGTCTCGCCGCGCTGGTGCTGTTTGTTTTGCTGCTGCTCAGCCGGCGGTTGCAACCGATGAACCGGCGCGGGCATCTGATTTGCGTGGCGCAGGGCTTGTGTCTGTTCTGCGTCAACTTCATGTGCTTTCTGACCGCCAGCCAGTGGATTCCCAGCGGGCTGGTGGCGGTGGTGTTTTCCACGGCCACTTTGTGGAATGCGCTCAATGCACGGGTATTCTTCGGTCAGCGCATCGCCCGTAACGTGCTGATGGGCGGGGCGCTTGGCTTGCTTGGTCTGGGAATGCTGTTCTGGCCGGAACTGGCCGGCCATCACGCCAGCCCCGAAACGTTGCTGGGTCTTGGCTTGGCGCTGTGCGGCACTCTGTGTTTCTCGGCGGGCAACATGCTCTCGAGCCTGCAGCAGAAGGCCGGTCTGAAACCCTTGACCACCAACGCCTGGGGCATGGCCTATGGCGCGGCGATGTTGTCGGTGTGGTGCCTGGTCAAAGGCATTCCATTCGACATGGACTGGTCGCCGCGTTATGTCGGGGCGCTGCTGTATCTGGTGATCCCGGGTTCGGTGATCGGGTTTACCGCGTACCTGACGCTGGTCGGGCGCATGGGGCCGGAGCGCGCCGCTTACTGCACGGTGCTGTTCCCGGTGGTGGCGCTGAACGTGTCAGCGTTTGCTGAAGGTTATCAGTGGACGGCACCGGCGTTGCTCGGGCTGGTGTTGGTGATGCTGGGTAATGTCTTGGTGTTTCGTAAGCCGAAAACGCTGGTGGCGCCGGTGCAGGGGAAGTTGGTATGAAACAAACGATCACTGAACATCAGCGCTCGACTTTCAAGGTGATGTAAATCATCACCGGCAACATGAAGTCTACGATATGCCGGGCCCAGTCTTTGGCATTCCATGATTGTGAAGTGTCCATGTCAAACCATTCCACACCCACGGTTTGCAGGCACACGTAATAAATGAAAATTGCCGCCAGTATTCCCATGATCGAGAACTTTTTTGCCTCGTGGAATATCTCTGCAGGCGCGTTGATGTGCCGATAGAGTTGATAGGTGCCTATCAGGCACAACGTCGTATACGTTACTTCCAGCGTGATGATGAACCAATAGATCCGGTGATGAATCATTGGCGAGTCAATGGCCCGGTATTTTATGGACTCACTGGCGGCGGTAGTGTCCATGCTCAGGATATGAGCCACGTACGTGTAGTTCGAATCATAGTCGGTAAAGTTATGAATCATTACCAATACACCAAAGAAGCTGATGTAAGTCATCAATATAACTTTGCTGTAGCGAATAATTTTGTCGGTTGTCAGATTGTTCACGGTATTAGCTCTCCATAGCAGTGATCGATCATTCGATTGCCAGGCAGAGCTTATAATGCTGTTGTTTAATTGGCTTTGTTGTTCAATTTCAAGTTATGTAGGGCGGCAACTAACGGGCAAGTGCGGTTCTGCACTTGCCCGTCATTTTTTATCCGCGCCAGACTTGCGGATTGACCAAGTCCTGCGGGCGTTCGCCGAGCAGCGCGCTGCGCAGATTGGCCAGTGCACGATTGGCCATGGCTTCACGGGTTTCGTTCGTGGCGGAGCCGATGTGCGGCAATGTCACTGCGTTTTTCAGCTGGAACAGCGGCGACTCGGCCAGCGGCTCTTTTTCGTAGACGTCCAGTCCGGCGCCACGGATGCGATTGTTTTGCAGGGCTTCGATCAGGGCCGGCTCGTCGACCACCGGGCCACGGGAGATGTTGACCAGAATCGCACCTGGCTTCATCAGCGCCAGTTCGCGCTGGCTGATGAGGTGTCGGGTCTTGTCGCTGAGCGGCACCACCAGGCAAACGAAGTCGGCTTCGGCCAGCAGTTGGTCGAGGCTGCGAAATTGCGCGCCGAGTTGTTGTTCCAGTTCCGGCTTGCGGCTGTTGCCGCTGTAGAGGATCGGCATGTTGAAACCGAAATGGCCCCGGCGGGCGACGGCGGCGCCGATGTTGCCCATGCCGACGATGCCCAGGGTCTTGCCGTGGACGTCACAGCCGAACAAGGGGGCGCCGACGCTGGCTTGCCATTGGCCGGCCTTGGTCCAGGCGTCGAGTTCGGCGACGCGGCGGGCGCTGCTCATGATCAGGGCGAAGGCGAGGTCGGCGGTGCTTTCAGTGAGCACGTCCGGGGTGTTGGTGAGCATGATCCCGCGTTCGTTGAAGTAGTCGAGGTCGTAGTTGTCGTAGCCGACGGAGACGCTGGAGACTACTTCGAGTTTTTCGGCGGTTTCGAGTTGGGCTTTGCCGAGTTTGCGGCCGACGCCAATCAGGCCGTGGGCGTGGGGCAGGGCTTCGTTGAATTGGGCGTTGATGTCGCCGTTCTTTGGGTTGGGGACGATGACATCGAACTCTTGCTGCAGGCGCTCGATCATGGGCGGGGTGATGCGGCTGAAGGCCAGGACTGTTTTTTTCATCGCTATGGGCTCGGCTTCGGGGCTTTATTGCCAAGCAAGCTAACATTTCTGTTTTGGGTTGTCTTGGCGGCCTCTGGGCCGACCATGCTTTGGGTTGATGGGGGGCATATCCGTTGCTTCGGGTGTGGCGGCTGACGGTTTCGCTCTTACAGCGAGTCACTTTGGCAAACGCCCCAAAGTAACCAAAAGTCTGGGCCCCGGCGTACGGCCCTCGCTTAGGCTCGGGTTCCTTCGTTGCGGGGTTCATCCGGGGGCATCGCCTCCGGTTTGCTTCGCTGCACCTCCTCTCGATGTATGCGGCTTCGCCGCATGGCGCTGCGCGCCTACCCCCGGATAAACCCCTCCACTCAGCCTGCCGATGGGGCCGGCACGGCAAGATCAAGAGCTTTCGGCGAGCTGACACTCGGCCATTTGAGTGGTGAAGAGCATGCGGTCTGTCTGGACTGCTTTGCTTTTCTGTAGGAGTGAGCCTGCTCGTGATGGCGGCCTGACAGCCGACCTGGATCTAACTGAATTCACTCAATCCCTGTGGGAGCTGGCTTGCCAGCGATGGCGGCCTGACAGCCGACCAGACTTCAACTGAATGCATCCAGTCACTGTGGAAGCTGGCTTGCCAGCGATGGCGGCCTACGAGCCGACCATTCTCCAACAGACCAAACCCATTCCAACTGTAGGAGTGAGCCTGCTCGCGAAAGCGGTGTGTCAGGCACCAAAAATATTGAATGGGCTGACGCTTTCGCGAGCAGGCTCGCCCCCACAGGGGGATTAGTTGTGTGTTGAAGACTGCGAGATTTCGTGGTTATCCAGCACCCGATTCACCGCCAGTTCAGCCAGCATGATGATCTGCTGAATCGCCAGTATCGTCTGCCGCTGCGGGCTTTCGACATAGGCCGCAATGTCGCTGGTCATGATGCTTGCCGAAGCCAGTGATTCGCAGGCGTGGACCAGCAGGCTTTCGTTGTCCATGTCGGGGGCGACCTGGAACATGCTGCTGGGTTTGTGGAATCTCACCGCGGCGGCGGAAGGTTTCAGGTAGTGGTCGAGGGCGCGTTCGGCGGCGTCGTGGAGTTTTTTTGAATCGAGGGATTCGTAGGGGGAGGTGCTTTCCGCTTGGGGCGGATTGGGTGTGGGTTTGATCATGGTGGAACTCCATTCGGGATGTGGAGTTCGCCACGCACTGCGACCAAGCAATAGGGGTGGCGAACCGTACGCAGGTTGGTCGACCAGGGAATGGAAACCCGGCAGGGCCAAGGCCCTCCCACGCACAGCTCGCCATTAAGCAAGCTTGAAAAGTGCGCCATTCTAAACCCCGGACGACCAAGTCCGGTCGTTGATTCGTCAACGACCCCCTGAGCCTATCCACCCCACTTCCGACCCACAACCGTCAAAACCTGTCGGAAAACTCCCTCCAAATCACCGCTTCTGTAGGAGCTGCCGTAGGCTGCGATCTTTTGATTTTTAAACATCAAGAGCAAAAGATCGCAGCCTGCGGCAGCTCCTACAGTGAGCACCGTGTGTTGAAAATCAGTTGGCGACACGGGCTCCGGCGAGGCTGCCGCTTAACTCGTAGGCGGCCAGTTCTGCCTGATGCGCGGCGAGGATTTCCGGCAGTGACCCGCGCAAGTACTCGACCCAGGTCTTGATCTTCGCGTCCAGGTATTGCCGCGACGGGTAGATCGCGTACAGGTTGAGTTCCTGCGAGCGGTAGTTGGGCATCATCCGTACCAGCGTGCCGTTGCGCAGCCCTTCAATGGCGGCGTACACCGGCAGGACGCCGACGCCCATGCCGCTGATGATCGCGGCTTTCATCGCGTCGGCGGAGTTCACCAGGAACGGCGAGCTGTTGATGGTGACCATTTCCTGGCCTTCGGGGCCGTTGAAGGCCCATTTTTCCAGGGGGATCACCGGGCTGACGAGGCGCAGGCAGGCATGGTTCAGCAGGTCGCTGGGTTTTTGCGCGCAGCCGTTGGCTTTCACGTAGGCCGGGGAGGCGCAGACGATGCTGTAGGTGATGCCCAGGCGTTGCGAGACGAAGCCCGAGTCCGGCAGTTCGCTGGCCAGCACGATGGACACGTCGTAGCCCTCGTCGAGCAGGTCCGGCACGCGGTTGGCCATGGTCAGGTCGAAGGTCACGTCCGGGTGGGTCTTGCGGTAGCGGGCGATGGCGTCGATCACGAAGTGCTGGCCGATACCGGTCATGGTGTGCACTTTCAGCTGGCCGGCGGGGCGCGCGTGGGCCTGGCTGGCCTCGGCTTCGGCTTCTTCGACATAGGCCAGGATCTGCTCGCAGCGCAGCAGGTAGCGCTTGCCGGCCTCGGTCAGGGCGATGCGCCGGGTCGTGCGATTGAGCAGGCGGGTTTGCAGGTGGGCTTCCAGGTTGGAGACCGCGCGCGAGACGTTGGCCGTGGTGGTGTCGAGTTGCACGGCGGCGGCGGTGAAGCTGCCGGCTTCGGCCACACAACTGAAGGCGCGCATGTTTTGCAATGTGTCCATGGGGTGCTCTCAAGGGAGATGGCAAATTGTGACACGAAGTTTCAGGGGCTGAGACCCCCGACCAACGGATTATCTCGTTAACGGTAACAAAGATTCACAGGAATCCCAGCTTATCGCCACCAAGGCGCCCACCTAGAATTGCGCCGTTCCCTGTAGGAGCTGCCGCAGGCTGCGATCTTTTGATTTTGTTTTAAGGGAATCAAGGTCAAAAGATCGCAGCCTTCGGCAGCTCCTACAGAGGGAGCACGCCCCGCCTTATCCTCTTCTCAGGAATTCGCAGCTGTGCCGCGTCGCATCTTCGGAGCGCTTTTGCCGCTCAGTGTTTTGGCTTTTACTCTGGGTCTCAGCGGCTGCATCTCAACGCAAGGAATTGCCCCGCATAGCAAGGCATTGGAAGCCGACGCACTGGCTACTGACGACTCGATTGCCCACGCCGCCAAAGACGCCAATTGGCCCACCGCACAATGGTGGCAAGCCTACGGCGACCCGCAACTCAATCACTGGATCGACCTCGCCGTGCAGGGCAGTCCGAGCATGGCCATGGCCGCTGCACGAGTGCGTCAGGCCAAGGCGCTGGCCGGTGTCGCCGAGGCCGCCGAGTCGTTACAGATCAATGGCGAGTCGACGCTCAAGCGCCACAACTGGCCGACCGACCAGTTCTACGGCCCGGGCGAGCTGGCCAACACCACCACTTGGGACAATAACGCCGCGCTGGGCTTCAGCTACGCCCTCGACCTCTGGGGGCGGGAAAGCAATGCCAGCGAACGCGCGGTGGATCTGGCGCACATGAGCGCCGCCGAAGCGCGGCTGGCGCAGCTGGAATTGCAGAACAACCTCGTGCGTGCCTACATCGAGCTGTCGCTGCATTACGCCCAGCGCGACATCGTCGCCGCGATGCTCAAACAGCAACAGCAGATTCTCGACCTGGCGCAGAAGCGTCTGGACGGCGGCATCGGCACGCACTTTGAAGTCAGTCAGGCCGAAACGCCGTTGCCGGAGACCCATCGGCAACTGGATGCGCTGGACGAAGAAATCGCCCTCAGCCGTAACCAGATCGCCGCGCTGGCGGGCAAAGGCCCGGGCGACGGTGCGCAGTTGCAGCGGCCGACGCTGGCGCTGGGTGCTGCGTTGAAACTGCCATCGGCCTTGCCTGCCGAGCTGCTCGGTCAGCGCCCGGACGTGGTTGCCAGTCGCTGGCAAGTGGCGGCGCAGGCACGCGGCATCGATGTCGCGCATGCCGGTTTTTATCCCAACGTCGATCTGGTCGGCAGCCTCGGCTACATGGCCACCGGCGGCGGGGCGCTGGAGTTTTTGACTGGCAAGAAACTCAACTACAACGTCGGCCCGGCGATCTCGCTGCCGATCTTCGACGGTGGGCGTTTGCGCAGTGAGCTGGGCGAAGCGTCCGCCGGGTATGACATCGCCGTGGCGCATTACAACCAGACGCTGGTCAATGCGCTGAAGAACATCTCCGACCAGTTGATCCGTCGCGAGTCGATGGACAAGCAGCAAGCCTTCGCCACCGAGTCGGTGGCTACTGCGCAGAAGACCTACGACATCGCGATGATCGCTTATCAGCGTGGGCTCACCGATTACCTCAACGTGCTCAATGCGCAGACCTTGCTGTTCAAGCAGCAGCAAGTGCAGCAGCAGGTGCAGGCGGCGCGCTTGAGTGCGCATGCCGAGTTGGTGACGGCGCTGGGTGGCGGCCTCGGGGCTGGCAATGACGTGCCGACGGCCGAGCAAACGGCAGCCCCGAAAACCCCGGCCCTGCTGCGGTGAACACCACCTCAACGGCATGCGCAAACCTGTGGCGAGGGAGCTTGCTCCCGCTGGGCTGCGCAGCAGCCCCAAAAATCTTGTGAGCGCTGCGCACTCAAGCGGGAGCAAGCTCCCTCGCCACAGGAATTGCGTGATTCACAGAATTTTTCCTTCATTTATCGAGCAAGTCCAAATGACTCCCTTGCCCGCACCTCTACGCTGGCTCTACTCCCTGGAATGGCGTCGGGGTTTGTTTGACTGGGCGCGCAGCGATGGCGTGACCTGGGTGTATATTTTCAAGGTCTTGCTCGCCGCGTTTCTCACGCTGTGGCTGGCGATGCGCCTGGAGTTGCCGCAACCGCGTACGGCGATGATCACCGTATTCATCGTCATGCAGCCGCAGAGCGGCCAGGTGTTCGCCAAGAGTTTCTATCGCTTCCTCGGCACCCTGGCCGGGTCGGCGATGATGGTCACGCTGATCGCGCTGTTCGCGCAGAACACCGAGTTGTTCCTCGGTTCGCTGGCGATCTGGGTCGGCATCTGCTCGGCCGGTGCGGCACGTTGCCGTAACTTTCGCGCCTACGGTTTTGTCCTTGCCGGCTACACCGCGGCGATGGTCGGATTGCCGGCGCTGGCGCATCCGGACGGCGCGTTCATGGCCGCCGTGTGGCGGGTGCTGGAGATCTCGCTGGGGATTCTCTGCTCGACCGTGGTCAGCGCCGCGATCCTGCCGCAAACCGCCAGCGCGGCGATGCGCAACGCGCTGTATCAGCGCTTCGGCGTGTTCGCGTTGTTCGTCACCGATGGCCTGCGCGGGCGCAGCAAAGCCGAGTCGTTCGAAGCGAGCAACGTGCGCTTCATCGCCGAAGCCGTGGGCCTGGAAGGGTTGCGCAGCGTGACCGTGTTCGAAGACCCGCACATGCGTCGGCGCAACGGTCGCCTCAGCCGCTTGAACAGCGAATTCATGGGCATCACCACCCGCTTCAACGCGCTGCATCAGTTGCTCGAACGTCTGCGTGGCAATGGTGAAGAACACGTGGTGGCCGCGATCCGGCCGGGTCTGCAGGATCTGGCCGAAGTGCTCGACGGCTTCAGTGGCCGCGCCCTGACCAGCCCGGATGCCGCACGTCTGGCGACGGCATTGGCCGCGTACAAGGAAGGCCTGCCGACGCGCGTGCGAACCTTGCGCGGTATTTTCCAGGAAACCGATCCGAGTGAAGCCGAACAACTGGATTTCCATACCGCGTACGAGCTGCTCTATCGCTTCGTCGATGACCTGCACAGTTATGCACAGACCCACGCGTCCCTGGCCGATCACCGCCACGAACGCGAGCGCTGGGACGAGCCGTTCACCCCGCAAACCAACTGGTGGGCTGCTGCCGCTTCGGGGATTCGCGCGTCGTTCATCCTGATTGTGCTCGGCAGTTACTGGGTCGCCACCGCGTGGCCGAGCGGCGCGACCATGACCCTGATCGCTGCCGCCACCGTGGGCCTGTCCGCCGCCACGCCGAACCCCAAACGCATGGCTTTTCAAATGGCCTGCGGGACGTTCCTCGGGGCGCTGATCGGCTTCGTCGAGATGTTTTTCATCTTCCCGTGGATCGACGGTTTTCCGCTGCTGTGCGTGATGCTCGCGCCGGTGATCGTGCTCGGCTCGTTCCTCGCTTCGCGGCCGAAATATGCCGGGGTCGGTCTCGGTTTGTTGATCTTCTTCAGCACCGGTTCGGTGCCGGACAACCTGACCATCTACAACCCCTACACCTTCATCAATGACTACATCGCCATGGTCATGGGCATGCTGGTGTGCGCGGCGGCGGGGGCGATCATTCTGCCGCCGAACAGCCGCTGGTTGTGGAAGCGCCTGGAGCAGGATCTGCGTGAGCAAGTGGTCTATGCGATCAGCGGCAAACTCAAGGGCCTGGCGTCGAGTTTCGAGAGTCGTACCCGTGATCTGCTGCACCAGGCTTACGGTCTGGCGGCAGGTCAGCCGACCGTGCAGAAAAACCTGCTGCGCTGGATGTTCGTGGTGCTGGAAGTCGGCCACGCGATCATCGAGTTGCGCAAGGAACAGGCGATCCTCCCGGTGCACCCGGCGTACGCCGAATCGCAGCCGTGGCGTCAGGCGATTCGTGTGATGGGCCGGGCGCTGGTGCGCCTGTTCCTGCAACCGAACCCGAGCAATCTGGAGCGCGCACTGGTGGCGGTCGATCACGCGATCAGCCGGGTCGCTGCAACCGACGAGCCGTTCGCGCCGCACTTCGACACGTCCGCGTTGCGCCGGGTGAAGAGCTATCTGCACTTCATCCGCACCTCGTTGCTCGACCCGCAATCACCACTCGCCGCCTATGCCGTCGCCAAGCCCGAAGGACTTGCCCATGCCTCGTGAAATCGCCTTCCACGGCGTGTACATGCCGACCATGACCCTGATGTTTTTCGTCGCTGCGGCGCTGGCCTGGGCGCTGGACCGGTTCCTGTCGGGGTTCGATCTGTACCGTTTTTTCTGGCACCCGGCGCTGCTGCGCTTGAGTCTGTTTACCTGTCTGTTCGGCGCCATGGCGCTGACTGTCTACCGTTGAGAATGCTCTGATGAAAAAGTTTTTCAGCCTGCTCGCGACCCTGCTGGTGCTGGCCCTGGCACTGTGGATCGGCCGGACCCTGTGGGAGCACTACATGAACACGCCGTGGACCCGTGACGGCCGCGTTCGTGCCGACATCATCAACGTCGCCGCCGACGTCACCGGTGAAGTCATTGATGTGCCGGTGCGCGACAACCAGTTGGTGAAGAAGGGCGACCTGCTGATGCAGATCGACCCGGAGCACTACCGCATCGCGGTCAAGCAGGCGCAGTCGCTGGTGGCGTCGCGCAAGTCGACCTGGGAGATGCGCAAGGTCAACGCCCATCGTCGCGCCGACCTCGACAATCTGGTGATCTCCAAGGAAAACCGCGATGACGCCAGCAACATCGCCGACGCCGCGCTGGCCGATTATCAACACGCACAAGCGCAACTGGAAGCCGCCGAACTCAACCTCAAACGCACCGAAGTGCGCGCGGCGGTGGACGGCTACGTGACCAACCTCAACGTGCATCGCGGCGATTACGCGCGCATCGGCGAAGCGAAAATGGCCGTGGTCGACATGAACTCGTTCTGGGTCTATGGCTTCTTCGAAGAGACCAAACTGCCGCACGTGCGCGTAGGCGACAAGGCCGACATGCAACTGATGAGCGGCGAAGTATTGAAGGGCCACGTGGAGAGCATCTCTCGCGGCATCTACGACCGCGACAACCCGGAAAGCCGCGAGCTGATCGCTGACGTCAACCCGACGTTCAACTGGGTGCGTCTGGCGCAGCGGGTGCCGGTGCGCATTCACATCGATGAAGTGCCGGAGGGGGTGTTGCTGGCGGCGGGGATTACTTGCACGGTGGTGGTGAAGCAGGACGCTGTCGAGTAAGCCTGTGGCGATGGAGCTTGCTCCCGCTGGGCTGCGCAGCAGCCCCAAATCCTGCTCGCCAGTGAGGTCTGGCACAGCGCGTAGACAGGTTTGGCGGCTGCTGCGCAGCCGAGCGGGAGCAAGCTCCCTCGCCACAATGGATTTCCATCAACCTTGGCAAAACGTCTCCTGCAAATGCCGCCACAGCACCCGCCCGGCTTCGGTCTTTTCAAACACCACCGTCGACCGGCGATCGGTGCGCAACCCGCCCGCATCGCTCTGCTGCTCGCGATAACTCAGCGTCGCGCCATGCGCATGCAGCGCAATCCCGTGTAGCTCACTGAGCTCGATCCGGAACCCGGGCTTGTTCCCGCCCGCCGCCTGAAACAGCCCGCGCAGGGCTTCGATATCCAGCACCCGGCCCAGCGGCGTGACCATGGAAAAATCCGCCGAGAACCGGCTCAGCAAGCGCTCAAGTTCCACTGAATCCTGCTCGACGGCAAACCAGCGTTCGATGACCAGGTGGGCCTGGATCACTTCATCAAAATATTCGTTGTAGTCAATCATGTGGATTTTTCCTGAAGGGGAGGTGAGCTCAAAAGGGCGAGCACTTTGGATGCGTCGAAACGCAGCACGGCGACCATCGGCAACAGCGTCAGGAGAGCGGCGGCGAGAAAGCAGTAGCGGAAACCGTTGCCGCCCAGTGCGCCCAACAGCGAACTGAGTAGCGCGGCGCCAAGACAGAAACCGAGCTGGCGATTGATGTTCCACAGGGCGCTGGAGTGGCCCATTTTTTCCGGCGCGATGCCGACAAATGCCAGGGTCTGCGCGGTCACGCTGCACAGGCTGCCGCCCAGTCCCATCAAGGCATAGGCAATGACCAGCGGCGCGGCGGCGGGTTGTTCGATGCGCATCAGCAGGACAATCCCCAGGCACTGCAAAAGCATCCCGGTGATCAGTAACGGTTTGGGGCCAATGCGGTTGAAACTGCGTTTGCCGAGCATGATCGCCACCCCCGATGCGGCCGCCCAGGACAGCATCAGCGCACCGGTCTGCGCGGCGCCGAAACCGAGGTCGTGCAGATACAGCACGGCAATCATGTTGGTGCCGGTAAACACCCCGGGCACGAACAGGTAGATCAACATCGCCAGGCGCAGCGACGGACTCCTGAGCAGTTGCAAGTCGAGCACCGCGTCGGGTTTGTGCCAGCCATCGCGCAGGTACAGCCCCAAGGTGACGGCGCCGAGCAGCAGAACGCCGCCGGCGAGGTGACGGGTAGCGGCGGCGCTTGCCAGGCTCACGGCAATCAACAACAGACTCAGGGCTGTCACAGCCAGCAGCAAACCGCGCACATCCAGTGTCGGGCGTTGCGTACCGGGTTGATCCGCTTTCAACCACAGCAGACCCAGACCGAACGCGAGCAGCGCCATTGGCATGTTCAGGTAGAAAATCCAGCGCCACGACAACGCCTCGACGATCAGGCCACCCGCCGCCGGTGACAGGGCCGGCACCATTAACGCGACCATCAGCACTACGCCGGTCAGGTGCGCGCGTTGCGCCGCTGGAAATTGCCGATAGGCCAAGGCCTGACCGATCGGCAACAACAAGCCGCCACCGAGCCCTTGCAGCAAACGCCAGCCGATCAGGCTTTCAATCGACCCGGCCTGGGCCACCAGCCCCGAGGCGATGCCGAACAGCAGCAGCGAGCCGAGTATCAGCCACCGTTCGCCCAGCCGCGCTGCCAGCCACACGCTCAGCGGAATGATCAGCGTCAGCCCGAGCATGTAGGCGTTGGTGATCCACGCCAATTGCGTCACCGAGGCCTGTAATTCCCGGGCGATGTCCGGGTAGGCAATGCTCGCGGCGAACATGTTCAACAGGTCGAGGGCGAACCCGAATAGATACACCAGCGCGACTTTCGAGCGATAGGCCATGGCAGCTTCCCTGTGATGAGACGTGCAGGGTAGGGCGCTTGTGGCGTTAGGAAAACGCTGGTTTGCCTGCTAGTTTGTCAAAATTATTTTGACAAGGAGTGCGCTGGACATGGTCAGCCTTGACCGTTTTGACACCTTCAAAGCCGTGGTCGAGGCCGGGTCGCTGACGGCCGCCGCCGATACCCTGGGCCAGACCCGGGCGGTGGTGAGCTTCAATCTCAAACGCCTGGAAGAAGAACTGGGCGTCACCTTGCTCACGCGCAACACCCGGCAACTGGCCCTGACCGATGCCGGCGAGCGCTTCTATCGGCGTTGCCTGCGCACCCTCGACGAAGCGCGACTGGCGATCGAGGAGGCGCGTTCCGAGCATTCGCAACTCAAGGGCACGTTGCGCATCACCACCACCGTGGAGTTTGCCCTGGCCCAGGTGGTGCCGGCGCTGGAAGTGTTTCGCCAGCAACAGCCGCAATTGAACATTCACCTGTCGACGTCCTCGACCCACGCCGATCTGATCTCCGAACGTTTCGATATGGCGATCCGTCTGGGGCGCATGCACGACTCCAACCTGCGCGCGGTGCAGTTGTCGACGTTCGAAGTGTTTGCGGTGGCCGCGCCGCAGCTGGTCGAGCGCTTTGCGCCGGTTGCCACGCTGGCGACGCTGGAGTCGATGCCGACGCTGGGCCATGGCCGCGTCCCGGAAATGACCGTTACCGACCCGACCGGCAGTGAGCATGTCTACCAGCCAAAACCGGGAACCACCGCCATCGTCGCCGACAACTCGGCGACTTTGCGGGCGTTTGCGTTGACAGGGCAGGGTGTGGCGATTCTGCCGCAGTGGTTGATTCAGGAGGATCTGCAGGCGGGGCGATTGGTGCGATTGCTCGCCGATTACCGCTTTGCCCAACAGGGTGTTTACGCGTTGTACCCGGATACCCGGCATTTGCCGCTGAAGGTGCGGGCGTTTATTGATTTCATGAAGCGTTGGGGCTGAGGATCTCGAGTGATTGTTCCGGCCTCTTCGCGGGCAAGCCACGCTCCCACAGTTTTTGTGTCGCTCTGGATATCCGTGTACACCGCAAAACCCTGTGGGAGCGTGGCTTGCCCGCGATAGGAGTACCTCGGTCTCAGAGCTTTGCGCGCAACCCGAACCGCTTCATCAACGTCGACTCCAGCAACCCCTTGGGCAAGAACGTCGCCAGCAACGGCAACGCGCGGCTGCCATTACCAATGCGGATCAAGCGTGGCGGCGTGCCCTGCTGCACAGCCTTGAGTAATTTCGCCGCAAACTCACTGGCCGGCGTCGGTTTGTCCTGCGAGGCCTTGGCCCGTGCGCGAATCCCCTCACGCAACGGAAACCACGGCGACTGTTCGTTGATCAGTTGCTCGGCCTCATGCCCGGCATTCTTGGCGAAGCTCGACTGAATTGCCCCCGGTTGCACTTCCATCACGCGAATGCCGAACGGCGCCAGCTCCATGCGCAACGCGTCGCTCAGCGCATGCACCGCCGCTTTCGAGGCGCAGTAGGCGCCGGCGAACGGCGTCACCAGAACCCCCGACACACTGCCGATATTCACCACCAGCCCCTTGGCCCGGCGCAGCACCGGGAACAGTGCGCGAGTCACGCCGACAATCGAGAACACATTGGTTTCGAACTGACGCTGCATGGCCGGCACGCCGCCGTCGAGCAGCGGGCCCATGGCGCCATAACCGGCGTTGTTGATCAGTATGTCGAGGCCGCCGTGTTGTTTGTTGATGCGCTCGGCGAGTTGTTCCAGCGCCACACTGTCATTGACGTCCAGCGCGATCGCGGTGAACCCGGCGGCGGTCAGCGCTGCGACGTCCTCACTCTTGCGCGCAGTGGCCCAGACTTCGTAACCGGCGGCTTTGAACGCATCGGCGAGGGCGCGGCCAATGCCGCTGGAGCAACCGGTAATCAACGCAACGGGCATGGCGCATTCCTTGTGCAAAAAAGTGGGGAAGGGGATCAGTCGGAGAAACTGCCCTGCAAGCGCTCGGCGCGAAACTCCAGGGTTTGCGGACGGTAACCGGGGCGCAGCGGTGGCATCGGCAGGCAGTCTTCCCAGTCGCCGCCGGCCTGCAATTCACCGGGGCCGCGATAGCGTGGCGCGGTGTATTGGTTGTCGGCCAGATTCACCGTGTCACCCGGCGCATAGGCTGCGATGCGCCAGCGCAATTCGGTCAAAGGCACGTCGTTGCCGTTTTTCATTTTCAGTTGCAACGGGCGATCCGCCGGGCACTGTTCAGGGGCGTAGGCAATGCGCATCTCCAGACGCGCCAGTTGCTTGAGTTCGCGGTTGTCCAGCCACACCACCCACACGGCCACCAGGCCCAGACCGATAGCCGCGGCCACGGAGACCGGCACAGCCTTGGCGGGATAGCGCAGCAGCAGAATCAACCAGGTGATGATCAGCAGGATGCCGATGAACATGAGGGAACGCTCCTTGGTTCGTGAGTACCATCCTACCGGAGGGCCGGCACAATGGACATTCGCGCGTATTCCGAATGTACCGTCAGTCGATACTGTAATTTCTGACAGTTGAAAATCGCAAAGCGCGGATGCTCTGATGCCCTGAAGCATGGTTAACGGTAGTGCCGGGAGCAAGCTGATGAACAAGCATGGCAAAACACCGACGCTTTCGGTAAGCGACCCGCGCGGATTGCAGATTCGGACGGTTGGTTATTGGCGTGCCGAAGACCTTTGCCCTGCTCAAGCCCGCATCAATCGCACGATGCGTGACGCTGCCGGAAGGGTTGTTGAACAGTGGGATCCGCGCCTGTGGGCACTACAAACGACCGAGCCGCTGACGCCTGCGAATCTGCGCACCCTTTATTCGTTGATCGGGCAAACGCTGCGCTCCGACAGCGTCGATGCCGGTACGCAGCTGGCGTTGTACGGGCCAGGTGCCGAGACGCTGTACGACTGGGACAGTCGAGAAACCTGGCGCGAGGTGCAACACGACCCGCTGCTGCGTCCGATTGCCGTGTTCGAAGAAGGTGCATCCGAGCCTCGGCGGTGCGTCGAACGTCTCACTTACGGCCAACCCGGCGCGGGTGATACCTCGCGGAATCAGCTGGGCCAGTTGATTCGGCACGATGATCCGGCGGGTAGTGTGTGCTCGCAAAGCTTTGCAATCAGTGGGCAGTGCATTGAAAGCACACGGCACTTCACCCTCGACCCCAGCGTCGCCGATTGGCCGCAAAATGTTGATGACCGCCAGCGCTTGCTGGAACCCGGCGACGGTGCCAAGACCCGCTGGCGCTTCGGGCCGCTGGGGCAGGTACTCGAACAAGTCGATGCGCGTGATAATCACCATGGCCGCGAGTTGACGCTCGACGGTCAGTTGCGCGCCTGCCATCTGCAATTGCGGCACCAGACCAAAGCGCTAACGCTGGTGAGCGACATTCGTTACAACGCTGATGGGCAAGTCACTCAGGAACTGGCGGGCAATGGTGTGCTGACGACGCTGACCTATCAGCCCGAGGACGGTCTTCTGCTAACCCGCCATGCGAGGAAAGCCGGGGCCGAGGTATTGCAACATCTGATCTACGACTACGACCCGATGGGCAACTTGCTGAGCATCGAGGACAAGGCACTGCCGATCCGGTATTTCGCCAACCAGCGTATCGATCCTGTCAGTCGTTTCGATTACGACAGCTTCTACCAGTTGTATGTGGCCACCGGTTGGAAAGCAGGTGCTGCTACTCAAGGTCCGGCGTCCATCGGACGTGACGATCCGGCAGCAGTGAGCAATTATCGACAGACCTTCAACTACGATGAATCCGGCAATCTGTTACTGCTGACGCATGTTGGCGCGCGCAATGGCCGCGAGCTCAAAGCTGCGCGATCGAGTAATCGCTGTTTGCCTTACCGTAATGGCGTGCCACCGACGGAAGAGGAGATTGCCGCGGCGTTCGATCCCCGTGGCAATTTGCGAGCGCTGTATGCGGGGAGTTCATTGGCGTGGAATCTGCGTAATCAGTTGCAATCGGTCACGCCGGTCGAACGTGCCAGCGGACCCAATGACCGTGAACACTATTGCTACGACGGTGCCGGTCAACGTGTGCGCAAGATTCGCTCGTCACAGACGAATGCCCGCGGCGTCACGGCCCAGGTGCGCTATTTGCCTGGACTGGAGCTGCGCACCGACACGGCCACCGGTGAGCAATTGCAAGTGATCTGCGTCGAGGGCCACATCAGCCGTGTACACGTGCTGCACTGGGAAAGTGCTCCGCCCACCGGTTCCAATGACCATTATCGGTACACGCTGACGGATCATCTCGGATCGACCTGCCTGGAACTGGGCGAGGATGCCCGGCTCATCAGTCAAGAAACATTCTTCCCGTTCGGTGAAGCGGCGTGGAGCAAGGACACCGAGGCCAGTTACAAAACCCTGCGTTATTCGGGCAAGGAACGCGATGCCACAGGTCTCTATTATTATGGCTATCGCTATTACATGCCGTGGTTGCAGCGTTGGTTGAATCCTGACCCGAAAGGTTTTATCGACGGGCCGAACCTGTACCAGATGGTGGGTAACTCGCCCATGGGCCATGTCGACACCGATGGTGGCGGAAAGACCGCCACATCTGAATTGGCTGACAGTGTGCAAAAGCAGCAGGCATTAATGAGCACGATGACCTCGGCGGCAGCGGACGTCAGAAATTCATTGCTCAATCACACTCAGGCGCGACACCGGTTTCAGGCCCTTGTCAGGCGCGTCGGGACGCAACTGGCCAGCAGCATGTTCAGCGCAGGCGCTCAAGCCGCAGGGGGCACGATTGGCACTGCAATGGGCAACGTGTTCGGACCGGTAGCCGGTTCGCTTGGGGGCAAGATTGGCACCAAGGTCGGCGATAAGTTGGCGGGTGCAGCCATCGACAAATTGGTGGACACCTATCAGTTGAACCGACCTATCCATTTCAAAGGCAGCGAATTGAATCCCAAGGCTTTGGTTGAAAGCGTCGAGCCGAAAAAGAAGCTGAGTCTTGCCACAGTGAAACTGGAATTGGCAGCGCATGATCCGCGCACAGCCGACGGTCGATCACGATTGACCAAAATGGCGCGCGCCAAGGTCGAGGACAAAGTGATCGAGGCAGTCTCTGAAAAACTGGGAGCGCAAACTCGGGGGCTGTTCCAGACGGGACGGGAATTCATCCATGCAGCGCAGGGGATGAATGCCGAGGCGTTAAGCAACACTTACGAACATCTTTCGGCAGACATCGACATGGTCGAGTTCAGGACGCAAGCCATCCTGACCGAGCTGGCAACCACCGGCAGCTCGGATCCGGAGCTTTTCGAAGCGGTCTCCGACTTGTCGATACAAACGTCCAGTACGGTGCAGGGCCTGCAGCGGACCCAGGACTTTATCGGACTGCTCGCACCGGCTCCTTACGCGGGAAGGCAGCAATCGCTGGGGGGACATTCCCGGCCAAGGCTGACCCGACAACATTCGTTGAGTTGAAAAAAGCCCCCGCCCAACCCACTGCGGATAGGGGACGCAGCGGGCTGGACGGGGGCTTCTTGTTCTGCAGATCGTTACTGCGCGATGGTTTTCACCGACACGCCGCGTTCGATCGGGGTGGAGCGACCGTAGATATCTTCGAAGCGTTCGATATCGTCTTCACCCAGGTACGAACCCGACTGCACTTCGATGATTTCCAGCGGGATCTTGCCCGGGTTGCGCAGGCGGTGCACCGAGGCGATCGGGATGTAGGTCGACTGGTTTTCGCAGAGCAGGAACACATTTTCATCGCAGGTCACTTCAGCGGTGCCGCTGACCACGATCCAGTGCTCGGCGCGGTGGTGGTGCATCTGCAGCGACAGGCACGCGCCCGGTTTTACCGAGATGTGCTTGACCTGGAAACGCCCGCCCATGTCCACCGAGTCGTAGGAACCCCACGGACGGTAGACCTCGCAGTGGTTCTGGGTTTCGCTGCGGCCCTGCTCGTTGAGGGTGTTGACCATCTGCTTGACGCCCTGAACCTTGTCTTTGTGGGCGATCATCATGGCGTCCTTGGTTTCGACCACGACGATGTTTTCCAGACCGATCACCGAAACCAGTTTGCCGTTGCCGTGGATCATGCAGTTCTTGCTGTCCTGGATGACCACGTCGCCCTTGCTGACGTTGCCGTTGGCGTCTTTCTCGTTGACTTCCCACAGCGACGACCAGCAGCCGACATCGCTCCAGCCAGCGGTCAGTGGCACCACGCAGGCGCGTTGGGTTTTTTCCATGACGGAGTAGTCGATGGAATTGTCCGGGCAGCAGGCGAAGGTGGCTTCGTCAAAGGTGATGGTGTCGGCGTCCTGCTGGCTGCGCTCGAGGGTCAGCAGGCAAGTGTCGTAGATGTCCGGATCGTGCTTTTTCAGCTCTTCGAGGAAGCGGCTGGCGCGGAACAGGAACATGCCGCTGTTCCAGTAGTAGCCGCCGGATTCGACATATTCGGTGGCGCGTTTGACGTCAGGTTTCTCGACGAAGTGCGAAACGCGGCTGACGCCTTCAGGCAGCAGCGAATCGCCGGTGGATTTGATGTAGCCGTAACCGGTTTCCGGTTTGGTCGCCGGCACGCCGAACAGCACCATCTCACCGTTTTCGGCGGCGACAGTGGCAAGGGCCAATGCGCGTTGCAGGGCTTTCTGGTCCTCCAGCACGTGGTCGGCCGGCAGCACCAGCATCAGTTCGTCGCGACCTTCATTGACCAGCATCATCGCGGTCAGCGCCACCGCTGGTGCGGTGTTGCGGCCAAACGGCTCCATGAGGATGCGCTGGCATTCGAGGTTTCGGTTGGCCAGCTGTTCGTTGACGATAAAACGGTGATCCTTGTTGCAGACCACGATCGGCGTGTCCATGCCTTCGAACACCAGACGTTCCAGGGTTTGCTGGAACAGCGTGTGTTCACCGGTCAGGGCGAGGAATTGTTTAGGGAATTGCTTGCGCGAAAGCGGCCAAAGACGTGAACCGCTACCACCTGACAAGATCACCGGAATCATATTGTTTACTCCATAAAATCGATTGGTTAGAGGCACGAACGTTGTGTCGTTTCACTCTTGTTTTTGTCTCGTTCTGAACGTTCACCTCGGTCCCTGTGGGAGCCTGGCTTGCCAGCGATGGCATCACCTCGGTGTATCTGCAGAACCGAGGTGTCTGCATCGCTGGCAAGCCAGCTCCCACAGGGAGCCGGGTCAGTTCGGAAAATCTGTTAGCGAGTAGACACCGGGCGTTTCACCCAGACTGGCGACAGGCTGCTGCCGGAACCGGTGACGTACAGCACCGCTGCCTCACCACGCTCCAGCGCGACCGGTTTTACGTCGCCGACTTTCTTGTCGCCTTCATACAGCGCCAGGCTGACTTTCACCGGGTTGATTTCACGTTCGCCACGGCCCTTGGCGGCCACGTTCGGCACCACGTCGGTCTTGCCGTCGGCGGTCTTCAGGGTCAGCGGCTTGTCGCTGAGGTTCTGCACGCGCACCAGGGATTTCTGCTTGTTCTTGAACGGCGGCTCTTCGATCAGTTGCGGCGCGCCGGACGCGTTGTTGACCAGGGTGTAGTAATGATCACCGGCAAGTTTGACCGGCAGGGTCTGGCTGCCGATTTTGGCGCTGTAATCACCGCCCGGCATGAAGCTGAAGTCGCTGCTGGCCAGTGGTGCAACGTCGCTCAGGTTGGTGCTGCCGACGGTGGCGCTGACTTCCGCGTTGCTGGCGTTGTAGACACGCACGAAGGTCGAGCCTTTCGGCGCGGTCGGGCCGTACAGCGCGGCGTCACCACCGGCGAAAGCCTGGACCGACAGCACGCTCAGACCAGCAACCAGTGCGAAGCGTTTTGCGAGACGACGAGGAGTAGTTGTGAAAGTCATGGTGTTACCTCTCTTTCAGTTTTGCGCCCGATCGGGCGTCTCGGATTTAGTGTTGATGGCTACGTTTTGTTGGCGAGCACCGGCTTGTTTGAGCTCTGCGACCCACTGTGGGTCGGCGTCGCCGATTTCGTTGTTCACAGGCAGATATCGTTCAGGAAACTCCCAGATCAGCACCTGTGGCGGGCTGTTCTTGAAGTCATCGCTTTTCAGGTAGCTGAGCATCGGCAGAATCGGGCCGTGGCCGTCTTCGGCGTAATTCACGACGTCGCTGTGCAGCGCCTGTTTCAGCGCACCGACGAAGTTCCAGTTGGGGTTGGCGCTGTAGCTGGTGCCGATCAGTGCGACCGGTACTTCGCTGCTGGCGAACAGTGCGTCGTCACCGGCAGGTTGCTCGGCGGCCACGGTGTTGCGCTTTTGCAGCGGCTCTTGCGCCGGCATCAGGTTTTCGAACAGCGGATCCAGCGGCAGGAACAGACGCAGGTCGCCCTTGTGCGTGACCTTCTCCGCTGGCGTGGTGACGAAGCGTTGCGGCTCGCCGCTGAGCGGGAACTTGTCGGCGATGGTTTTCGCCAGGGTGTTGGCGGCGATTTCAGCGCCTTCCGGGGTCCAGTGGGTGTCGGTGCGCAGGAACACTTGCTGACCGTTCTGCTTGGCTTTTTGCAGCGGGCCGAGCAGATCCGGGGCGAGGATCTTGTCTGCCGCGACACGGGCGTGGAAGTCCTGATAGAGGTTGGCGTGGATGCTCGCCGGTTTCACTTCACCCAGGTGTTCCGGGTACAGGCGCACCTTGGCCGGCACGATCGCCATCACCAGTTTCACGCCTTTCTCTTTCAGAGTCTGGCGCACGCCTTCGACCAGCGCGTAGTTGCCTTGCAGGTTCAGTTCTTCGTTGACGATCGGGTTGAATTCCTCATCGCTGTACAGCCACTGATCGCGACCGAGCACTACGCCTGGACGCCCTTCGTTGAACAGTTTGAAATCCAGTGCCGCCCAGAGGTTGGTGCCCAGACGCTTGATCGGAAACTGATCGTCGTAGTGGGTTTCCACGGCTTTGGTCCAGCGACCGTTAAGCACGGTCGCATCGGCGTTGGTGCTGAAGCCGAAGAAGCTGCGCACCGACCACAGACCGAGCACTAGCAGGGTCAGCAGGAACAGCGCGATGTAGAAGATGCGTAATGAGCGGGTCATGTCAGATCCCTCAGAACTGGAAGTAAAGGAACGGCGAGAAGCTTTGCGCCGAGAGTTTGAGAATCGAGGCGATGAACAGCAGCAGGATCAGCCCGCGCATCACGTAGCGCGACCAGTCCGCGCTCCAGTAAGCCGGTTGCACCTGGGCTTCGACGCCGACGGTGTAGCCAGGCTCGTGGATGCTCGCCGGGTTTTCGCCGGGTGCGGCTTTGATCATGCCCGGGGTCGCAGCGGCAGGGCCGTCGGTTTCGACGTTGACCACTGGCTTGGTTTTGACCGGAGGCTGATTGGTGTACAGATCACGCAGGCCGAAGAACGCCAGGGTTGCGTACGCCACCACCAGGGTTGCCACTTGCAGACCGGTGAGGCTGGCGCGGTTGAGTTCCGACAGCGACCAGTCGCTGAAGCTGAACATCGCGCCGTACATGCGCCCGGCGACGTGCAGGTTTTCGGCACGGAAGATCACCCAGCCCATCACCACCAGCAGGAAGGTCAGCGCCCAGCGGATCGGGTTGAGGCTGCGCGGCGAGGTGTTGATGCCGAGCATTTTTTCGATCGCCAGCCACATGCCGTGCCAGGCGCCCCAGACGATGTAAGTGATGTTCGCGCCGTGCCACAGACCACCCAGCAGCATGGTCAGGAACAGGTTGCGATAGGTCATCAGCGTGCCTTTGCGGTTACCGCCGAGGGTGATGTACAGGTAGTCACGCAGCCAGGTCGACAGGCTGATGTGCCAGCGGCGCCAGAACTCGGTGATCGACTGGCTGATGTACGGCTGCTTGAAGTTTTCCATGAAGCGGAAACCCATCATCAGGCCCAGACCGATGGCCATGTCGCTGTAACCGGAGAAGTCGAAATACAGCTGCGCGGTGTACGCCAGCGCGCCGAGCCAGGCGTCACCCGTGGTCGGGTTTTGCAGGGCGAAGCAGTGGTCGGCGACCACCGCGAGGGTGTCGGCAATGAACACCTTCTTGATGAAACCCTGCATGAACCGCGTGCAGCCCTCGGAGAACTTGTCGAGGGTGTGGGTGCGGTTGTTGAACTGGTCGGCGAGGTCGCGAAAACGCAGGACCGGGCCGGCAATCAGGTGCGGGAAGATCGCCACGAACGCCGCGAAGTCGATCAGGTTGCGGGTGGCCGGGGTGTCGCCGCGATACACGTCGATGATGTAGCTGATCGACTCGAAGATGTAGAACGAGATACCGATCGGCAGCAGCACGTGGGTCAGGATGAACGGCTCCAGACCGAACGAGGTCATGATCGCATTGATGCTGTCCACGCCGAAGTTGGCGTATTTGAAGTAGCCGAGGATGCACAGGTCGACCGCCACGCCGAGCAGCAGCCAGCGCTGTGCCGGTTTGGTGCGCACGCCGGCGGCACCGACTTTCAGGCCGATCCAGTAGTTCCACAGGGTGACGCCGGCGAACAGCGCCAGGAAGTCCACCCGCCACCACGCGTAGAACACGTAGCTGGCAATCAGCAGCAACAGGTTGCGATAGCGTTGCCCGCTCAGGTAGTACAAGCCGAGAAAGATCGGCAAGAACAGAAACAGGAACACGTTGGATGAAAATACCATCCCGATCTCTCCATGTTTGAACCAACAGTCAAGGGCCAAAGCCCCCCCAAACCCCCCGTGCTATTGGAGGGGTGAAACGGTGTTTCTGTCAGGGTTGTGCAGGGCCTTGAAAACTTGCCCTCACCCCCCGCCCTCTCCCGGAGGGAGAGGGAGCCTGATCTCCATGGTTTTCAGAAGAGGAGATCGGCCCGGTATTTCTGTGCAGCCTGATCTCGGTTGTTTTTCAACACCTGAGATCAACTCGGTATTTCTGCGCAGCCTGATCTCGATTGTTTTTCAACACCTGAGATCGACTCGATGTATCAGGTCGGCGGATTTCTCAAAAAACACCTCGGTCAGTCCCCTCTCCCTCCGGGAGAGGGTTAGGGTGAGGGGCTTTTGCTGTTCGCCTTTCATGAACCCTTGTTGCCCTTCTCGTGCGACGGGTCGTAGACCTTGGTCAGGTCGCCACCCAGGCGGAAGGTCTTGAACGGTTGCATGCCGTGCTTCTTCTCGATCACATCCGCCGGGCAGGTGTAGAGGGTGCAGAACGGTTCGAGCCAGGCGAATTTCATGTCCTCTTTCAAGTCGGTCATGTCCTGCTCTTTGCCGTTCTTCTTCTCGAACTGGTCCGGGTCTTTCACCCCGGCCAGCACCCGGTCACCCAGACGCTTGAGCGCGCTGTTGTTTTCCTGACGCAGATCGACACCGTTGACCTGGGCGAAACTGGCGATCATCGCCAGTGGCGGCAGGGCGTAGTTGTGATAGGCGAGGGCGCGTTGCTGGCGCTTGAGTTCGTTAGGCAGGAAGCCGTCGGCGTCGATTTGATTGACCCCGACCTTGTATTCCTTCACTGCCCAATCAAACAGGTCGCGGCGGTTGGTGGCGACGGCGGTAGCCATCACCGACCATGCGGCCCAGTACGAGTGGTTGTTGGTTTTTTCCAGCGGCAGGTTGTCCCAGTCGCTGACCACCTGATCGGCCATCTTGCTGAACCACGCCTCGATCTGCTGCGCTTCTTGCTGATGCGTGGCCAGCGGATGCGAATCGGAGAACTTCAGGCGAATGTACGATGAGGCCATGCTGCCCAGCGCCCATTTGCGCATCGACTTGCCGGTGTGGTTGAAGTCTTTCGACATCAACGCATCGGCCTTGGCCCATGCAGTCAACCAGTTCAGCGTGCAGTCGAGCTGCTCCGGACGACCGTCGCGCATGAACTGCATGACGCGTTTGGCGGTGCCGCGCTCCAGGGTGGTGATGTCCTTGGTGGTGTCGCGGAAGGCTTTTTCCGACTGCACGTTCAGGGTCGCGCGGGCCTTGTCCGAGCCTTCGTACTTGCTGCGAAATTGCAGCGGCCCGGTGTACGGCGCCGGCATCGCGTCGCAGCCTTCGCTGTTGTCGCCGGTCTTGAATTTATCCACCGGCGCAAAGTAGCCCTGCGGCGGCCGCAGTGGCGCGGCGGCCTGAGTGGCCCCGGCGAACATCGCCAGGGTCAGCAGGGATGGCGCAAGCAAGTGTTTGATCGTTCGATTTCGCATAGCAGACCTCATTGCCCGAGCTGAGCGGTTTGTGGCCCAGCGCCCGGGAATACGTTGCGTTTGCAGATTTTCGCTTCGACTTTTTGTGGCGCGGTGCCCGCTTCCGGGCCCTGGACTTCGACTGCCAGCAGGTTTTGCGAGGCCCAGTCTTCGTCCGTGCGCAACTCAAAGGCGAAACGACCGTCGGTGTCGGAGGTTTCCGGTTTCTCGATCTTGATGTCCTCGTGGCGACCGTTCATGTACCAGAGGGTGGCTTGCAGGGTTTTCACCGAGGTGTCTGCTATGCGTATGTCGACCTGATGGCTGCTGTTCTGCAGATTCAGGTTCTTGCTGTTGACCAGCAGTTCCTGTTTGCCGCCAGGCTTGAGCGTGGTGCTGGCGGACATTTGCGTGTCTTTGCCTTCGCAGCCGTTGTCGAGCAGCGACATCATCTGGCGGTAGATGGTTTCCTGGTCGAGGCGGTACAGCGGCGAGAATTCCCAGATCAGAATCTTCGGCGGAGTCTTCTGGAATTCGTCGCTACCGAGGTACTGCAGCATCGAACCTTCCAGACCACCGCCGGGGAAGGCGACGTTGAGAATGTCAGCGCCAATGGCCTCTTCGAGGAAGCCGGCGAAGTTGTAGTTCTTGCCGCTGTGCGAAGTACCGACGAGGGTGATTTGCGGGTTGCCGGAATCACCGAACAGGTCGCCGTCACCGGCCTCGCCTTTCGGCTCGGTGGTGAACTGGTCCATGTACTGGATCGCGTAACTGGTGCCGCACAGTTGCCCGGCCATGTTGTGCAGGGTGCCGGTCTTGCCCATGCGCCCGGTGCGCTTGGTCTCGAATTCACGCTTGGGAATGTCGGCGAAGGCCGGGATCTGCTTGACCTTCTCGGCCACGATTTTCGCCGTGCGCTGCGCGCCGTACGGGGTCCAGTGCTGGTCGCCGCGGAAGTAGAAATCGTGGGCGGGCAGGGTGTCCGGCAGCGATTCGTTGGTCAGCGGCGAGAGGTCCGGCACCACGTAACCCATCTGCGCGAAACGGCCGAGCATGGTCTTGTAGTTGCCCAGCGCTTTCTCGTAATCGAACGCGGCTTTTTCCTGCGGGTTGAGCTTGTTGCGGTTCACCAGGCCACGGGTCGGCTGGTAGACGATCACCAGTTCGACGCCTTTGGCCTTGAACGCATCGTGCAGCTGTTGCAGGCGTTTGTAGCCGGCCGGGGTGGTGTTGAACTCGGTGCGCAAATCTTCCTGGGTACGGAACAGCCAGTCGCCCTGCGCCTGCACCAGGGTGGTGAAGTTCTGCTGGTAGCGCGTGGTGTAGTTCTTCGCGTCATGGGCGGCCGGGCACAGGTTGCAGCACGGTTCGGCGCTGAATTTTGGCGGGGTGGCGCCCGCCGTGTCATCGGCGCGGGCAGCATTGCTGGCCGCCAGAATGCCCACGGTCAGGGCCGACAGGCTGAGTAATTTGATCAAGTGTGGGTGCATAAAATTATCCTCAGTCCTGCAATTCGGTCTGGCGTTCGACAGGGTCGATCAGCACGGCTTTCTGCTGGCGTACCAGCAGGTCGAGAATTTCATCCTGGCGCTCGCCGAGGATGCCGTTGAAGCTGATGCCGCTGGATTTGGTCGGCGCCAGCATCGATACCCGATACAGCTCGACGCTCAACGGCGAGTCGATGGCCATCGGCCCGCTGCCGTTGGCCGCCAGTTCACCGCCGACCACGATCAGCGAGACTTGCGCGTCGAACGGGTCGAGCTTGATGTCCCGGTCGGTGTCGGTCAGGTCCTTGATGTGGCCGTAGACGCCGGTCAGGCCGTTGGCCATGGCGACGTTTTCGTAGAGGCGGATGTTCACGCTGTTACGAATGCGGATGCCGTGGCGTTTGTTGCTGATGACCTTGTTGCCCCACAGCAGGTTGTCGGCGGACTCGTAAAGCGTGATGCCGTCGGTGTGGTTCTTGTAGATCTCGTTGTAGGCAATGATGTTGTTGACGCTGTTACGGTCGATCACCAGGCCCGAGAGGTGGTTGTCGTAGCTCTTGTTGTTGAAGATGAAGCTGTCGTTCACTTCACGGGAAATGATGATGCCGTGCTTCTTCTTCGTACCGTGGACGGTGTTCTCGGCAATGATCAGACCGTGGGAACGGTCGTGCGGGTCGATGCCGTAGACGATGTTGTCCTTGTAGGTGTTGCCCTTGACCACGAAGTCGCGGGTCTCGTAGCAGTAGAAGCCGTACCACATGTCCGAGAACTCGGAGCCGACGATCCAGCCGGTCGGCTCGGGACGCTTGAGCACTTTGGCCATGTTCGGCGTGTACTGGGAAATACTCACCCCGTACGACTTACTGTTGGCGTAGCCGAAACTGGCCATCTTGCTGTTGACGATGTAGGTCTCGGTGCCGCCCCAGGCCAGCAGAAACGGACGGAATTCCTTCGGCGAACGGAAGGTTGCCGGGCCGTTGTCCTTCTCGCGCCAGCCGGTGACTTTGGTGTCACGCACGAACAGCTGACCGTCGTTGACCAGGAACGAACCGGCCTCTTGCGACAGACGCAACTCCTGGGTCTGGCCGTCGATTTCGAGGATGCCTTTACGGCCGACCACGATCGGCAGCTTCGCCAGGTACACGCCCGGCGAGGTCTCGCTGAAGTACTGCTTGGGCAGCTTCTGCGCCAGATCCTTGAGGTTCAGGTAACCGTCGTCGACGAAGATCGCCTGCGGGATGCCGTGCTGACGCACCACCCATTCGGCCATCTTGTTGTCGCCGCCGATGAAGTCCTTCAGGGCGTCTTCCTGCATCATCCGGCGCACGCTGATCTTGCCCGGTTTGCTGCGATTGATCTTCGCGGCAGCGGCTTCGGCGGTGAAGCCGGACAGGTCGGGCAGTTTCGGCTTGGCCAGTTCCAGCGCCTCGGTCGGCGCGCTGCTGACGGTGTAGGTCTTGGCTTGTTGCAGCTCTTTGGCGGTGGTCACCGGCTTGGCCGGTTCCACCGTGGCGAACGCGCCAGCGGAGGCCAGCAGCATGGCGCCGGCCAACAGGCTGAGCGAGCCTTTCCTTGCATGGTGCATGTCGGGCACTCCCTTGGCGGTTTGCATCAGAAGCGCCAGATCACGTCGATGAACGCGCGGTGCATGTACGAATCGACCTGGCTGCCATAGGCATCACCGGGCTTGAACACACCGCCACGGAAGCGCACCAGCGCCGACGGTTCGTCGATCGACTGGCTCAGGGCTGCCGGCAGCAAGCCTTGCTTGAAGTACTTGGTCACCACCAGGTCCATTTCCTGACCCAGATCCTTGTTGCCATCCTGCAGTGGCAGCGAGGTGCTGGAGAGGATTGCGCCGGTGACGTCGTCGGTGTTGTTTTCCACGGCGTTGATGCCGTTGCTGCCTACCGGTTTGTTGCCGTCCACGCGCCAGAACTTGTGGTAGATCAGGCTGGCGTCGTACTGGTCGTTGAGCATCCACGAACCGAACAGGGTGGCGGTCTGCATGTTGTTCATTTCGCCACGGAACGCTTCGCCGAAACGGTGCACGCGCGAGCGGGTACCGGTGTAGTTGGAGCGGTTGCTCTCCAGACCGTTCTGCTGGTAATCGGCGCTGGCGCGGGCGTAGGCCGCACCGACCTGCCACTGCGGATCGAGGCGCAGACGCACGCCAAGGTCGGTGGCCCAGCCGTTGATGTCATCACTGCGCTTGGCTTGTGCCGGACGGCTGCCATCGGCGTTCAGCGGATTGACCGAATCGAGGTCGCCGCTCATGCCGGTGATGCTGCCCCAGTAGTTGACGGTGTTGGTGTTGCGCCAGTTGTAGGCATCGCTGTCAGCAGTCAGACCGAGCCAGCTGATGTCGCCGTTCTGGGTTTTGTCGAGGGTGTCGCGGGGCACGCCCGGTTCGGCGTAATCGAGCTTGCCGTTGTCGTGGGTGTGATGACCGCGAATGCCGACCCAGTTACCCGGTGTCCACTGGTAGGCGGCATCGGCGTAGGCGTGCAGGCGATCCTTGTCTTTCGGCGCGAGCTCTTTGAGGTCAGTGCGGTATTCGCTGAAGCGTTCGGCGACACCGACGTTGGCGCGCAACAGGGTGGTGTCGAAGGTCCAGTTCAGCGCTTCGATGTTGGTGTCGCGCCATTGCCCGTCGTCATTGCGCAGACGCTGGCGACCGAACTTGAGCATCTCGCCCGGGTACGGCGTGAAGCCGCTGTAGCCGACCCAGAATTCGCGCATCGCCAGGTAGTTTTTCTTGGTTTTGCGGTCGCTGTTGTCGGTGGTTTGCTCACCGTCGGACTGCTGCAGGGTGTCGGTCTCGATGATGTCGGTCGAGGTCACGGCCTGACCCATGGCGTAGGCACTCCACGCGCCGCTTTCGCCGTAGATCCAAGGACGCAGGTCGAGGCCCACACCGTTGACGTCGCCGCCGCTGGCGGTGCCGAGGTCGCGGTCGTCTTCGGACTGGCCGGTGATTTTCACTTCCAGGCCGAAGTTTTTGGTTTCAGTGATCGCGGCCAGTGTCGGGCAAGACCAGATCAGCGCGAACGTGAGGCCAATGCCGGCCTTCACAAAGGGATTCAACTTCATAGGGATTCCTCGCCGTCTTCTTCTTGCAGGGCGTGCAGTTGCAGCGTGTTCTGGTTCAGGGCGCCACGGCTGGCCTGTTCCTGTTGCAGCAGGCGCTGGGCTTCGGCCAGACGCTCGGGCGGCAATTGCGCGGCCAGGGTGGTCGCCAGTTCATCGGCTTGCGGGGTGTTCTGCGCCTTGGCCAATTGGCTGAATACGTAGGCGTTGAGCGGGTCGGGTTTGGTGCCCTTGCCTTGGGAAAACAGTTGGGCGATGGCGAAATCGGCGCTGTTCTGGCCGTTGCGCGCGGCGGTCAGCAGATGGTCGAGAGCCTTCTGCGGATAGACCTTGCCCAGGTAACCACGGCGATAGATCTGGCCGAGGTAGTAGTCGGCGGCGACTTCGCGGCCGACGGCTTTCTGGAAGTGTTCTTCGGCGACTTTCGCGTCGGCCGGCACCAGTTTGCCTTCGTAGTAGAGCTTGCCCAGCAACAGTTCGGCGCGCGGCTGGTCGGCCGCGCGGCCGTTGTCCAGGTACTTCATCATCTGCTCGACGTCGCCCAGTTCCGGGAAGTCGTAAAGCAGTTGCGCGAGGGTCACCCACGACGCCGGGTAGCCCGGGGCGATCGGTTCGAGCAGCGACTGCGCGGTTTTCTCGTCGGTCTTGCCGAGGGTCGAATCGGCCAGCACGCGGGCCACCGAATCGACGCGCTGCGCGCTGACCGTGCCACGGCTGTAACCGGCCTGCATCTGCTTGATCAGCTCGGCCTGTTGCTCCGGCTGGGCACGTTTCTGATAGACCGTGGCCAGTTCGACGTAGCAGATGTCGGTGGTGTTGAGCGCGGCTTTGCAGATCTTTTCCACGTCATCCAGATGCTGGTCGTAAGTGCCTTGGGTGCGATACAGCAGCACCTGCGCCAGACCCGCTTCCGGGTAGCCGGATTTGCGCCACTGATCGATCTGCTGCTGCGCGTTGATGTTCGGGAAGCTGTGCGGGTATTGCAGGTACAGCATCGCCAGCGGGATCAGCGTGTTGCCTTCGCCATTGGCGGCGGCTTTTTTCAACAGGCTTTCGGCTTCGTGGTGCTCGGCTTCGGTGGAACCCGGTTTGGCTACCAGCAGGCGACCGAGACGGGCCTGAGCCCGTGGCGACACGTCGGCGGCGGCGCGGTAGGTCGCCTCGGCCTGTTTGATCTGCTCGGGGTCGCGGCTGTCGACCTGGATATCGGCCAGACCGACTTGCGCCTCGCTGTAACCCAGATCCGCCAGCGCACGGTAGTTCTGCGCGGCGGTGGCGGTGTCGCCACGCTTGAGCGCTTCGTTGGCCAGACGCTGGTCGGGCAGGCCGGCGCATCCGGCGAGGCTGACGGCCAATGCCAGCGAGCACACCATGTGACCTTTGTGGGAGCTGGCTTGCCAGCGATTCAGGCGGCTCGGTGTGTCAGACAGACCGCGTTGATCCAATCGCTGGCAAGCCAGCTCCCACAGGGATCGCGGTGTTTTCAGGAGACTGATGATGGTCACAGGCATGTCCTCGACTTAAAGACCGGCAGCCATGGCTTTGTCGATCAGCCAGTTCAGGTTCGGGCCACGGTCGCTGTTCACTTCCACCGGGCGCCCGGCGAAGCTGCTGTCCAGCGGTTCGTCCGGCTGGATCTGCACGCGGATGTCGGAGGACAGGTCGGCGCTTTTCAGGCTGGTGCTGCTGACGATCTTGCCGGTGCGGGTCTGGTCTTCGCCGGCGATCTGGAAGCTCACTGGCGTACCCGGACGCACGTCGCCGAACTGGCGATAGGAGAAGCGTGCATCGACGGTGGCCTGTGTATTGCGCGGTACCAGAGTGAAGATCACGTCGCCCTTGCTCGCGTACTGACCGTCAGCCACCAGTTGCTGGGCCACGGTGCAATCGCACGGCGAGGTCAGGGTGCCGGTCATTTGTTTGCCGAACAGTTCTTCGACCTTGGCCGGTTGCAACTGGTCTTCGTCCAGATGGCCCTTGAGTACGTCGAGCATGCTGGTGCTGAAGGTCGCCAGCGGCGCGCCTTTGGCGGCCACGCCGTCAGACTTGACCAGGCTCTGCACGGTACCGTCACGCGGCATGGTGATGTTCATCCCCGGCACGCTGACCAGACCTGCTTGCGCATGGCTGACGAAGTACATGCCGTACACCGACTTGAAGACGAAACCGAACGCGACCAGACCGATGGCGAAAATGCCGGCGCTGAAGGTCACCGCTTTTAGCCGCCCGAACGGGGTCATGCCGCTGCCGCCGTCCTTGACCTTGCGCGCCTTGGTGAAGTTGTCGCGCTGCAGGGTCGCCAGCACTTCACCCATGCTGACGATGTCGCCGGCTAGGTGCGAAGTGATCAGGTGACGCAAGGTCGAGATGTCCTGCGGCTCCAGGTTCTGGAACTGGCAACCGGCGCGGCCGCTCTGGCGGTCGTAGGAGCGCACTTGCAGTTCGACGTCCATGGCCAGGCCGAGGTTGTCGATGACGAATTGCAGGCGTGCCTTGTACACCTCGCCGAGGGTCAGCGGCAGTTGCCCGGCGTTGAACGCCAGACCCCCGGCGGACAGGTCCAGGACCCGCGCTTCGACCGGCGTCCGGTCCGGGCCGAAGAAGCGCAGTTTGGCCGGGATTTTCACTCGGGCGTGCTGACGCTGGGCTTCGGATTCATGCACTACGTTGGCGTTGACGGCGGTATTCATGGGGGCAATTTCCTTGTTAATTCAATAGGGGCAGGTCAGACCATCATCAGCAGCACGGCGACGAAAATGCTGCCGGAGGAGAAGGTCATGTTCAGATACGACCAGGTGTTGAACCAACGTTGAAAGCTGGCGAGATCACGGGTCAGGGAAGTGGGTTGGCGCGTCCAGGATTGCTGGTCGAGGCGGAAGAACACGTAGATCTTCACCAGCGCACCGACGATCTGGTTGTAATACAGAATCACGGGATAGGCCGGGCCGATCCGGTGACCGGAGCACGACAGCAACAGGGTCAGAATCAGGCGGGTGATGCCGATCCACAGCAGGTAGGCGAGGATGAACGCGCCGCCGTACTTGAAGCTGGCGATGATCGCCACGGTCAGGCCCAGCAGCGAGGTCCACATCGACACGCGCTGGTCGAACAGCACCACCGAGGTGAAGGCGCCGAGGCGTTTCACACCCAGGCCCAGCGCTCGCGAGTTCTGGCGCAGGTTGTTGCCGTACCAGCGGAACATCAGCTTGCGGCTGGCCTTGATGAAGCTCTTTTCCGGCGGGTGCTCAACGGTGTTGATCGCGGCGTCCGGTACGTAAAAGGTGTCGTAGCCCAGGCGCATCAGGCTGAACCAGCTCGACTTGTCGTCGCCGGTGAGGAACTTGAAACGGCCCAGGCGCCAGTGTTGCAGCGAGTCGCTTTCGACGTCGGCGATGAATTCCGGGTCGGTCACCACGGTGGCGCGGAACACCGACATGCGCCCGGTCATGGTCAGCACGCGCTTGGACAGGGCCATCGAGCACATGTTGATGTGGCGCTGGGCGAAACGCAGCTTGTGCCATTCGCTCATGATGTAGCCGCCGCGCACTTCGCAGAATTCGTTGGTGGTCAGGCCGCCGACATTGCCGAACAGCTGGAACCACGGCACGGTCTTGCGCACGGTGCCTTCGCCGAGCACGGTGTCGCCGTCGATCACCGCCACCACAGCGCGGTCGTCCGGCAGGTGGCGGGAGATCGCGCGGAAACCGTAGGCCAGGCCATCACGCTTGCCGGTGCCGGGAATGCGCACGAAGTCGAGCTTCACCCGGTCTGGCGGATTCATCCGCGCCCACAGCGCCTTGACCAGCAGCTCATCGGACATTTCCACGATCGAGCAGACCACGGTGGTCGGCAGTTCGCAGTCGATTGCTTCGCGGATCACCGAGCTGTAGACCTGCGCAGTGGTCAGCGCGTCGATACGGAAACTGGTGACCATCAGAAACACATGCGACGGATCCGCCGCCTTACCCAGCTTGCGCACTTTGCGGCGCAGGTGCGGGTAAACGATGTAGAGAAAAATCATGCCGCGCACAAAGTGCGTTGCACCCATCGAGTAGCGCCAGATACCCACGGCGCCAATCAGGAAAATAAAGTCCTTCGACTCGGAGTCGAACGTGGACGTGGGCAGCATCAAGGCCAGGCCCAACAACAGGCTTAGAAACAAAAGCCAGCCGGCGGATTGCAGAAAGAAATGTTTGAGCTTGGTCATCGACGTCATCCAAGGTAAGAGAGGCTTCGAGCTGCAAGCCTCAAGCTGCAAGCGAAACGCTTTGCTTGCAGCTCGAGGCTTGTCGCTTGGCGCTGCTTTACCAGCAGATACCTTCGGTGCGAGTACCCGGGTTGGTGGCTTTGGCCATGAAGCCGACCAGGTCGATGACCTGTTTGCCTTGCGGTGCTTCCTGGGCCAGCGAGCGGAATTTCTCGTCGCGGTTTCCGAGGATGATCACGTCGGAGTTGTCGATCACCGAATCGAAGTCCGAGTTGAGCAGGGACGACACGTGCGGGATCTTCGACTCGATGTAGTCCTTGTTCGCGCCGTGAACACGGGCGTACTCGACGTTGCTGTCGTAGATGCTCAGGTCGTAGCCCTTGCCGATCAGCATTTCGGCCAGTTCCACCAGCGGACTTTCGCGCAGGTCGTCGGTACCGGCCTTGAAGCTCAGACCGAGCAGGGCGACTTTGCGTTTGTCGTGGCTTTCAACGATGTCGAAGGCGTTCTGCACTTGCGATTCGTTGCTGCGCATCAGCGAGTTGAGCAGCGGCGCTTCGACGTCCAGGGAACCGGCGCGGTAGGTCAGGGCGCGCACGTCTTTGGGCAGGCACGAACCGCCGAAGGCGAAGCCCGGGCGCATGTAGTACTGGGACAGGTTGAGGGTCTTGTCCTGGCAGACCACGTCCATCACTTCACGGCCATCGACGCCGACTGCTTTGGCGATGTTGCCGATCTCGTTGGCGAAGGTCACTTTGGTCGCGTGCCAGACGTTGCAGGTGTACTTGATCATCTCGGCGACGGCGATGTCCTTGCGGATGATCGGCGCGTCGAGCTCTTCGTACAGCGATTGCAGAACGTCGCCCGAGGCCTTGTCGAACTCGCCGATGACGGTCATCGGTGGCAGGTCGTAGTCCTTGATCGCGGTGGATTCACGCAGGAATTCCGGGTTGACCGCGACGCCGAAATCGACACCGGCCTTTTTGCCCGAGCAGTCTTCGAGAATCGGAATCACCACATTGGCGACGGTGCCCGGCAACACGGTGCTGCGCACCACGATGGTGTGGCGGGTGGTCTTTTCACGCAGCACGAAACCGATCTCGCGGCACACAGCCTCGATGTAGTTCAGTTCCAGATCGCCGTTCTTCTTGCTCGGCGTACCGACGCAGATCATCGACAGGTCGGTGTCACGGATCGCCTCGGCGAAGTTGGTCGTACCGCGCAGACGACCGGTCTCGATACCTTGAGCCAGAAGTTCGCCCAGACCCGGTTCCACAATCGGCGACTTGCCGGCGTTGATCATGTCGATCTTGTCTTTGGCAACATCGACGCCAACCACGTCATGGCCCCGTGCAGACAGGCAACCGGCACACACTGCGCCAACGTAACCCAAACCAAATATGCTGATGCGCATCGCAATTACCTCTGTGTTTTATCAAGCCATTAGATGGCCGGAGTTAATGGTGTTCAGCGGTCATAGTGCACTCGAAAGTGCGGCATACAGGCGCCACAATGCCGTGTGCAGGCATACTAAGTTCCGAGTGTCTAAATAAGTGCACTCAAGATGTGCGCAACTAGGCCTTAGTTGTTATGACTTGCCCTGTTATGCAGCGGATCTTCTTGCTGGAAGACTCTTGTGCATGTGTTCAGTCCACCTGATGTCGGACGAAAGGCCCGTAGATCAAGCGGTTGGGTGCTCAGGCGAGCACAATTACAGGGGCGCAGCCTTGGCCTTGTAGAGGATGTTTATGGTGCGTATCACCTATCCATCGTTAGTTGATCAGATGAGTGAACCATCTAGGCAAGTTGCTGTGACAACTTGGTTACATGGTTCTCCGCTCTGCGTAAGTTATCTCGTACAAACTCGGCGAGAATCGTTACCGGTGGTATGAGCTATGCATTTGGACATAGTTCCTACCCGCTCATCGCGAAATCTGAAATTTTTTGAAATATTGCCAAAGATGGCACTGGTCTCAATTTGATAGCACTTTCGATTTGGGCCTTTGTTAATCGGTGCGTAATCGAGCTAGATAGTTTTGTGCCACTACCGTAAAAAAATTTACGTGCCACTACTGAAAAAAAGTGCGGCTGTCGAGTGAAACTAAAATTAGAATTGGGCAGGACGATTTTATGGCGCCAATAAAACGGCGAAATGTTGCGAGGGATTTTTGACGTCGTGCGAGCTGCACGACTCTTTATAGAAAGAGTCGTGCAATGGGCATGCTTTATTCCGGGGCGTGGTCGCGCAAAAACACCAGATTGTCCGGTTTAGATTGCTCGGCGCTGTAGCGATAACCCTGCACATCGAACTGCTTGAGCAGGGCAGGATCGCTGATTTTTTCCTGAATCACGAAACGGCTCATCAGGCCGCGGGCCTTCTTCGCGTAGAAGCTGATGATCTTGTACTGACCGTTCTTCAGATCCTTGAAATCAGTGTTGATGATCCGCGCGTTCAGTGCGCTGCGCTTGACCGCCGAGAAGTACTCGTTGGAGGCCAGGTTCAGCAGCACGTCATCGCCTTGTTCGGCCAGCGCTTCGTTGAGCCATTCGCTGATGCGCGTGCCCCAGAACGCGTACAGATCCTTGCCACGGGCGTTGGCCAGTTTGGTGCCCATTTCCAGACGATACGGCTGCATCAGATCCAGTGGACGCAGCAGGCCATAAAGGCCGGAGAGCATGCGCAGGTGCTTTTGCGCGTAGTCGAACTGGGCTTCGCTGAACGATTGCGCGTCAAGCCCGGTGTACACGTCACCCTTGAACGCGAGCAGGGCCTGCTTGGCGTTTTCCGGGGTGAAGGCGGGCGTCCAGCTGCCGAAACGTGCGGCGTTGAGGCCGCCGATCTTGTCGGACACGTGCATCAGTTCGCTGATCTGTGCCGGGCTCAGTTCGCGCAGTTGCTGGATCAGCTCCTGGGAATGGTCGAGGTATTGCGGCTGGGTAAAGCGCTGGGTCGCCGGCGGTGTTTCATAATCGAGGGTCTTGGCGGGGGAAATCACCATCAGCATGAAGTCGTCTCCTTTAATCGTGGGGGCGATTCTAGGGGGTTGGCCGGGTTGACTCCAGCTATCAAGCCCATAGGTGATCGACGGCAAAATATTCGAAACGGCTGGCAAATCTTTCTGTGGCGAGGGAGCTTGCTCCCGCTCGAGCGCGCAGCGGTCGTAAAAACCGGTATCTCCAATCCTCGTGCTGGAATGCGCTCGATGTTTTTTGGGACTGCTGCGCAACCCAGCGGGAGCAAGCTCCCTCGCCACAGAATGCGTCATCCCTCAGGAGGAGTGGGGAGCATTTCAGCTATAGTGCCGCGCGGGTTTGGTAATGGAGACACCCCTTTGCGCATTGTTCTTTTATTCACCGCGTGGCTGTTGAGCTTCGGGGCCATGGCGGCGCCGGGTGATGTGGCGACGCTGGATCGCAGCACCTGGCCTGAACAACTGAGCAGCCCGACGCTGTTCGACGTCGCCTCGCGCGCGGAAATCCTCATGTTCGCCCGTGGGCTGCTGGGCACCGAAGCGCTGGACGAGGCTGCGCTGGCCCAGCGTCTGGGGCTGCGCACGATCAACGTCGACGCGATCAGCCGCCTGCGGCAGCGGCTTTGGGAACGTCTGTTGGCCAACTACAACTTCGCCCAGCAGAGCTGCGATCAGGACGCCTCGTTCTGCTTCCTTGTCGAAGACCTGCCGACCCTGCGCGAGCAGGCCGCCAAGTTCGTGGTCAGCGACGACAGCTATTACACCAAGTGGGCCGAGCCGAGCCGGCTGTTTCATCTGCAGTACCTGGACGAGCTGATGCGCAAGGCCGCGCTGTCGCCGCAGACCAGCAGCGAAGTCGATCGTTTTGGCGACTACGAGCGCGGTGGCGACGAGATGCACGACCGGCTGTTTCTGCTGAGTTTCGACAGCGCCGCCAATCTGCAACCGGACAACACAGACTGGATTGCCGACTACCTTCGCAAATCCAGCCTCAGCGGCACGTTCTTTCTGTTGGGCAAGGATGTGCAGGCGCGGCTGGCGGATCGCTCGGTGAGCAACCTGCAATCGGAGTTCTCGAAACAGTGCGTCGGCGTGCAGGGTTGGGAGTTCCGTTCCCACAGCCATTGGCAGGACTGGCAGGACTCGGTGCGCCGCAGCGCCGATCTGGTGAAGAACAAGTTGCCGGAAAACTACGTGCCGCTGTTCCGTCCGCCGGAGGGTCAGCGCCGCCCTGATGCCGGCAGCTTCTTCCGCAATCAGGGCCTGCAAGTGGCGCTGTGGGATATCGATGCCCAGGACGGCGCCGGCAAGCTCAAGGGCGCACAGAGCGCGCAGCGGGTGCTGACCCTGATGCTCTTGTGGCGTCACGGAGTGATCAATTTCAACATGAAACAGGACGCGGTGAAGACCGCGTTGCCGTGGCTGATCACGCAAACTGCGCAAAGCGGCATCGGCTTTGAAGATTGTCAGGACGGGTTTCGCTGACAAACGGAAAAAGCCCGGAAATATTGGGCTTGGGGTGATTTTTCTAGAGAATTCGATGCAGGCGGACTTCCGACTTTAGCGGGGTCTGGACGGTCAGCCAAGGGCTTTTCGTCACTCTGCAAAATAAACTTAAAAAAACCGTCAAAGTGCTTTTTTATGTCATGGGTTTTGGAGTATTACGAAGACAGACCGCCGAAACCTGCAACACAGGTGGCGTCTTCCAAGACTCCTTTTGTGTGCAGTTCATCCAGGCCCTCGTGGATGAATTCGGCAGTCACTTCGAGGCGCAGCACCGCCCAGGTATTGCGTCGAATGGCTCCCACAAAGGTGACCGAGTATGGATGATCACGGACGTAGCCCTTCTTCCAACCAGCCAATCCTTTATGTACTCGATACCAACGTATTGATTCACGATCCAAATGCCCTGCTGAATTTCGAAGAACACCACGTCGCGATCCCGATGACCGTGCTCGAAGAGCTGGACAAGCTCAAGAGCGGCCATCACAGCGTTGCTGCCGAATGCCGCCAGGCGATCCGGCTGATCGACAAGACCCTGGGCGATGCCTCCCCCGAGGACGTTGAACTGGGTGTGCCGATCCAGCGCGGCAAGGGCGGGCCAAAGGGCTTGCTGTCAATTCTGATGAGCAAACAGGCCGAGTCGAACCTGATTCTGCCCGAGCATCTGAACGACAACAAAATCATCAACCAGTTGATCGACCTGCACACCCGTGATCCGAAGAAGGCCGTGGTGCTGGTTACCAAAGACATCAACATGCGCCTCAAGGCGCGCGCCTGCGGGATCGATGCCGAGGACTACAGCACCGACCAGTTGGTCGATGACGTGTCCCTGCTGCCCAACGGCTACCACAACATGACCGGCTCCTTCTGGGACCGCGTCAGCAAAGTCGAAACCCGTCAGGATCACGGCCGCACCTGGCATCAGGTGCAGTTGATCGACAACCTGCCGGCGGTGCACATCAACGAGTTCATCATTGACGAACAAGGCTTTGTCGGCTGGATCAAGGAAATTCAGGAAGACAGGCTGCTGATCCTCGACTTGCATCAGGAACCGCTGTTGCATCAGGAAGCCTGGGGTCTCAAACCACGGGACATCTACCAGAGTCTGGCGCTGTACGCCTTGCTGGATCCGGACATTCACCTGGTCAACCTTTCGGGTGCAGCGGGTTCCGGTAAAACCATTCTGGCGCTGGCCGCAGCGATTGAGCAGACCATGGTCAGCAAACGCTATCGCCGGATCATCGCGACCCGCAGCGTGCAGGGCCTGGATCAGGAAATCGGCTTCCTGCCCGGCACCGAAGCGGAAAAAATGGAGCCTTGGCTGGGCGCCATCACCGACAACCTCGAAGCCTTGCACATGGATGACGAAAACACCCATGGCAGCGTCGACTACATCCTCAGCAAAGTGCCGTTGCAGTTCAAATCGCTCAACTACATTCGCGGTCGCAGCTTCCAGCAGAGCCTGATCCTGATCGACGAATGCCAGAACCTCACGCCGCACCAGATGAAAACCATCATCACCCGGGCCGGCGCCGGTTCCAAAGTGGTGTGCCTGGGCAACCTGGCACAGATCGACACCCCTTACCTGTCCGCGACCAGCTCCGGGCTGACCTACCTGACCGAACGCTTCAAGGATTTCCCCAACGGTGTGCACATCACCCTGCAAGGGGTGCCACGCTCGATTCTGGCCGAATACGCCGAATCGCATCTGTAATCCTTCAACCAGAACCGGGCGGCCCAAAAGCCGCCCGGTTTTTTTATGGATAGATACACAACCCAATGTGGGAGCGAGCTTGCTCGCGAATGCGGTGTGTCAGTCACCATCGATGTAGCCTGATGCACCGCCTTCGCGAGCAAGCTCGCTCCCACAGGGGCAACGGTGAATTCATAATCAGTGATGCGGAAATTTGACCCGCAGGTTTACAATCCACGCTCCTGATCAGGAGTAATCCCGTGCTGACTCATCTCGATTCCCAAGGTCGCGCCAACATGGTCGACGTCACCGAAAAAGCCGTGACATTCCGTGAGGCGACGGCCCAGGCGCTGGTGCGCATGCTCCCCGAAACCCTGCAGATGATCGTCAGCGGCGGCCATCCCAAGGGCGACGTGTTTGCCGTGGCGCGCATTGCCGGCATTCAGGCGGCGAAGAAAACCAGTGATCTGATTCCGCTGTGCCATCCGCTGATGCTGACCGGGGTCAAGGTCGAACTCAGCGCTGAGGGCGCCGACAGCGTGCGCATCGTCGCCCGCTGCAAACTGTCCGGGCAGACCGGCGTGGAGATGGAGGCGCTGACCGCCGCCAGTGTTGCCGCCCTGACCCTCTACGACATGTGCAAAGCCGTCGATCGCGGCATGACCATCGAAAGCGTGAAACTGCTGGAGAAGGTCGGCGGCAAGAGCGGGCATTTTCAGGCGGAGCAGCCATGAAGCTGACGGTTAAATTCTTTGCCCGTTATCGTGAAGCGCTGGGCGTGGACGCGGTCGAGGTCGAAGGCGATTTCGCCACGGTCGACGCTGTGCGTGCGCTGCTCGCGCAACGTGATGGCGCCGAGGTGCTCAGCGAACAGAACCTGATGTGTGCGCGTAACGAAGACCTGTGCCAGCTCGACGAGCCGGTCAGCGATGGCGACGAAGTGGCGTTTTTCCCCACCGTGACCGGAGGCTGAGCCATGGCGATTCGTGTGCAGTCCACGGCATTCGACCCGGGTGCTGAAGTCAACGCGATGCACGCGGCGAATGTCGGTGTCGGCGCGGTGGTGAGTTTTGTCGGTTATGTGCGCGACTTCAACGACGGGCTGGATGTGGCGGGGATGTTCCTCGAGCACTATCCGGGCATGACCGAAAAAGCCTTGGGCAAGATCGCCGTCGAGGCCGAGCAGCGCTGGCCGCTGCTGAAGCTCGAAGTGCTGCACCGCATCGGCGCGCTGGAGCCGGGCGAGCCGATCGTGTTTGTCGGCGCGGCCAGCGCCCATCGCCAGGCAGCGTTCGACGCCTGCGCCTTTGTCATGGACTACCTGAAAACCCGCGCGCCGTTCTGGAAGAAAGAAAACACCAGCGACGGCCCGCGTTGGGTCGAAGGGCGTGACAGTGATCATGCTGCTGCGGATCGCTGGAAGAAGTAATCTCTGCATCGCCCTTTAGTCAGCCATCGCTGGCAAGCCAGCTCCCACAGTGTTTTGTGTCGTGCACATATTTTATGTACACCACTGAACCGTGTGGGAGCTGGCTTGCCAGCGATGAGGCCATCTGCAACACCACAACCTCTCTTTCCTCTAATTGACGATTTGTACACATCAGTCCAATATGGATTTATAAGTACAAAAAAACCATTTCAGCTCTTTTCTTCTGTCTTGCCAAACCAACAACAACCCGCGAGAGAACGAACATGAAGAAACTCCCCCTGATCACCGGTCTGGCCCTGAGCCTGTTGGCGTGCACCAGCTCGTTTGCCGCCGAGAAAACCCTGCGCATCGGCATCGAGGCCGCTTATCCACCGTTCGCTTCGAAAACCGACAAGGGCGAAATCGTCGGTTTCGACTACGACATCGGTAACGCCCTGTGCGCGCAGATGAAGGTCAAGTGTGTGTGGGTCGAGGGTGAGTTCGATGGCCTGATTCCTTCGTTGAAAGTGAAGAAAATCGACATGGCTTTGTCGTCGATGACCATCAACGAAGACCGCAAGAAGTCGGTGGATTTCACCCACAAGTACTACTTCACCTCGTCGCGGCTGGTGATGAAGGAAGGCGCCACGGTCGATGACCAGTACGCCAGCCTCAAGGGCAAGACCGTCGGTGTGCAGCGCGCCACCACCACCGACCGTTATGCCACCGAGGTCTTTGAACCGAAGGGCATCAACGTCAAGCGCTACGGCAATAACGAAGAAATCTACATGGACCTGGCGGCCGGGCGGCTCGATGCGATTTTTGCCGACACCATCCCGCTGACCGACTTCCTGTCGATGCCGCGCGGCAAGGGCTATGCGTTTGTCGGGCCGGAGCTGAAGGATCCGAAGTACGTGGGCGAGGGCGCGGGGATTGCGGTGCGCAAGGGCAATACCGAGCTGGTCAGCGAGTTGAACACGGCCATCGACGGGATTCGGGCGAGTGGCGAATATCAGAAGATTTCCGAGAAGTACTTCAAGTCCGACATCTACGGCGACTGATAGTCTGCTATCGCTGGCAAGCCAGCTCCCACAGTGATCGAGTCGTGCACAGATTTTGTGTACACCAAAAAAACTGTGGGAGCTGGCTTGCCAGCGATGGGGCCGGAACCGCCAATGCAGATCTTCAGCCCTTCAATTCCTTCAAATGCTTGTACACCGTCGCCCGCCCCATGTTCAGCACATTGGCCACATAGTTCGAGGCGCTCTTGCCCTTGAACGCGCCTTCGGCGTGCAGCGCCAGCACCAGTTCGCGCTTGTGATCGCGGGTCAGCAGATTCAGGCTCAGCTGGCGCTCGCGCAGCCAGGCGTGGAGGAAGGTGTTGATGCGTTCCTGCCAGTCATCGCGAAACAGTGAATCCGGCTGCGGGATCAGCTTGCTCGGCGACAGGAACAGGTCGAGCGCGGCCTTGGCATTCTCGAACAGCGAAATATTCAGATTGATACACAGCACCGCCAGCGGCCGGTCTTCACCGTCGCGCAGTACGGTGCTCAGGCTGCGGATCTTCTGGCCGTCCCAATTGAGCTTTTCGTACGGGCCGATGTTGCGCTCGCTGATCTCCTCGCTGAGCATGTCTTCAAGCGATGAATCGTCGCCGATCTCGCGCTTGGACAGGTTGTTGGCGATGTAGTCGACCTTCTGTGTGCGCAGGTCGTGCAGCACCACTTCGGCGTGGGGAAAGAACAGCGTGGCGATGGCGTCGGCGATGGCACGGAAGTTATCCAGGGCCGGATCGATTTCGGGGGCGGTCATGATTGTGGAGCTCCAGGCGGCGTCAGCGCCCCCGTGCACGGGGGCGCTGCGAGTGTGCCGCAATCCGTTGGGCGCGTCATCCGCAGGGGCCATCAGCGCAGTCGTGAAGGGGAGAGCATGGCGCTCGTCAGGCCGAACTGTTGCAGGTGTTCAGGCAACGCCTGCCCACGCACCAATGCCGCACTGGCCTGACCCATGGCTGGTGAAGTCTGAATGCCGTAACCGCCCTGAGCCGCGACCCAGAACAATCCTGGTACCTGCGGATCGAAACCGCTGAGCAGATCACCGTCGGCGACGAAGCTGCGTAAACCGGCCCAGGTGCGGGTCGGGCGGCGGATGGTCAGGGTCGTGGCTTCTTCGATCTGGTAGATGCCCATGGCGATGTCCAGCTCTTCCGGCTGCACGTCATGCGGTTCGACCGGGTCGGCGTTGGCCGGCGAGCCGAGGAACATCCCGGCGTCGGGCTTCATGTAGAACGATTCGTCGAGGCTGACCAGCATCGGCCAGTGATGAATGTCCACGCCCTCGGGGCCGGCGAAAATGAATGCCGCACGACGTTTAGGTTGCAGACCCAGCGCTGGCGCGCCGGCCAGTGCACCGATCTGGTCGGCCCAGGCGCCGGCGGCGTTGATGATGACCGGCGCGCTGAAGCTCTGACCGTTGGTTTGCACCTGCCAGAGGCCATCGGCGTCGCGCGTCAGACCCAGCACCTCGCAGTCGGTGTGCACTTCGCCATTGTTGCGGCGGATACCGCGCAGGTAACCCTGGTGCAGGGCGTCGGTGTCAATGTCGCTGGCGGTCGGGTCGTAGATCGCGCCGTGGACTTTTTCCCGACGCAGAATCGGCAGACGGGCGCAGGCTTCATCGGCGCTGAGCAACTGCATCTCCGGCACCGTGGCCTTGGCGCTGAGGTACTGGTTGTTCAGTTCGGCGGCATCACCGGTGAAATCCACGGTCATTTCGCCACGCGGCGTGAGCAGCGGATGCTCGCAGAAGCCGCTCGGGGGATGGTCGAAAAACTCGCGGCTGGCCAGGGTCAGCGCGCGCACTTGCGGCGTGCCATAGGCTGCGGTGTACAACGCCGCCGAGCGTCCGGTGGAGTGATAGGCCGGGTGCGACTCACGTTCGAGCACGATCACTTTGGCGTGGGGCGACAGCCAGAAACCGGTGGAAGCGCCGGCAATCCCGCCGCCGATGATGATGAAGTCTGCCTGGCTCATGAAAGTCTCCGGTGTGGACGCAATATCAAGGAGTTCGCGATCTCCTGTAGGAGTGAGCCTGCTCGCGATAGCGCTTTTACATTCAACATTATCGTTGACTGGTATACCGCTATCGCGAGCAGGCTCACTCCTACAGGGGATTTGTGGTGTTAGTTGGTCAAGTGATAAACCGCATTGGCCAACGCGATGTCTTCCAGGCCCAGGCCGATCGAGCGGAAAAACACATGACGGTCGTAACCGGGGCGCGGCACTTTCTCGCTGAGCAGATCGGCAAGGTCACCGACAATCGCAGACTTGTCCCAGCCATGCTGTTCGGTCGCGATCAACATCTCACCCGCCGAACCCGGTGTGGTCAGACGATAGTCACAGAACACCTGCATGTCGCCCAGGCTCTGCGGCGGCACCTCATGGGCACGCGGGGCGTTGGTGCTGATCGAGGTGATCAGCGCTGGTTTGCTCAAGGTGGCCGGGTCGATCACCGGGCCGGCGGATGAGGTGCAAAGCATGATCACGTCGGCCTCGTCGAGGGCGGTTTCGCGTCTGTCGGCAATCTGCACCCCGGGGAATATCTCCTGCAACTGCGCCCGGGTTTCAGCGTCTTCAGACAGGCTCGGCGAATACACGCTGATGCTCTGCCAGTCACGCAGACCTTTCACGTAATGCAGATGCGCCTGAGCGACCTTGCCGCTGCCGATGATCGCCAGTCGCGAGGCATTCAGCGGGGCGAGGGCATCGACCGCCACTGCAGTGGTCGCGGCGGTACGGGCGGTGGTCAGCTCGCCGGCATCGCATAACAGCAGCGGTTGGCCGGTTTTCATCGACATCAATAGTGTCCACGCTGTCACCAGTGCACCTTGCTCGCGGACGATGTACGGCGAGGTTTTCACGCCGTACACGCCGTCCTCGGCCAGCACCCCCAGATAGTTGATGAAGTCGCCGGCGCCTTGCGGAAACTCCACCAGTTGCTGCGCCGGTTGCACGGCGTGACCGGCGGCGAGGTCGCGGAACAGTTTGCGCAGGATCTGCGGCACGTCGATGCGCGCCAGCAGCTCGCGGGCCTGGGTTTGGTCGATCACGCAGGGTGTACTGGACATGTCAGGCTCCACCATCTGGAAATAAACTAATTTGTCTATTATGGACTTTTAGTTTTCTATCGCAAGCACCTGCTGAAACGCCGGGCAAAAAAAAGCGCAGTCCGTCGCCGGCTGCGCTTTTTTCGTTACAGATCGCTTATTGCGGCTGCGGACGCTTGCGTTCCACTGCACGCAACAAGTGAGTCGGCGGTGTTTCACAGCTGATCTTGCGACCGAGCTTCTCTTCGATCGACGGCAACTGGTAGGAGTCGTCCTCACCGGCGAAGCTGATCGATACGCCATCGGCGCCCGCGCGACCGGTGCGGCCGATACGGTGCACGTAGTCGTCCGGGACTTCCGGCAGGGTGAAGTTGATCACGTGGCTGATGCCGTCGATGTGGATGCCGCGACCGGCAACATCGGTGGCCACCAGTACGCGAATCTTGCCTTCACGGAAGCCTTCGAGGGTCTTGATGCGCTTGTGCTGCGGCACGTCGCCGGACAGTTGCGCGGCGTTGATGCCGTCGCGCACCAGGCGCTCTTCGATGCGACGCACTTCGTCCTTGCGGTTGGCGAAGACGATCACGCGTTCCCAGCCGTTGTCATTGACCAGGTTGTAGAGCAGTTTGTATTTGTCGGCCGCGGCCACGGCATAGATGTGCTGCTCGACGTTTTCGTTGGCCACGTTGGTGACTTCGATTTCGACGATTGCCGGATCGGTGGTCCATTGCTTGGCCAGGTTCATCACGTCTTCGGTGAAGGTCGCGGAGAACAGCAGGGTCTGACGCTCGGACTTCGGCGGGGTCTGACGAATGATCTGCCGCACTTGCGGGATGAAACCCATGTCGAGCATGCGGTCGGCTTCGTCCAGCACCATCACTTCGACCATGTCCAGATGCACGTCGCCGCGCTGGTTGAAGTCGAGCAGACGGCCCGGGGTGGCGACGAGGATGTCGCAGTGGCGCGCTTCAAGGTGCTTGAGCTGCTTGTCGAAGTCCATGCCGCCAACGAACGTCATCACGTTGAGGCCGGTGTACTTGGTCAGGTCGGCCGCATCCTTGGCGATCTGCACCACCAGCTCACGGGTCGGCGCGATGATCAGCGCACGGGGTTCACCCATGTAGCGTTCTTTCGGCGGCGGCGTCTGCAGCAACTGAGTGATGATCGAGATCAGGAACGCGGCGGTCTTGCCGGTACCGGTCTGCGCGCGGCCAATGGCGTCTTTGCCGGCGAGGGTGAAACCCAGCACCTGCGCCTGGATCGGCGTGCAGTACGGGAAGCCCAGATCCTGAATGGCGTGCATCAGTTCCGGAGCGAGTTTGAAATCGTGGAAGCGGGTTTTGCCTTCCTGGGGTTCGACGACGAAGTCTTCGAGCTTCCAGGGGATGACCGGTGCCTTGGGCTTCGGTTCGCGGCGCGGCCGGGGTGGTTTCGGCGCTTCGGCGCGGACCGGTTCGGTGGCGCTGGCGGGTTTCGGCTCGGGCTGGGGTGTCGCTACCGGAGCCGGACGTTCAACCTTGGGCGCTTCACTGCGAGGGCCGGGGGCGTGCGACGGCGCACTGGGGACTGGCGCGAGCTGCTCAGCCTCGCTTTTACCGAACATTTTCTTGAGTGCTTTGAGCACGGTCATCTCATCAATTGGTTAAGGAATGTACGCCGGCCAGTGTAATGCAAGAAACGGGCGCGGCGTAGTGGGACGGATCAAAGGGTTTTTAAACGTTCAGATTCAACGCAGGCGTTCGCCCAGCCAGGCGCCGATGTCGCGAATTTCTTCGGGTAACACTTCGTGCTCCATTGGGTATTCCTGCCATGTCACGGTGACACCATGCTTCACCAGATGCTCGTAAGCACTGCGGCCCATGGAGTTCTGCACCACGCCATCGAACTGGCCGTGCAGGCACAGCGCTGGAATGCGCTGCTGACTGGCTGAAAGCTCCATCTCGTCAGTGAAGGTCGGGGCGTAGGTGGACAGGGCAAGGACGCCACCCAACGGACCTTGCCACTTTATATAAGCGGTGTGCAGAACGACGGCGCCCCCCTGGGAAAACCCGGCGAGAAAAATCCGCGAAGCGTCTATTCCGCTGGCGCGCTCCTTTTCGATCAATTCAATGATGCGATCCGCCGATGCTTCCAACTGCTCACGGTCAATCGCCCGCGCCGGGCTCATGGCCTTGATGTCGTACCAGCTCGGCATCGCATAACCGCCATTGATGGTGACGGGCAGGGTCGGCGCCTGCGGCAAGACAAAGCGTGTCGTCAGCAGGCTTTCCTGCAGCGCTTCGGCCACCGGCAGAAAGTCATAGCGGTCAGCGCCCAGGCCGTGCAGCCAGATAACGCAGGCGTCTGCAGGCTTTACGGGTTCAAGAATCAGGGGCTCGGTCATGGCTGCTCCAAAAATGTGCGGGCGCTCTCAATAAGTGCGTGATTTGCGTGCGCGCCCGGTCGATCCGTTAACAAGATGTCGCAAGGCTACAAGTTTTGCTATTGACCTGTCGCGCAATCGCTTCAGCAAGCGGTGTGGTACGGGCTTTGCTATGGCTCTCAGCGTGCAACCGATCTCGCGTGTGGCGGTAACACTATCAGTGTACGTCGTGCGAAGGGATTGCAAAGAATCCGGTGATGGATGTTCGCCATTGGCCGCTACGGGCAAAGCGAACGTGAAAGGGCTACAGCCCGTTCGGCCGATTGGTGAGAAGTGAGTTGTCCATGATGTGGATTTTCTCCTACTAGACTCATAGCGAAGGTCTTACGTCGGTTGACCCCAAAAAAAGCCAACACGGGTCAACAACGCCTCAAAAGGGTGCGACTGGACTCAAGCTCCGACACAACAAGAGCAAAACTGGAGGTTTGAATGAAGATGTTGAAATCCACTCTGGCGGTCGTGACTGCAGCAGCAGTACTCGGCGTCAGCGGGTTCGCTCAGGCGGGTGCAACCCTGGATGCCGTGCAGAAGAAAGGTTTCGTGCAATGTGGCGTGAGCGACGGTCTGCCGGGTTTCTCGGTGCCGGACGCTTCGGGCAAGATCCTCGGGATCGACGCTGACGTCTGCCGCGCTGTGGCCGCTGCCGTATTCGGCGACGCCAACAAGGTCAAGTTCAGCCAGTTGAACGCCAAGGAGCGCTTCACCGCGCTGCAGTCCGGCGAAATCGACCTGCTCTCGCGCAACACCACCATGACCAGCTCGCGTGACGCCGGCATGGGCCTGAAATTCCCGGGCTTCATCACTTATTACGACGGCGTGGGCTTCCTGGCCAACAACAAGCTGGGCGTGAAAAGTGCCAAGGAACTGGACGGTGCAACCATCTGCATCCAGGCCGGTACCACCACCGAACTGAACGTCTCCGACTACTTCCGTGCCAACGGCCTGAAGTACACCCCGATCACTTTCGACACCTCCGATGAAAGCGCCAAGTCGCTGGAATCCGGTCGTTGCGACGTGCTGACCTCCGACAAATCGCAGCTGTACGCACAGCGCAGCAAACTGGCCTCGCCAAAAGACTACGTGGTGCTGCCGGAAACCATCTCCAAAGAACCGCTGGGCCCGGTCGTGCGTAACGGCGACGACGAGTGGCTGGCGATCGTGCGCTGGGTGGGTTACGCGCTGCTGAACACCGAAGAGGCCGGCGTGACCTCGAAAAACGTGCTGGAAGAAGCCAAGTCCACCAAGAACCCGGACGTCGCCCGTCTGCTGGGTGCTGACGGTGAATACGGCAAGGACCTGAAACTGCCGAAGGACTGGGTTGTGAAGATCGTTTCGCAGGTCGGTAACTACGGTGAAATCTTCGAGAAAAACCTCGGCAAGAGCACTCCGCTGGAAATCGACCGTGGCCTGAACGCGCTGTGGACCAACGGCGGCATTCAGTACGCACCACCAGTGCGCTAATGGTTCTGTCACCCGGCGGGCCAACCGCCGGGTGATGTTCTGTTCCATTTTTTCCGGGGCACTTCATGCAAAATTCAATCGGCGCACCAAAGCAGAGGTTCAGCCTCAGCGATCCGCGAGTGCGTGCGTGGCTGTTTCAGATCATCACCGTCGTGGCGGTCGTCGCCATGGGCTGGTATCTGTTCGACAACACCCAGACCAACCTGCAACATCGGGGCATCACTTCTGGTTTCGGCTTTCTGGAGCGCAGTGCTGGGTTCGGCATCGCTCAACACCTGATTTCCTACACCGAAGCGGACAGCTACGCCCGGGTGTTCGTGATCGGCCTGCTCAACACCCTGTTGGTGACCGTTATCGGCGTGATCCTGGCGACCCTGCTGGGCTTCATCATCGGCGTGGCGCGACTGTCGCCGAACTGGATCATCAGCAAACTGGCGACCGTGTATGTGGAAGTGTTCCGCAACATTCCGCCGCTGCTGCAGATCCTGTTCTGGTACTTCGCGGTGTTCCTGACCATGCCGGGACCGCGCAACAGCCACAACTTCGGCGACACCTTCTTCGTCAGCAGCCGGGGCCTGAACATGCCGGCCGCGCAAATGGCTGACGGTTTCTGGGCGTTCGTCATCAGTGTGGTGCTGGCCATCGTTGCCATCGTGCTGATGTGCCGCTGGGCCAACAAGCGTTTCGAAGACACCGGCGTACCGTTTCACAAGTTCTGGACTGGCCTGGCGATCCTGTTGGTGATCCCGACCCTGTGCGCGCTGATCTTCGGCGCTCCGCTGCATTGGGAACTGCCGCAGCTCAAGGGCTTCAACTTTGTCGGCGGCTGGGTGTTGATCCCGGAACTGCTGGCGCTGACCCTGGCGCTGACTGTGTACACCGCCGCGTTCATCGCCGAAATCGTTCGCTCCGGGATCAAGTCGGTCAGCCATGGCCAGACCGAGGCGGCGCGTTCGCTCGGCCTGCGCAACGGCCCGACCCTGCGCAAGGTGATCATTCCGCAAGCCCTGCGGGTGATCATTCCACCGCTGACCAGCCAATACCTGAACCTGGCGAAAAACTCGTCGCTGGCCGCCGGTATCGGTTACCCGGAAATGGTTTCGCTGTTCGCCGGCACCGTGCTCAACCAGACCGGTCAGGCGATCGAAGTCATTGCCATCACCATGAGCGTGTACCTGGCGATCAGTATCAGCATTTCCCTGCTGATGAACTGGTACAACAAGCGCATTGCGCTGATCGAGCGGTGAGGAAACGCGCATGACAACCCATACTTTCAAACCCGACATGCCACCGCCGGCCAAGGTCTTCGGCCCGATGGCGTGGATACGCGCGAACATGTTCTCCAGCTGGCTCAACACCCTGCTGACCCTGTTTGCGTTCTACCTGATTTATCTCGTTGTGCCGCCGATCCTCAGCTGGGCGATCCTCGATGCCAACTGGGTCGGCACCACCCGCGCCGACTGCACCAAGGATGGCGCCTGCTGGGTGTTCATTCAGCAGCGTTTCGGCCAGTTCATGTACGGCTACTACCCGGTGGAACTGCGCTGGCGCGTCGACCTCACCGTATGGCTGGCAGTGCTCGGCGTGGCGCCACTGTTCATCTCGCGCTTCCCGCGCAAAGCGGTGTACGGCCTGAGCTTTCTGGTGATCTACCCGATTGTCGCCTGGTGCCTGCTGCATGGCGGCGTGTTCGGCCTCGACGCCGTGGCGACCAGCCAGTGGGGCGGACTGATGCTGACCCTGGTCATCGCCACCGTGGGTATCGCCGGCGCCTTGCCGCTGGGGATCATTCTGGCGCTGGGCCGGCGCTCGAACATGCCGGCGATTCGCGTGGTGTGCGTGACGTTCATCGAGTTCTGGCGCGGCGTGCCGTTGATCACCGTGCTGTTCATGTCCTCGGTGATGCTGCCGCTGTTCCTGCCCGAAGGCATGAACTTCGACAAGCTGCTGCGGGCGTTGATCGGGGTGATCCTGTTCCAGTCGGCCTACGTCGCCGAAGTGGTGCGCGGCGGTCTGCAAGCGATCCCCAAAGGTCAGTACGAAGCGGCTGCGGCGATGGGCCTCGGTTACTGGCGCGCGATGGGCCTGGTGATTCTGCCGCAGGCCCTGAAGCTGGTTATCCCCGGCATCGTCAACACCTTCATTGCGCTGTTCAAGGACACCAGCCTGGTGATCATCATCGGCCTGTTCGACCTGCTCAACAGCGTCAAGCAAGCCGCTGCCGATCCGAAATGGCTGGGCATGGCCACCGAAGGCTACGTGTTCGCCGCCCTGGTGTTCTGGATTTTCTGTTTTGGTATGTCGCGCTATTCCATGCATCTGGAACGCAAGCTCGACACTGGCCACAAGCGTTAGGAGTTCTTTGTAAATGAGCGAAGCAATCAAAAAGCCTGTCGGCCCTGAAGGCATTATCCAGATGCAGGGCGTGAACAAGTGGTACGGTCAGTTCCACGTGCTGAAAGACATCAACCTCAACGTCAAACAGGGCGAGCGCATCGTCCTGTGCGGCCCGTCGGGTTCCGGCAAATCGACCACCATCCGCTGCCTCAATCGTCTGGAAGAACACCAGCAGGGTCGCATCGTTGTCGACGGCGTGGAGCTGACCAACGACCTCAAGCAGATCGAAGCGATTCGCCGCGAAGTCGGCATGGTGTTCCAGCACTTCAACCTGTTCCCGCACCTGACCATCCTGCAGAACTGCACGCTGGCGCCGATGTGGGTGCGCAAGATGCCCAAGCGCAAGGCCGAGGAAATCGCCATGCATTACCTGGAGCGCGTACGCATTCCGGAGCAGGCGCATAAATTTCCGGGGCAACTGTCCGGCGGTCAGCAACAGCGTGTGGCGATTGCCCGTGCGCTGTGCATGAAACCGAAAATCATGCTGTTCGACGAACCGACCTCGGCCCTCGATCCGGAGATGGTGAAAGAAGTGCTGGACACCATGATCGGCCTCGCCGAAGACGGCATGACCATGCTCTGCGTGACCCACGAAATGGGCTTCGCCCGCACCGTGGCCAATCGGGTGATCTTCATGGACAAGGGCGAGATCGTCGAACAGGCGGCACCGAATGACTTCTTCGACAATCCGCAGAATGACCGTACCAAGCTGTTCCTGAGCCAGATCCTGCATTGATGGCTTAGCGGCTGAGTGAACCAAGCCCCACCGGGATACCCGGCGGGGCTTTTTTCATGCTGCGAATCAACCCGCACGGGCCTTGAGCCCCAGTGCGATTTGCACTGCCCGCAATGCATTGAGGCGCCCATGCCCGTAGTAGTGGCTGTGGCCGTTTTCATCGTATTGACCGAGCGGCCCGTCATCGGGGTGGCCGATCTTGTCGCAGCAATCGGCAAGGATCTGGCGTACCGCAGAGCGATCAAGCTCCGGATTGACGCCGAGCACCAGCGCAGCGATGCCCGCGGCGCCGGGGCATGCGCTGGAGGTGCCGCTGAAGGTGTCGGTGTAGGCCGGCAAATTTGCTGCGGCAAACTGTGTGCTCAAATCAGTGGTGCGGATGCCCCGGGTCTGCGGGATAGAAGTTGCAGGTTTGAACGTCGGGTCGGGGTGTTGCTGATCGCCGCTGGGAAAGCAGCACCAGAGTGACTTGCCATAATCGCTGTAGGCACTGCGCCGGTTCTGGTCGTTGCAGGCACCTACCGCAATCACATGGGGATGGCTGGAGTAGCCATCATTGTCGGCACATTCGTTACCGTTTCCCGCGCCAAAAAAGATCAAACAGCCTTTGCCATTGCGGCCCTTGGTGGCGGCGTATTCGATTGCCAGACGTGTGCTGGCAGCCAGGGGGAATACTTGCGTGTGGCGCGGGTCCGCCGGGTCGGCCCAATGCCCTTCAGCCGGCCCCCAACTGCAGGAAATGACGTCGGCGCCCTGATCGGCAGCCCAGAAAAAGGCGTCGGCCTCGGCGCGGGCGCCCAAGGGTTTGGTGAGTTTCAACGGCATCAGGCTGGCTTTGGGGGCGACACCGCTGGCGCCGTCCTCACCATTGGCGCAGGCCACGCCGGCGGCGGCTGTGCCGTGACGTTCCTGGGCATTTTTCGGCCGTGGGCCCTGTTTCGAGTTACGCCGGTCGAAGTTCTGCGCGCCGACGATTTTGCCTTCTCCGGCGAACTCGGGATGGTCGATATCAAATGCATCGTCGATGACCGCTATCACGACGCCTTCGCCCTGCGCGAGCTCATGTGCGGCCTCGACGTTGGCGCTGGCATCGATTTCCACCTGATAGGTCACGGTGGTTTTCTTCAGGTGCCACTGATTGGCATGGATCGCTCGGCGTTGACCCTGGCGCAGCAGCTCCGGGTGGCAGTACTCGATTTCGTCGCGTTCCAGCCATTTACTCGTGAGGGTGCAGATATCGATGCCATGGGTGGCGGGGTGATGGACGAAAAAAGCATTTTTTGCATACGGCACTTCTTGTTTGATCATCAGGCCCAGCTCTTCAAGTATGACCATGCACTCAGTGGCTCTCAGCGAGTCGATGAACTTCAAAAAGATATTTTCGGTATAGAGCACCGGCTCCTGAGTGATGGGATCCACCAGCACGCTGCCCGCGAAGCGCACGTCGGGCAATTCGCGTAACCGCGCCTTGCGTTGCGATGCGTCCGAGTGCCCGGGCAGTTTGAAAATCTGCACATCAGCGTCCTCGACATGCAGCAACAGCTCGCAGCCTTCCAGCGCTGCGTGTGCAGATTCGCAGCAAAGCGTTTGCTCCAACTGCGTTCCCGCATGGCTGCGGATTGCCAGCAACTGGCGATTTTTCTGCAGAACAAAAGGGCGGTCGTGCTGCTTGCCGAAATTGACTTCTACCATGAGCGGTGCATCTTCCTTTGGATAATGACGGGGCAACACGCCCCTGGATCAATGTCCAAAGTCTGCAGTCCAGCGTCTGCAAGAGATGTCGGCAGTATTCCTGCGGACTGTGGGAAATCACTTCGCCTGTCAGCGGTTTTTACAACTGGTCGAGTAGGATTGATGTCTAGGTTGTACTTTCCTGCATGGGGTTGTGGGGAGCGCCGCAGCTGACTACCATGTCAGAAAATTCATCCTATGATTGGATGAAAGGGCGAATTCCATGACAGACATTTCACCTTTGATCAAGCGATCCCTGGTCGATCAGGCCCTGGATCAGTTGCGCCAACGCATCACCGATGGCGTGTGGCAGGTCGGCGAACGGCTGCCGACGGAGCCTGAGCTGTGCGCCGATTTGGGCATCAGTCGCAACACCGTGCGCGAAGCCATGCGCGTGCTGGCGTTTTCCGGGTTGATCGAAATCCGTCAGGGCGATGGCAGTTACCTGCGCGCGGTGGTCGATCCGATGGACACGCTCAAAGCGTTGTCCCGTTGCTCGCTGGAGCAGGCGCGTGAGACCCGGCACATCCTTGAAGTGGAAGCGATCGGCCTGGCCGCGTTACGTCGCACCGATGAAGACCTGCGCGCATTGCGCGAAGCGCTCGGCACCAGCGGCAGCCACTACCACGGCGATCTCGACACTTATATTTCCTGCGATCTGGTGTTCCACCGCCGTCTGGTGGACGCCGCGCACAACCCGACCCTCAGCGAGTTGTATCGCTATTTCTCCAGCATCGTCGGCGCGCAATTGCGCCAGACGCTGAACATCGTCCCGCGCCGTCAGGAAGTGTTCGACCTGCACATCGAGTTGCTCGATGCCGTCGAACAACGCGACCCGGAACGGGCCAAAGCCATATCGAGGCAGTTGATCAATGAACCTTGAAAGCGAAAAAAACCTGTCCATCCCCAAAAGAACTGCCGAGCTTGAAGAATTGCTGATCGACGCCGAGGCTGACGACGAGCAAGTGCAGCAAAGCCATCCGCTGGTGCGCCGGCCGTGGCTGTTGTTGCTGGGGCTGATTCTGGTGGCGCTGAACCTGCGCCCGGCGCTGTCGAGCATGGCGCCGCTGCTCAGCGAAGTGTCGAAAAGCCTTGGTCTGTCTGCGGCGCAGGCCGGTTTGCTGACCACGTTGCCGGTGTTGTGCCTGGGACTGTTCGCGCCGCTGGCGCCGATTCTGGCGCGGCGTTTCGGCGCTGAACGGGTGGTGTTGGGGATTCTGCTGACCCTGGCCGCGGGGATCATTGTGCGCAGCAACTTCGGTGAGATCGGGCTGTTTGCAGGTAGCGTGCTTGGCGGTGCGAGCATCGGCATCATCGGTGTGCTGCTGCCGGGCATCGTCAAACGCGACTTCGCCAAACACGCCGGGACCATGACCGGCGTGTATACCATGGCCCTGTGCCTGGGTGCGGCGATGGCGGCGGGTTCGACCGTGCCATTGAGCGAACATTTTGATAACAGCTGGGCGCTGGGCCTGGGCTTCTGGGTGATCCCGGCGCTGGTGGCGGCGATGTTCTGGTTGCCGCAGGTCGGGCAGAAACACGGCGCGCACAACGTCGCCTATCGGGTGCGTGGGCTGCTGCGCGATCCGCTGGCCTGGCAAGTGACGTTGTACATGGGCCTGCAATCGTCGCTGGCGTACATCGTGTTCGGCTGGTTGCCGTCGATCCTGATCGGCCGCGGCCTGACTCCGACCCAGGCCGGTCTGGTACTGTCCGGCTCGGTGATCATCCAGCTCGCCAGTTCGCTGGCCGCACCGTGGCTGGCGACCCGGGGCAAGGATCAGCGTCTGGCGATCGTGCTGGTGATGGCGCTGACCCTCGGTGGTCTGTTCGGTTGCCTGTATGCGCCGATTGAAGGGCTGTGGGGCTGGGCGATTCTGCTGGGTCTGGGGCAGGGCGGTACGTTCAGTCTGGCGCTGACCCTGATCGTGCTGCGCTCACGGGATTCACACGTCGCGGCGAACCTGTCGAGCATGTCCCAGGGCTTCGGCTACACCCTGGCGTCGATGGGGCCATTCGCGGTCGGCGTGGTGCATGACTGGACCGGCGGCTGGAATGCCGTGGGCTGGATCTTCGGCATCATCGGCACCGGTGCGATCATTGCTGGCCTTGGTGCCGGGCGTGCGCTGTACGTACAAGTGCAAAGCGAGAAGATCTGACGCGTAACCCTTTTTTGGGGCGTGATATCCCATGTGGGAGCGAGCTTGCTCGCGAAGACGGTGGTTCAGGCACAGATCATGTTGAATGTGCCGGCCTCTTCGCGAGCAAGCTCGCTCCCACAGTTTTTGCGGTGCTTTAAATCTTGCGTGGTATTCGCTCTGCGAATGCCGATAGTGTTTCTTCGATTTGCAGCTTATCGTGCTGGCAATCTGTCCATTTCCCGGAGTTTGCCCATGAGCGAAGCCCACGCCGCGTTGATCACCCACTTCTATCAGGCCTTCCAGCGCCTCGACGCCGAGGCCATGGCCGCGTGCTACACCGACGATGTGGTATTCAGCGATCCGGCCTTCGGTGAGCTGCGCGGGCGCGATGCCGGCGACATGTGGCGCATGCTCACCACCCGCGCCAAGGACTTCTCCCTGACCTTCGACAATGTCCGCGCCGACGAGCGCAGCGGCGGCGCGCACTGGGTGGCGACGTATCTGTTCAGCCAGACCGGCAACGTGGTAATCAACGACATTCAGGCGCGCTTCGTCTTTCGTGACGGCAAGATCTGCGAGCACCACGACCACTTCGACCTGTGGCGCTGGTCGCGACAGGCTCTGGGGTTCAAGGGCCTGCTGCTGGGCTGGACGCCGCTGGTGCGCAACGCGGTCCGCGCGCAGGCGTTGAAAGGGCTGAAGGCATTTCAGGCCGGTCGCTGATAAGATCGCGGCCTGTTTCCTACATGCCCAGATCCCGAAGTGACCAGCCTCAGCGAAAAACCGGTTGAAGTCGTCGAGCCAGTGAGCAAATCCTGGTTCGTCTACCTCGTGCGCGCGGCCAATGGCTCGCTGTACTGCGGGATCAGCGACGACCCGGTGCGCCGCTTCGCCAAGCATCAAAGCGGCAAGGGCGCACGCTTCTTCCTGTCCAGCCCGGCGCTGGCGCTGGTCTACACCGAGCGTTGCCGCGACAAGAGCGACGCATTGCGTCAGGAACAGCTGATCAAAAAACTGCGCAAGAGCGCCAAAGAATGTCTGGTCGCGTCTTATCAATCTGACTGATCGGTTCCCATCAGGCAGATCTGTAGGCTGCTAATCAAATGCGCGCTAAGCTGCCGACTCACTTTCTGTGCGGCGGAGCCGAGTATGTCCGAGTTGATTCTGCATCATTACCCGACCTCTCCATTTGCCGAAAAGGCTCGCCTGCTGTTGGGTTTCAAAGGCTTGTCCTGGCGCTCGGTGCACATCTCGCCGGTGATGCCCAAGCCGGATCTGACCGCGCTGACTGGCGGCTACCGCAAGACCCCGGTGCTGCAGATCGGTGCCGATATCTATTGCGACACATCGCTGATCGCCCGTCGTCTGGAGCAGGAAAAGGCCCTGCCGGCGTTTTTCCCCGAAGGCCAGGAAATGATCAGCGCCAGTTTCGCGGCATGGGCCGACTCGGTGGTGTTTCAGCATGCCGTCAGCCTGGTGTTCCAGCCGGAATCGGTGGCGGTGCGTTTCGGCAAGTTGCCGCCGGAAGCGATCAAGGCGTTCATTGCTGACCGTGCTGGATTGTTCAGTGGTGGCACGGCAACCAAACTGTCCGCCGAGCAGGCCAAGCACCAATGGCCAACGCTCATGGCGCGGCTGGAGCAGCAGCTGCAGCGCGAGCAGGGCGACTTCCTGTTCGGCGAGCCGTCGATTGCCGACTTCGCCCTGGCGCATCCGCTGTGGTTCCTCAAGGCGACGCACGTCACTGCGCCGTTGGTCGATGAATATCCGGCCGTGACTGCCTGGCTGGGGCGTGTGCTGGGCTTTGGTCATGGTGCAGCGAGTGCGATGACTGCCGAGGAGGCGCTGGAAGTCGCGCGCAGTTCCACGCCGGCGGCGCTGCCGGATGAGCAGTTTGTCGATCCGAACGGCTTCAAGGCGGGGCAGCAGGTGGCGATTGCCGCGACAGACTACGGGGTTGACCCGGTGGTGGGTGAATTGCTGTTTGCTGGCCGCGAAGAGCTGATCCTGCGTCGTGAAGATCCGCGTGGCGGTGGGGTGCATGTGCACTTCCCGCGCTTTGGTTTCCGTATCGAAGCCAAGTAACGGTTACACACAACATCCTGTGGCGAGGGAGCTTGTCGAATCGTCGCACCGTCCCGCTCGACTGCGCAGCAGTCGTAAACCTGCGAACGTGTTCTCGCCCTTAAAAGCGGGGGCCGCTTCGCAGCCCAGCGGGAGCAAGCTCCCTCGCCACAGGTGTGTGTGTTACTTCAGGGCGGCGAGGATCTCGTCCGGGTCGAACCCACGAATCAACGTGCCATTCACGTCAATCAGCGGAATCCCGCGCCCACCCAGCGCCTCATACGCCTTGCGCGCCTCGGCGTCCTTCTCGATATCGAACTCCTTGAAGGGAATCCCCTTGCTGTCGAGAAAACGCTTGGTCTGCTTGCAGTAGGCACACCAGTCGGTGGCATACAGCACAACGCGGGCCTGCGCCCGCGTCTGCTCGGAGACCATCTGCGACGGGTTGAACACCCGCTCGATCTTGCCCCAGTTCTGATAGATCACCACCACCAGCAGAACCAGCGCAACCTTCTTCAGCACATTGCCGAGCATCAGTTGCGGCGCTTGAGCTGATCGGTGAGCGAGGTCGGCAGGCCCTTGATGATCAGGGTGCCAGCCTCTTCGTCGTACTCGATCTTCGAACCCAGCAGGTGCGCTTCAAAGCTGATCGACAGGCCTTCAGCGCGGCCGGTGAAGCGGCGGAACTGGTTGAGCGTGCGCTTATCTGCCGGAATCTCCGGCGACAGGCCGTAGTCCTTGTTGCGGATGTGATCGTAGAAGGCTTTCGGCCGTTCTTCGTCAATCAGCTCCGACAGCTCCTCCAGCCCCATCGGCTCGCCGAGCTTGGCCTGGCTGCTGGCGTAATCCACCAGGGTCTTGGTTTTCTCCCGGGCGGAGTCTTCCGGCAGGTCTTCGCTTTCGACGAAGTCGCTGAAGGCCTTGAGCAGCGTGCGCGTCTCGCCCGGGCCGTCGACGCCTTCCTGGCAGCCGATGAAGTCGCGGAAGTATTCCGAAACCTTCTTGCCGTTCTTGCCCTTGATGAACGAGATGTACTGCTTGGACTGCTTGTTGTTCTGCCACTCGGAAACATTGATCCGCGCCGCCAGGTGCAGCTGGCCGAGGTCGAGGTGGCGCGACGGGGTCACGTCCAGCTCATCGGTCACCGCCACGCCTTCACTGTGGTGCAGCAGGGCGATCGCCAGGTAGTCGGTCATGCCTTGCTGATAGTGGGCGAACAGCACGTGGCCACCGACCGACAGGTTCGACTCTTCCATCAGCTTCTGCAGATGCTCGACCGCGACTTTGCTGAACGCGGTGAAGTCCTTGCCGCCTTCCATGTATTCCTTCAACCAGCCGCTGAACGGGAACGCACCGGATTCCGGATGGAACAGACCCCAGGCTTTGCCCTGTTTGGCGTTGTAGCTCTCGTTGAGGTCGGCGAGCATGTTCTCGATGGCCGCGGATTCAGCGAGCTCTGTATCACGGGCGTGCAGAACTGCGGGCGTGCCGTCGGGTTTTTTGTCGATCAGGTGGACGATGCAATGACGGATCGGCATGGGCTTCTCGGCTGGTGGAAGGGAGGAGGGCAGGCTCCCCCGAAAAAGCGCCCAGTGTACCGCAAACTCCATCCGAGACTCCCTGTAGGAGCTGCCGAAGGCTGCGATCTTTTGACTTTGATTTTTCAAAAACAAGATCAAAAGATCGCAGCCTTCGGCAGCTCCTACAAAAACAGGGCGCAGCAAAAAATTGCGGCCCATGGCGGCGTAATCAGGGGGTGGAAGGGCAAATCCGGGGCAAGCGCCCGGCCTTATGCAGTTTTTTACCGATTTAGAGCAATAAAGCTGACCAAATGGGTAGCTAGAGGCGGATATTTCCCCGTCTCTGTGCTAGTTTTGCCCGGTCTTACGCGAAGTCACTGCGTTAAGCGTGCATTCAGCATTTGTCAGGTCGAACCAAACCCTGATTTCGGCATCTATAACCCCGACTCGTCGTGGTTATCGCCGAGGGTGCCAGATCCAGAAGATCGGGCTCGATGGCTGACACTGCACTCTGCAATCCATATGAATTTGATAGGGAAGGAACACTACATGGCTCTTACTAAAGACCATCTGATCGCCGACATCGCTGATGCTATCGACGCGCCGAAAACCACCGCGCGTAACGCTCTGGACCAACTG
>NZ_JBIVMY010000009.1:33957-43723 GCF_044753325.1 Pseudomonas sp. NPDC088414 | reverse complement strand
CGGCAAGCTGAAAGTGACCGAGCGTCCTGCCCGCACTGGCCGTAACCCTTCGACTGGCGCTGCCATCGAAATCCCTGCCAAGAAAGTGATCAAGCTGGTTGTGGCCAAAGGCCTGACCGACGCTGTGAACAAGTAAGACGCAGCGATAAAAAACCGTGCACCGGAGTGATCCGGGCACGGTTTTTTTGTGCCTGCGATTTGGCAAGGCGTTACACCGCCCTGTAGGAGCTGACGAGTGAAACGAGGCTGCGATCTTTTGATCTTGTTTTCAAGCAGGATCAAAAGATCGCAGCGTGCCGCAGCTCCTACACAGAATCAGCGAACCCAGCGCTCGCGCCGCCAGATCTGCTGCTCGGACTTGGTCTGGAAGGTCCACGCCACGAAGCGGCTCTGTTTCTGCCCTTGCGACATCTCCACTACCTGGCTTTCCAGCACGCCGGCCTTTTTCAGGGCGGTTTCGATGGCGGGCAGGTTCGAGGCTTTCGACACCAGAGTGCTGAACCACAGCACCTTGTGCTGGAAGTTCGCGCTTTCGGCGATCAGTTGGGTCACGAAACGCGCTTCGCCGCCTTCACACCACAGCTCGGCAGACTGACCACCGAAGTTCAGCACTGGCAGTTTGCGTTTTGGATCGGCCTTGCCCAGTGCGCGCCATTTGCGCTCGCTGCCCTTGGTCGCTTCCTCCATCGAGGCGTGGAACGGCGGGTTGCACATGGTCAGGTCAAAGCGCTCGCCCGGCTCCAGCAAGCCGATCAGGATGTGCTTGCGGTTTTCCTGCTGGCGCAGCTGGATCACCTTGTTCAGCCCGTTGGACTGGACGATGGCTCGGGCGGCAGCCACGGCGGTCGGATCGATTTCCGAACCGAGGAAGTGCCAGCGGTATTCGCTGTTACCGATCAGCGGATACACGCAGTTGGCGCCCATGCCGATGTCCAGCACGTTGACGATTGCACCACGCGGCACCTTGCCGTCGTTCATGCTCGCCAGCAAGTCCGCGAGGAAGTGCACGTAATCGGCACGGCCCGGCACCGGCGGGCAGAGATAATCGGCCGGGATGTCCCAATGCTCGATGCCATAAAACGCCTTGAGCAGCGCCCGGTTGAACACGCGCACCGCGTCGGGGCTGGCGAAGTCGATGCTTTCCTTGCCGTACGGGTTGGTGATCACGAATTTCGCCAGTTCCGGCGTGGTCTTGATCAGCGCCGGGAAGTCGTAGCGACCCTGATGGCGATTGCGCGGGTGCAGGCTGGCCTTTTCACGCGGCTCGACGGCTTTGGCCGGGGTCGCGGCATCAGGCTTCTTGCGCGCAGGTTTGGGTGTGCGGGGGGCGTTCATGGGTGTGATCGATTCGGGTATGGCTGAAAGTGGCGGGTATTGTCCCACATCCAGCCGCTGTGAACCCCATTCCCTGTAGGAGCTGCCGCAGGCTGCGATCTTTTGATCTTGTTTTTAAAAATCCAAAGTCAAAAGATCGCAGCCTGCGGCAGCTCCTACAGGGGAGGTGTGGCGGGCATAAAAAAAGGGAGGCCATTGCGGCCTCCCTCTTTGATTGCGGCTTGCCCTTACAGGCTGGAAATCCGCGCGTGCTGCTCGGCCAGTTTGCCCAGGGCCTGTTCAGCCTCGGCCAGTTTGGCGCGTTCCTTCTCGATGACTTCGGCCGGGGCCTTGTCGACGAAACCGGCGTTGGACAACTTGCCACCAACCCGCTGGACTTCGCCCTGCAGACGCAGGATTTCCTTGTCCAGACGTGCCAGTTCGGCGCCCTTGTCGATCAGACCGGCCATCGGCACCAGCACTTCCATCTCACCCACCAGAGCGGTGGCGGACAGCGGCGCTTCTTCGCCAGCCGCCAGAACGGTGATCGATTCCAGACGCGCCAGTTTCTTCAGCAGCGCTTCGTTCTCGGTCAGGCGACGCTGATCTTCAGCGCTGACGTTCTTCAGGTAGATCGGCAGCGGTTTGCCCGGGCCGATGTTCATTTCGCCACGGATGTTACGTGTGCCGAGCATCAGGCCCTTGAGCCACTCGATGTCGTCTTCGGCGGCTGGATCGATGCGCTCCTCGTTGGCCACCGGCCAAGGCTGCAGCATGATCGTCTTGCCCTGAATGCCGGCCAGCGGCGCGATGCGCTGCCAGATTTCTTCAGTGATGAACGGCATGAACGGGTGCGCCAGACGCAGCGCCACTTCCAGCACGCGCACCAGCGTGCGACGGGTGCCACGCTGACGCTCGACCGGCGCGTTTTCGTCCCACAGCACTGGCTTGGACAGTTCCAGGTACCAGTCGCAGTACTGGTTCCAGATGAACTCGTACAGCGCTTGGGCGGCGAGGTCGAAACGGAACTGATCCAGTTGGCGGGTCACTTCGGCTTCTGTGCGTTGCAGTTGCGAGATGATCCAGCGATCCGCCAGCGACAGCTCATAGGCTTCGCCGTTCTGGCCGCAGTCTTCGCCCTTGTCCAGAACATAACGCGCGGCGTTCCAGATCTTGTTGCAGAAGTTGCGATAGCCTTCGACGCGGCCCATGTCGAACTTGATGTCGCGACCGGTGGACGCCAGCGAGCAGAAGGTGAAGCGCAGGGCGTCGGTGCCGTAGCTGGCGATGCCGTCGGCGAACTCGTCGCGGGTCTGCTTCTCGATCTTCTTCGCCAGTTTCGGCTGCATCATGCCGGAGGTGCGTTTCTGCACCAGGGCTTCCAGCTCGATACCGTCGATGATGTCCAGCGGGTCAAGGACGTTGCCCTTGGACTTGGACATCTTCTGGCCCTGGCCATCACGCACCAGGCCGTGCACGTAGACGGTCTTGAACGGTACTTGCGGGGTGCCATCCTCGTTCTTGATCAGGTGCATCGTCAGCATGATCATCCGGGCAACCCAGAAGAAAATGATGTCGAAACCGGTGACCAGCACGTCGGTGGAGTGGAATTTCTTCAGGAACTCGGTCTTTTCCGGCCAGCCGAGGGTGGAGAAGGTCCACAGACCCGAGCTGAACCAGGTGTCGAGCACGTCGTTGTCCTGTTGCAGCGCAACGTCCGGGCCGAGGTTGTGCTTGGCCCGCACTTCGGCTTCGTCGCGACCGACGTAGACCTTGCCCGACTCGTCGTACCAGGCCGGAATCCGGTGGCCCCACCACAGCTGACGGCTGATGCACCAGTCCTGGATGTCGCGCATCCACGAGAAGTACATGTTTTCGTACTGCTTGGGCACGAACTGGATACGGCCGTCTTCAACGGCAGCAATCGCCGGCTCAGCCAGCGGCTTGGTGGAAACGTACCACTGGTCGGTCAGCCACGGCTCGATCACGGTGCCGGAGCGGTCGCCTTTCGGCACTTTCAGGTTGTGATCGTCGACGCTGACCAGCAGGCCGGCGGCGTCGAACGCAGCGACGATCTGCTTGCGCGCTTCGAAACGCTCGAGACCGGCGTATTCGGCCGGGATCTTGCCGTCGATGCTGTCGTTCAGCGTGCCGTCGAGGTTGAACACCTGGGCGGCGGGCAGCACGTTGGCGTTCTTGTCGAAGATGTTCAGCAGCGGCAGGTTGTGGCGCTTGCCGACTTCGTAGTCGTTGAAATCGTGGGCCGGGGTGATCTTCACGCAGCCGGTGCCGAATTCCGGATCGCAGTAATCGTCGGCAATGATCGGGATGCGGCGGCCAACCAGTGGCAGCTCGACGAATTTGCCGATCAGGGCTTTGTAGCGCTCATCGTTCGGGTTAACGGCCACGGCGGAGTCGCCGAGCATGGTTTCCGGACGGGTGGTCGCGACGATCAGGAAATCGTTGCCTTCAGCGGTTTTCGCGCCGTCAGCCAGCGGGTACTTGAGGTTCCACAGGAAACCTTTCTCGTCGTGGTTTTCCACTTCGAGGTCGGAAATCGCCGTGTGCAACTTGGTGTCCCAGTTGACCAGGCGCTTGCCGCGGTAGATCAGGCCGTCTTCGTGCAGGCGTACGAAGGCTTCCTTGACCGCTTCCGAGAGACCGTCGTCCATGGTGAAGCGCTCGCGGCTCCAGTCCACGGACGAACCGAGGCGGCGGATCTGACGGCTGATGTTGCCGCCGGACTGATCCTTCCACTCCCAGACTTTCTCGAGGAATTTCTCGCGGCCCAGGTCGTGGCGGTTCTGGCCGGTGGCTTCCAGTTGACGCTCCACCAGCATCTGCGTGGCGATACCGGCATGGTCGGTGCCCGGCTGCCACAGGGTGTTGCGACCCTGCATGCGGCGGAAACGGATCAGGGCGTCCATGATCGCGTTGTTGAAACCGTGCCCCATGTGCAGGCTGCCGGTGACGTTCGGCGGCGGGATCATGATGGTGTAGGAATCGCCCGCGCCTTGCGGTGCGAAATAGTTCTCGGACTCCCAGGTGTTGTACCAGGAAGTTTCAATGGCGTGCGGCTGGTAGGTCTTATCCATGCGCGGCGGGACCCTATTGGCATTTATTCAGGAAAAGCCGGGAAGTATAGCGGGGCATGGGGCCGAGGGCGAGCGGGGCGGGCCGGATGGAGATCTAAATGTGGTCGCGAACTCTGTGGCGAGGGAGCTTGCTCCCGCTCGGCTGCGCAGCAGTCGTAACACGGCCACGCAGGCTTCGTGGACAAAACACTGTTGAATGGTTTTGGGGGGCGCTTCGCACCCCAACGGGAGCAAGCTCCCTCGCCACAAAATACCGGGGGCCGGACTATTCGTACTGGCTGAGCAACCGTTCCATCCGCGCCTCGAGGCGGCGTTTGATTTCGGTTTCGATGTGCGGCGCGAAGTCGTCGAGCACGTCCTGCATGATCAATTGCGCGGCGGCGCGCAGTTCGCTGTCCAGGTGCAGCAGGGCGTCCGGGCCTTTATCCACAGGCGCAACAGCAGGTGCCGGGGCCGGAGCGGGGGGTGGTTCGATGGCGGGCGGCGTGGTGTCGACGGCCTCGAACAACATCGGAATCTGTTCCTGTTCGCCATCCTCGACCGTGTCGGTCAGCAGTGGCGGTTGCAGGTTGTCATCGCCGAGCAACTGGCGGATCGATTCGAGATCGTCCAGCAGGTGTGCAGGCTTTTGCAGCGGTTTTGGAGTGTCCATCGGCGTACTCAGAGTCGCTGTAAACGGTGATCTTGCAGAGGATAGCCCTGTTCGCGGTAGAAACGGAAACTCTCCCGTGCCGCCGCGCGAATCGTCGGATCTTCCACCACCACTTCCGCCACCCGGGCGAATTGGCTGGCGAAGGTCGGGACTTTGAGGTCGAGGTTGACCAGCAGATCCTGATGTCCGCCGCAGTCAGCACCCAGTCCCAGCACGATCAAACCGTCCGCTTCACTCTCGGCAGGGCCGTGGGGCACGAAGGTTTCACCCTTGAACGCCCACAGCCGCGCATCGAGGTCGTCACGCTGAGCGGCATCGCTGCAATGCAGGTAGATGCGGTGGCCCATGCGCCAGGCTTTCTCGGTGAGCTTGCAGGCAAAGTCCAGACGAGCCGAAGGATCGGCGCTGGGCAGGATGTAGAAGTCGACTTTGGTCATTGCGGTTCCCTGAGCCTTGAGCGGCGTCACCGCAAAGTGACGCCGCCCAGGTTCATCGGTTTCAGGCTTTGGCGCGGTCCAGCAGGTATTGGGTCAGCAGCGGAACCGGACGGCCGGTGGCGCCTTTGTCCTTGCCGCCGCTGGTCCACGCGGTACCCGCGATGTCCAGGTGCGCCCAGTTGAGGTTCTTGGTGAAGCGCGACAGGAAGCACGCGGCAGTGATGGTGCCGGCCTTCGGCCCGCCAATGTTGGCGATGTCGGCGAACGGGCTGTCCAATTGCTCCTGGTATTCGTCGAACAGCGGCAGTTGCCAGGCGCGGTCGTCAGCAGCCTTGCCGGCGCTGAGCAGTTGCTCGATCAGCTCGTCGTTGTTGCCCAGCAGGCCAGACGTGTGGGCGCCCAGTGCAACCACACAGGCACCGGTCAGGGTGGCGATGTCGATCACTGCCTGCGGCTTGAAGCGCTCGGAGTAGGTCAGGGCGTCGCACAGCACCAGACGGCCTTCGGCGTCGGTGTTGAGGATCTCCACGGTCTGGCCGCTCATGGTGGTGACGATGTCGCCCGGACGCGAGGCATTGCCGCTCGGCATGTTTTCCGCGCAGGCGAGGATGCACACCAGATTGATCGGCAGCTTCAACTCAAGCACGGCACGCAGGGTACCGAACACCGAGGCAGCGCCGCCCATGTCGTACTTCATTTCGTCCATCCCGGCGCCCGGCTTCAGGCTGATGCCGCCGGTGTCGAAGGTGATGCCTTTACCGACCAGCGCGTAAGGCTTCTCGGATTTCTTGCCACCGTTGTATTGCATGACGATCAGGCGTGGCGGCTGGGCGCTGCCCTGGCCGACGGCGTAGAACGAGCCCATGCCGAGGGATTTGATCTTCTTCTCGTCGAGGACTTCGACTTTCAGATCCTTGAACTCTTTGCCAAGGTTCTTCGCTTGCTCGCCGAGGAAGGTCGGGTGGCAGATGTTCGGCGGCAGGTTGCCCAGATTACGGGTGAAGGCCATGCCGTTGGCGATCGCGGTGGCGTGGTTCACGGCGCGCTGCACTTCAGCCTGAGCAGCCTTGATGGTCAGCAGGGTGATTTTCTTCAGGGCGCGCGGTTCGGCTTTCTGGCTCTTGAACTGGTCGAAGGTGTATTCGCCGTCCACCAGGGTTTCCGCCAGCAGGCGGGTTTTGCCGTAGCTGTCGCGGTTCTTGACGATGATTTCATCCAGCGCCAGCACGGCGTCGCTGCCGCCCAGGCCTTTCAGGGTGTTGAGGATGCCGGCAACGATTTTACGGAACGGACGGTCGCCCAGTTCCTCATCCTTGCCCACGCCGACCAGCAGCACGCGCTCGGCTTTCAGGTTCGGCAGGCTGTGCAGCAGCAGGCTTTGACCGACCTTGCCGGCCAGATCGCCACGCTTGAGCACGGCGCTGATCGCGCCACCGCTCAACTCGTCGACCTGTCTGGCGGCCACGCCGAGTTTGCGGCCTTCGCCGACGGCAACCACCAGGGTGGCGGTTTTCAACGTTTCTGGGCTAACGCTTTTTACAACCAGTTCCATGTCCGGATCCCTGAATGAATGGTCAACACACAGGCGCTCGACGGTGTCCGCAGTCGCCTGCTTATAGATAGAAGAGGCGCAGGGCTGTGCCTGCGACGAAGGCGGCAGTTTGAACCTCGCTCACCGCGCCTGACAACCCTCGGTTGTGCGATCTTCAACGGAATCTACGCTTGGGTGAGTGTGCGCAGTGACAGGCGCCCTCAATCACAGGATAATGCCGCATCTTTTTTCGACGGCTCTGCCTTGCGGGCCGGTCGAGACGTTTGCTTGTTTGGCCGCCTTAGCCTGACAACCCTGGAGTGTCTGGTTTGATCGTCTTCCGTTATCTGTCCCGTGAAGTGATGTTGACCCTGAGCGCCGTCAGCGCCGTGCTGCTGGTCATCATCATGAGCGGTCGCTTCATCAAATACCTTGCCCAGGCCGCTGCGGGCCAACTCGATCCGGGATCGCTGTTCCTGATCATGGGTTACCGTCTGCCGGGCTTCATGCAGCTGATCCTGCCGTTGGGCCTGTTTCTCGGGATCCTGCTGGCTTACGGCCGGCTGTACCTCGAAAGCGAAATGACCGTGCTTTCGGCCACCGGCATGAGTCAGCAGCGTCTGCTGCGCATGACCCTGTTCCCGGCGACGCTGGTAGCACTGGTGGTGGCGTGGCTGAGCCTGAGTCTGGCCCCGCAAGGCGCCAACCAGTTTCAGTTGCTGCTGAACAAGCAGGACGCCCTGACCGAGTTCGATACCCTCGAGCCTGGCCGTTTTCAGGCTTTGCGTGACGGCACTCGGGTGACCTACACCGAAAGCCTGACCGACGACCGCGTCAACCTCGGCGGCGTGTTCATCTCGCAGAAAAATCTCGGGGCCAATCAGAAGGACCGCGGGATTTCCGTGCTGGTGGCCGAAAAGGGCCGTCAGGAGATCCACTCGGACGGCAACCGCTACCTGATTCTGCACAATGGCTATCGCTATGACGGCAGCCCGGGTCAGGCCGATTACCGCGCGATCAAATACGACACCTACGGCGTATTGCTGCCAAAACCGGATGCCAGTGACGAAGTCACCGACCGTGACGCGATCCCGACTTCGACCCTGCTGGGCGCCGACGACGAGCGTTCCAGGGCCGAGCTGCAATGGCGGATTTCGTTGCCGTTGCTGGTCTTCATCGTGACCCTGATGGCGGTGCCGCTGTCGCGGGTCAATCCGCGTCAGGGCCGTTTCCTGAAGCTGCTGCCGGCGATTCTTCTTTATATGGCTTACCTGACTATCCTGATTGCCGCCCGCGGCGCCCTCGAAAAAGGCAAGATCCCGCCGGCCCTCGGCCTGTGGTGGGTGCACGGGATCTTCCTGGTCATCGGTCTCGGCCTGCTGTACTGGGAGCCTATGCGCCTGAAGCTGGCCAGCCGTCGCAGCGCTGCGCTGGAGGTGGCCCGTGGTTAAACTCGACCGCTATATCGGCAGCAGCGTATTCGTGGCGATCATCGCCGTGCTGGCGATCATTCTGGGTCTGGCGACCCTGTTCGCCTTCATCGACGAGATGAGCGACGTCAGCGATACCTACACGCTGACCGACGTGCTGAGCTTCGTCCTGCTCACCGCACCGCGTCGCTTGTATGAAATGTTGCCGATGGCCGCGCTGATCGGCTGTCTGATCGGCCTTGGCAGTCTGGCCAGCAGCAGCGAGCTGACGGTCATGCGTGCCGCGGGTGTGTCCATCGGGCGCATCGTCTGGGCGGTCATGAAGCCAATGCTGGTGCTCATGTTGGCCGGCGTACTGATCGGCGAATACGTGGCCCCGGCCACCGAAAGCATGGCCCAGGCCAATCGCTCGCTGGCGCAAGGCAGTGGCGACGCGCAGAGCGCCAAGCACGGCATGTGGCACCGTCAGGGTGAGGAATTCATCCATATCAACGCCGTGCAACCCGACGGCCTGTTGTATGGCGTGACCCGCTATCACTTCGACAAAGAGCGTCACCTGCTCAGTTCCAGCTTCGCCAAACGTGCGGAGTTCGACGGCAAGCGCTGGCTGCTCAGCGACGTGACCACCACGGTGTTCCACGAGCGCAGCACCGAAGTGGTGAACGCGCCGAGCGAGGAGTGGGACGTGTCGCTGAGCCCGCAATTGCTCAACACAGTGGTGATGGCGCCTGAGTCGCTGTCGATTTCCGGTCTGTGGGGCTATATCCACTATCTGGCGGATCAAGGCCTGAGCAATGGCCGTTACTGGCTGGCATTTTGGGTCAAGGTGTTGCAGCCGCTGGTCACCGCTGCGCTGGTGCTGATGGCGATTTCCTTCATTTTCGGTCCGTTGCGCTCGGTGACCCTCGGTCAGCGGGTGTTCACCGGCGTGCTGGTGGGCTTCACCTTCCGCATTGTCCAGGATCTGCTTGGCCCATCGAGCCTGGTGTTCGGTTTCTCGCCGCTGTTCGCGGTGCTGGTGCCGGCTACGGTCTGTGCATTGGCGGGTGTCTGGTTGCTGCGACGGGCCGGTTGATGGCCGCGTTGTTGCCAACGCTTTAACTGCGAAAACGCCTCGGTCGACAGATCGGGGCGTTTTCGTATGCAATCGGGGTGACAGGCGAACGTGACGCTTGCGCCGTGTATCAGGTACAATTCCCGGCTATTTTTCGGCGGGCCAAGCCTGCAGCCTTTTTGAGTGTTGATCCGTGAGTGATTTGAGTCATATCCGCAAATAATCAATCATCGCCCACAATGACCATGGCAAG
>NZ_JBIVMY010000009.1:0-33947 GCF_044753325.1 Pseudomonas sp. NPDC088414 | reverse complement strand
ACGCTGGCTGACCGTTTCATCCAGATGTGCGGTGGCCTGGCCGAGCGTGAAATGGAAGCCCAGGTACTGGATTCCATGGATCTGGAGCGCGAACGCGGGATCACCATCAAGGCCCACAGCGTTACCCTCTATTACAAAGCCAAAGATGGCGTCACCTACCAGCTGAACTTCATTGACACCCCGGGCCACGTCGACTTCACCTACGAAGTCAGCCGTTCCCTGGCCGCGTGTGAAGGTGCATTGCTGGTGGTCGATGCCGGTCAGGGTGTTGAAGCCCAGTCCGTGGCCAACTGCTACACCGCCATCGAGCAAGGCCTCGAAGTCATGCCGGTGCTGAACAAGATCGACCTGCCACAGGCCGAGCCGGACCGCGTCAAGGACGAGATCGAGAAGATCATCGGCATCGACGCCACCGACGCCGTCACCTGCAGCGCCAAGACCGGCCTGGGTGTCGACGAAGTGCTCGAGCGTCTGGTCGCGACCATTCCTGCGCCGACCGGCAACATCGAAGATCCGCTGCAAGCGTTGATCATCGACTCCTGGTTCGACAACTACCTGGGCGTTGTCTCCCTGGTGCGCGTGCGTCATGGCCGCGTGAAGAAGGGCGACAAGATCCTGGTGAAATCCACCGGCAAGATCCACCTGGTCGACAGCGTCGGTGTTTTCAACCCGAAACACACCGCCACCGCTGACCTCAAGGCCGGCGAAGTGGGCTTCATCATCGCCAGCATCAAGGACATTCACGGTGCACCGGTCGGTGACACCCTGACCCTGAGCTCGACCCCGGATGTGCCGGTTCTGCCCGGTTTCAAACGCATCCAGCCGCAGGTTTACGCCGGTCTGTTCCCGGTCAGCTCCGACGACTTCGAAGACTTCCGCGAAGCGCTGCAGAAACTGACCCTGAACGACTCGTCGCTGCAGTACACCCCGGAAAGCTCCGACGCCCTGGGCTTCGGCTTCCGTTGCGGGTTCCTCGGCATGCTGCACATGGAGATCATCCAGGAGCGCCTGGAGCGCGAATACGACCTGGACCTGATCACCACCGCGCCAACGGTAATTTTCGAGCTGGTGCTGAAAACCGGTGAAACGATTTACGTCGACAACCCATCCAAGCTTCCGGATGTGTCGACAATCGAAGACATGCGCGAGCCGATCGTGCGGGCCAACATCCTGGTTCCGCAGGAACACCTGGGCAATGTCATCACCCTGTGCATCGAGAAACGCGGCGTACAGGTCGACATGCTGTTCCTCGGCAATCAGGTACAAGTGACCTACGACCTGCCGATGAACGAAGTGGTCCTGGACTTCTTCGACCGCCTCAAATCCACCAGCCGTGGCTATGCTTCGCTGGATTACCATTTCGATCGTTACCAATCGGCTAATCTGGTGAAGCTGGACGTGCTGATCAACGGTGACAAGGTCGACGCCCTGGCGTTGATCGTGCACCGTGACAATTCGCACTTCAAAGGTCGCCAGTTGACCGAGAAGATGAAAGAACTGATTCCTCGTCAGATGTTCGACGTGGCGATCCAGGCGGCCATTGGCGGTCAGATCGTTGCCCGGACAACCGTCAAGGCACTCAGAAAGAACGTATTGGCCAAATGCTACGGCGGTGACGTAAGCCGTAAGAAAAAGCTGCTTGAAAAGCAAAAGGCCGGTAAGAAACGCATGAAGCAGGTCGGCAACGTGGAAATTCCACAAGAAGCCTTCCTTGCCGTGCTCAGGTTGGAATAGTCAGGTCCTATGTCACTAAATTTCCCGCTGTTGCTGGTCATCGCCGTGTTCGTCTGCGGCCTGTTGGCGTTGCTCGATCTGCTGTTCCTGGCACCGCGTCGGCGTGCTGCCATTGCCTCCTATCAAGGCAGTGTCAGCCAGCCCGAGCCCGTGGTGGTCGAGAAGCTGAACAAAGAGCCGTTGCTGGTTGAATACGGCAAGTCGTTCTTTCCGGTGCTGTTCATCGTGCTGGTGCTGCGTTCGTTCCTGGTGGAACCGTTCCAGATTCCATCCGGCTCGATGAAACCGACCCTGGACGTTGGCGACTTCATTCTGGTGAACAAGTTTTCTTACGGGATCCGCCTGCCGGTGATCGACAAGAAAGTCATCGAAGTCGGTGATCCACAGCGTGGCGATGTGATGGTGTTCCGCTACCCGAGCGACCCGAACGTCAACTACATCAAGCGTGTAGTCGGCCTGCCGGGCGACACGGTGCGTTACACCGCCGACAAGCGTCTGTTGGTCAATGGCGAGTCGATTGCCGAGCAACTGGTCGGCTCCGAGCCGGGCACGCTGGGCAGCGCGGAGCTCTACAAGGAAAAACTCGGCGCTGCCGAGCACCTGATCCGCAAGGAAATGAGCCGCTACCGTGCTACCCCGGACCATACCTGGACCGTGCCGGCCGGCCATTACTTCATGATGGGTGACAACCGCGACAACTCCAACGACAGTCGCTACTGGGATGACCCGAACATTCCCAAGGATCTGCTGGGCATGGTTCCCGACCAGAATATCGTCGGCAAAGCCTTCGCTGTCTGGATGAGCTGGCCGGAACCGAAACTCAGCCACCTGCCGAATTTCTCGCGGGTTGGCCTGATCAAGTAATCAATCACGGCGCTGTTGACCACAGCGCCGAATGCATTTCTGGAGTCGACACAAATCGGCGCCAGGGCATGAAGCCACGATATTCAGGACGTCATTTTTGAACACAGCGTTAATTGTCCCAGGCCTGCGCCGTACCCCGGCGATGGCAGTGGAATCCAGCCACGAACTCAGCGTGGGTAAACCGTGAGCGTTTCTCTAAGCCGTCTCGAGCGCCAGCTCGGTTACACCTTCAAGGATCAGGAGCTGATGCTGCTGGCCCTCACGCACCGCAGCTTTGCCGGGCGTAACAACGAACGCCTGGAATTCCTCGGCGATGCCATCCTCAACTTCGTCGCCGGCGAGGCGCTGTTCGATCGCTTCCCGCTGGCCCGCGAAGGCCAGTTGTCGCGTTTGCGCGCACGTCTGGTGAAGGGTGAGACACTGGCCGTGCTGGCCCGTGGTTTTGACTTGGGCGACTACCTGCGTCTGGGCTCGGGCGAACTGAAAAGCGGTGGCTTCCGCCGCGAATCGATTCTGGCCGATGCCCTGGAAGCGCTGATCGGTGCGATCTACCTCGATGCCGGCATGGACGTCGCTCGCGAGCGCGTACTGGCCTGGCTGGCCGGTGAGTTCGAAGGCCTGACGCTGGTCGACACCAACAAGGATCCCAAGACCCGCCTGCAGGAACACCTGCAATCGCGCGGTTGCGAACTGCCACGCTATGAAGTGGTGGATATCCAGGGTGAGCCGCACTGCCGTACCTTCTTCGTCGAGTGCGAAGTGGTCTTATTGAATGAAAAAAGCCGAGGTCAGGGTGTGAGCCGTCGTATTGCCGAACAGGTAGCGGCCGCCGCAGCACTGATTGCCCTGGGCGTGGAGAATGGCAATGACTGATACAAACGCAACTCGCTGTGGCTACGTTGCCATCGTCGGCCGTCCCAACGTCGGCAAGTCGACGCTGCTCAACCACATCCTCGGCCAGAAGCTCGCGATCACCTCGCGCAAGCCGCAGACCACTCGTCACAACATGCTCGGGATCAAGACCGAGGGTGACGTGCAGGCGATCTACGTCGACACCCCCGGCATGCACAAGGGTGGCGAAAAGGCCCTGAACCGCTACATGAACAAAACCGCTTCGGCGGCGTTGAAAGACGTCGACGTGGTGATCTTCGTGGTCGACCGCACCAAGTGGACCGAAGAAGACCAGATGGTGCTGGAGCGCGTGCAGTACGTGACCGGCCCGCTGATCGTCGCGCTGAACAAGACCGACCGCATCGAAGACAAGGCCGAGCTGATGCCGCACCTGTCGTGGTTGCAGGAACAGCTGCCGAACGCACAGATCATCCCGATTTCCGCGCAGCACGGGCACAACCTTGACGCGCTGGAAAAGGTCATCGCCGATCATCTGCCGGAGAACGATCACTTCTTCCCGGAAGACCAGATCACCGACCGCAGCAGCCGTTTCCTTGCCGCCGAACTGGTGCGCGAGAAAATCATGCGCCAGATGGGCGCCGAACTGCCGTACCAGATCACCGTCGAGATCGAAGAGTTCAAGCAGCAGGGCAAGACCCTGCACATCCACGCGCTGATCCTCGTCGAGCGTGACGGTCAGAAGAAGATCATCATTGGCGACAAGGGCGAGCGCATCAAGCGCATCGGCACCGAAGCGCGCAAGGACATGGAGCTGCTGTTCGACTCCAAGATCATGCTCAACCTGTGGGTGAAGGTGAAGGGCGGCTGGTCCGACGACGAGCGTGCACTGCGTTCGCTGGGTTACGGCGACCTGTAAACGTTGGTTTCGCTGTGCGAGCGGGCTTCTGTGGCGAGGGAGCTTGCTCCCGCTCGGCTGCGAAGCAGTCGTGAAATCGGGCGCCTCGGTGTGCCTGACACACCAAATCGCTGATCTTGGGGCTGCTTCGCAACCCAGCGGGAGCAAGCTCCCTCGCCACAATTGATGATCTTCAGAGATCTTTCGGCTTATGTCGCAAACCCCACCTCCCGCCCAACTCGCCTACGTCCTGCATTCGCGCGCCTACCGCGAAACCAGTGCGCTGGTCGATTTCCTTACGCCGCAAGGTCGGCTGCGGGCGGTGTTGCGCAGTGCGCGGGGCAAGGCCGGGACATTGGCGCGGCCCTTTGTGCCACTGGAAGTCGAGTTTCGTGGCAAGGGTGAACTGAAGAACGTCGGGCGCATGGAAAGTGCCGGCAACGCGACCTGGATGGTCGGTGAGGCGCTGTTCAGCGGCCTCTATCTCAACGAATTGCTGATCCGCCTGCTGCCCGCCGAAGACCCGCACCCTGCGGTGTTTGATCATTACGCTGCAACACTGCTGGCCCTGGCCGAAGGTCGCCCGCTGGAGCCGTTGTTGCGCTCGTTCGAATGGCGCCTGCTGGACGATCTCGGTTACGGCTTCTCCCTGAATACCGATATCCACAGCGAGCCGGTCGCGCCGGACGGTCTTTATCGTCTGCAAGTGGACGCCGGGCTGGAGCGCGTCTTCCTGTTGCAGCCGGGTTTGTTCAACGGCACCGAATTGCTGGCCATGGCCGAAGCCGACTGGACCGCTCCCGGCGCGCTGTCGGCGGCCAAGCGTCTGATGCGTCAGGCACTGGCCGTTCATCTGGGTGGCCGTCCCCTCGTCAGCCGCGAGCTATTTCGCAAGCCCTGATATGCTGTGCGCCGAATCTTTCCCTTCAGGAGCGCATCCGTGACCACCAGCAATCGCATTCTTCTTGGCGTGAACATCGACCACGTCGCCACCCTGCGTCAGGCCCGTGGCACACGCTACCCGGATCCGGTCAAGGCAGCGCTGGACGCGGAAGAGGCGGGCGCCGACGGCATCACCGTGCACCTGCGCGAAGACCGTCGGCACATCCAGGAGCGCGACGTGCTGTTGCTCAAGGATGTGCTGCAGACCCGCATGAACTTCGAAATGGGCGTCACCGAAGAAATGATGGCGTTCGCCGAGCGCATCCGTCCGGCGCACATCTGCCTGGTTCCGGAAACCCGTCAGGAACTGACCACTGAAGGCGGTCTGGATGTAGCGGGGCAGGAAGAGCGCATCAAGGCAGCGGTCGAGCGCCTGTCGAAGATCGGCAGCGAAGTGTCGCTGTTCATCGATGCTGACGAGCGCCAGATCGCCGCGTCGAAGCGCGTCGGTGCGCCGGCCATCGAACTGCACACCGGGCGCTATGCCGACGCTGAAACCCCGACCGAAGTCGCTGAAGAATTGAAACGTGTGGCGGACGGCGTGGCGTTTGGTCTGGCGCAGGGCCTGATCGTCAACGCCGGGCATGGCCTGCATTATCACAACGTCGAAGCCGTGGCGGCGATCAAGGGCATCAACGAACTGAACATCGGCCATGCGCTGGTGGCGCATGCGTTGTTCGTGGGGTTCAAGTCTGCGGTGTCCGAAATGAAAGCGCTGATTCTGGCTGCCGCGTTGAAAGGCTAAAGGTCAGCGCATGACCCCTGTGGGAGCGAGCTTGCTCGCGAAGGCGTAGTGTCAGCCAACCTGTTCGTTGACTGGCACACTGCATTCGCGAGCAAGCTCGCTCCCACATTTGTTTTGGGGTGTTGGTTAAAGCGGGGCTGGCTCCTGCGCCGGCTTGGTCTTGTCGATCCCCGGCACATGCAGGTTGCCTTCGGCCACCTGATCGCCTTCAAGCTGCGGCTGGGTCACCCAGGTCAGGATGTCGTAGTAGCGACGAATGTTCGCCACGAAATGCACCGGCTCGCCGCCCCGGGCGTAGCCGTAGCGGGTCTTGCTGTACCACTGCTTCTGCGACAGGCGCGGCAGCATCTTCTTCACGTCCAGCCACTTGTCCGGGTTCAGGCCTTCGCGGGACGCCAGTTTGCGCGCGTCATCGAGGTGGCCGCTGCCGACGTTATACGCCGCCAGGGCGAACCAGGTGCGGTCCGGTTCCTGAATCGATTCGTCGAGCTGATCCTTCATGTACGCAAGGTACTTGGCGCCGCCCATGATGCTCTGCTTGGGATCGAGACGGTTCGACACGCCCATCGCCTGAGCGGTGTTCTGGGTCAGCATCATCAGGCCGCGCACGCCGGTTTTCGAGGTGACCGCCGGTTGCCACAGCGATTCCTGATAACCGATAGCCGCGAGCAGGCGCCAGTCGACTTTCTCTTTCTTGGCGTAGGTCTTGAAGTGCTGTTCGTATTTGGGCAGGCGCTGCTGCAAGTGCTGGGCGAAGGTAGTGGCGCCCATGTAGCCGAGGACATCGACGTGGCCGTAATAGCGGTCTTTCAGGCGCTGCAGGGTGCCGTTCTTTTGCACCTTGTCGAGGTAGGCGTTGATCTCGTTGAGCAGGCTGTTGTCTTCACCGGCGGCCACCGCCCAGCTCTGGCTGCGCGCATCGCCGAGGTCGAAGGCCACGCGGATGTTGGTGAAGTACACCTGGTTCATCGCCACTTCGTTGGAATCGACCAGGGTCAGGTCGATCTGGCCTTCATCGACCATGCGCAGCAGATCGACCACTTCAACAGCGTCGGATTCTTCGTACTCGATGCCCGGAAACTTCTTTTTCAGCTCCGCCAGCTGCTCGGCGTGGGTGCTGCCCTTGAGCACCATGATCTTTTTGCCGACCAGATCACCTGGATCGGTAGGGCGCGACTGGCCGTTGCGATAGATGATCTGCGGCGTGACTTCCAGGTAGGAGTGGGAGAAGCGCACCTGTTTCTTGCGCTCGTCGCTGCTGACCAGACCCGCCGCCGCCAGCACCGGGCCGTTCGGCTTGCCGATCTGGTTGAACAGGTCGTCGAGGTTATCGGCGGTCTCGATCTTCAGTTCCACACCCAAATCGTCGGCGAAGCGCTTCACCAGCTCGTATTCGAAGCCGGTTTCACCGCTGCGATCCTGAAAGTAGGTGGCGGGGCTGTTACGGGTAATCACCCGCAGCACACCATCCTCCTTTACGCGCTCGAGTGTGTTGGGTTTATCAACACAGCCACCGAGCATCAGGAAGAGTCCGGTTGCGATCAGCCATTTGGCGTATCGCGGACGCAAAGCCGTTGGGAAAAACATCTGCGCAGTATACGCAAACGGCTGCGGGCGCCATATCTCGACAGTGAGGGGCTTGTCTGCTAGAGATCACAAAACTGCACGAAACCCCGCAGGAATGGGGCTGAACGGCATTTTGTGACAGAAAAAATAAGCGCTGCTCGCGCACCCTCGAAATTTGACTTCAAAGGCAGAAACACAGATTGATATCCGAGTGCAACCGTGCGTAGCGTTTCGGGTGATGTTGAGGGCGGTTTAGGCTAGAATGCACGGCCTCAAAGCACACCCCTTCCCGAGGCTGTCCCGAAGATGTTGATCCTGCGCGGCGCTCCTGCCCTTTCTGCCTTTCGCCACAGCAAACTCCTTGAGCAACTGAGCCAGAAGGTTCCAGCTGTCAGTGGCCTGTATGCTGAATTCGCTCACTTCGCCGAAGTCACCGGCGTCCTGACCGGCGACGAACAGCAGGTGCTTGCGCGCCTTCTGAAGTACGGCCCAAGCGTTCCGGTACAAGAGCCGACCGGTCGTCTGTTTCTGGTGTTGCCGCGGTTCGGCACCATCTCGCCATGGTCGAGCAAGGCCAGCGACATCGCCCGCAACTGCGGCCTGAGCAAGATCCAGCGCCTGGAGCGCGGCATCGCGTTCTACGTCGCCGGCCAGTTCAGCGACACCGAAGCCCAGCAGATTGCCGACTTGCTGCATGACCGCATGACCCAGATCGTTCTGGGCAATCTGGAACAGGCCGCCGGTCTGTTCAGCCACGCCGAGCCGAAGCCGCTGACCGCGATCGACATCCTCGGTGGCGGCCGCGCCGCGCTGGAAAAAGCCAACACCGAGCTGGGCCTGGCCCTGGCCGAAGACGAGATCGACTATCTGGTCAACGCCTTCAACGCCTTCAACGGTCTCAAGCGCAACCCGCACGACATCGAACTGATGATGTTCGCCCAGGCCAACTCCGAGCACTGCCGCCACAAGATCTTCAACGCCAGTTGGGATATTGACGGCGAGAGCCAGGAAAAAAGCCTGTTCGGCATGATCAAGAACACCTATCAGATGCACAACGAAGGCGTGCTGTCCGCTTATAAGGACAACGCTTCGGTGATCGTCGGCAACGTCGCCGGCCGCTTCTTCCCGGATCCGGAAACCCGCCAGTACGGCGCGGTGCAGGAGCCGGTGCACATCCTGATGAAGGTCGAGACCCACAACCACCCGACCGCGATCGCCCCGTTCCCGGGCGCGTCCACCGGTTCCGGTGGCGAGATCCGCGACGAAGGTGCCACCGGTCGTGGCGCCAAGCCAAAGGCCGGCCTGACCGGTTTCACCGTGTCCAACCTGCAGATCCCGGGCTTCGAACAGCCGTGGGAAGTGCCGTACGGCAAGCCTGAGCGCATCGTTACCGCGCTGGACATCATGATCGAAGGCCCGCTGGGCGGCGCCGCGTTCAACAACGAATTCGGTCGTCCGGCCCTGACTGGCTACTTCCGTACCTTCGAACAATCGATCACCACCCCGCACGGTGACGAAGTTCGCGGTTACCACAAGCCGATCATGCTCGCGGGCGGCATGGGCAACATCCGCGAAGAACACGTCAAGAAAGGCGAGATTCTGGTCGGCTCCAAGCTGATCGTGCTCGGCGGCCCGGCAATGCTGATCGGTCTGGGCGGCGGCGCTGCGTCCTCGATGGCCACCGGCACCAGCTCGGCGGACCTCGACTTCGCTTCCGTACAGCGTGAAAACCCTGAGATGGAGCGTCGCTGCCAGGAAGTCATCGACCGTTGCTGGCAACTGGGCGACAAGAACCCGATCAGCTTCATCCACGACGTGGGTGCGGGCGGTCTGTCCAACGCCTTCCCGGAACTGGTCAACGACGGCGACCGCGGTGGCCGTTTCGAGCTGCGCAACATTCCCAACGATGAGCCGGGCATGGCCCCGCACGAAATCTGGTCCAACGAATCCCAGGAACGTTACGTTCTGGCGGTCGGCCCGGCGGATTTCGAGCGCTTCCAGGCGATCTGCGAACGTGAGCGTTGCCCGTTCGCCGTGGTCGGCGAAGCCACTGCCGAGCCGCAACTTACTGTCACGGATAGCCACTTCGGCAACAACCCGGTGGACATGCCGCTGGAAGTGCTGCTGGGCAAGGCCCCGCGCATGCACCGTTCGGTGGTTCGCGAAGCCGAGCTGGGCGATGATTTCGATCCGTCGAACTTCGACATCAGCGAATCCATCGAACGCGTTCTGCACCACCCGGCCGTAGCGAGCAAAAGCTTCCTGATCACCATCGGCGACCGCACCATCACCGGCCTCGTGGCCCGTGACCAGATGGTTGGCCCATGGCAGGTGCCGGTAGCCGACGTGGCCGTCACCGCCACCAGTTTCGACGTCTACACCGGTGAAGCGATGGCCATGGGCGAGCGGACTCCGCTGGCGTTGCTGGACGCTCCGGCGTCGGGCCGTATGGCCATCGGCGAAACCCTGACCAACATTGCCGCTTCGCGCATCAACAAGATCTCCGACATCAAGCTGTCGGCGAACTGGATGTCCGCTGCCGGCCACCCGGGCGAAGACGCGCGTCTGTACGACACCGTGAAAGCGGTCGGCATGGAGCTGTGCCCTGAGCTGGGCATCACCATTCCGGTGGGCAAGGACTCGATGTCCATGGCCACCCGCTGGAACGACAACGGCGAAGAAAAAACCGTAACTTCGCCGATGTCGCTGATCGTGACCGGTTTCGCCCCAGTGGCTGACATCCGTCAGACCCTGACCCCGGAACTGCGCATGGACAAGGGCACCACCGACCTGATCCTGATCGACCTCGGTCGCGGCCAGAACCGCATGGGTGCCTCGATCCTTGCACAGGTTCACGGCAAGCTCGGCAAGCAGGCTCCGGACGTCGACGACGCCGAAGACCTGAAGGCCTTCTTCGCGGTGATCCAGGGCCTCAACGCCGACGGTCACCTGCTGGCTTACCACGACCGTTCCGACGGTGGTCTGCTGACCTCCGTGGTGGAAATGGCGTTCGCCGGCCACTGCGGTCTGAGCCTGAACCTGGACAGCGTTGCCGAAAACTCGGCAGAAATCGCCGCAATCCTGTTCAACGAAGAGCTGGGTGCCGTTATCCAGGTTCGTCAGGACGCCACCCCGGACATCCTCGCGCAATTCAGCGCGGCCGGTCTGGGCGACTGCGTGTCGGTGATCGGTCAGCCGATCAACAACGGCCAGATCAACATCACCTTCAACGGTGACACCGTGTTCGAAGGCCAGCGCCGTCTGCTGCAACGTCAGTGGGCCGAGACCAGCTACCAGATCCAACGTCTGCGCGACAACGCCGACTGCGCCGAGCAAGAGTTCGACGCGCTGCTGGAAGAAGACAACCCGGGCCTGAGCGTCAAGCTGAGCTACGACGTCAATCAGGACATCTCCGCGCCTTACATCAAGAAAGGCATCCGCCCACAGGTTGCCGTGCTGCGTGAGCAGGGCGTCAACGGTCAGGTGGAAATGGCCGCCGCGTTCGACCGCGCCGGTTTCAACGCGATCGACGTGCACATGAGCGACATCCTCGCCGGCCGCGTCGACCTGAACGAGTTCAAAGGTCTGGTGGCCTGCGGTGGTTTCTCCTACGGCGACGTACTTGGCGCCGGTGAAGGCTGGGCCAAGTCGGCGCTGTTCAACAGCCGTGCCCGGGATGCGTTCCAGGGCTTCTTCGAGCGTAACGACAGCTTCACCCTCGGCGTGTGCAACGGTTGCCAGATGATGTCCAACCTGCACGAACTGATCCCGGGCAGCGAGTTCTGGCCGCACTTTGTGCGCAACCGCTCCGAGCAGTTCGAAGCGCGCGTGGCGATGGTGCAGATCCAGGAATCGAACTCGATCTTCCTGCAGGGCATGGCCGGTTCGCGTATGCCGATCGCCATCGCGCACGGTGAAGGCCATGCCGAGTTCTCCAGCGAAGAAGCCTTGCTGGAAGCCGATCTGTCGGGTTGCGTGGCGATGCGTTTCGTCGATAACCACGGCAAGGTCACCGAAGCCTACCCGGCCAACCCGAACGGTTCGCCGCGCGGGATCACCGGTCTCACCAGCCGCGACGGTCGCGTGACGATCATGATGCCGCACCCGGAGCGGGTGTTCCGCGCGGTGCAGAACTCGTGGCGTTCGGAAGACTGGACCGAGGATGCTCCTTGGATGCGCATGTTCCGTAATGCGCGCGTCTGGGTGAACTGAGGCCTGTGTACAAGCTCGGGTTTTTTGTTCCTGACAGTCATGTCGAGGTGGTCAAGGACGCTGTATTCGCTGCCGGTGGTGGGCGGATCGGGGACTATGACCACTGTGCCTGGCAGGTGCTTGGTTTGGGTCAGTTTCGTCCGTTGGATGGCAGTCAGCCGTTTATTGGCGAGGCGGGGCAGGTTGAGCGGGTTGAGGAATGGAAGGTTGAGCTTGTGGTGGTGGATGAGTTGATCGTGGCTGTTGTGGCGGCGTTGAAGCTCAGTCATCCGTACGAGACGCCGGCTTATGAGGTGTGGCGGCTGGAAGATTTCTGAGTCTTTGGCCGCTGATAAAAGAACCGCTGAAAGTGATTTCAGCGGTTTTTTTTGCCTGCTTTTTGCTGGTAATGCCAAAGCGCTATATAGGATGATCGAGTCATAACGACAAAAGGATTTCTCGCATGTTTCTTACCCGTCATCGTTTCACCGTATGTATGGCCTCGGTTGTTGCCGGAGGTTTTTTCAATCAAGTCAGAGCGGCAGAGACGATCAGCGATGCCTTCAATCGGGTGGACGTTCCTCATAAGCTGGACCTTAGTCGTTATGCTCGAACTGCGAACGGTATCCATGCCGCTGAAAGTATCCAAACGATAAGCCCTGCACTCGATTTCGACCCGATCTTCGGGCCTCCAGGGTCTGGATTTCCGGTCAATGGGGATAAGTCCAACGTCCTTTACAACGCTGTCATGACGATCTCTCAAGGTGCTGCAGGCATTAGTGCAGCCATCGAAAGTCTCGCTGCTGGCAGCAATGCCAATTTGAGCAGCGCCACACTGGCCGCCAGTTCGTCGGTAATGACCAGCATGCGTACAGCGATGCAGCAAATGGGCAGCGATAGCGGCTTGCGGGTGGGGCTTGATTCATCGCAGAGCCCAGTTCTGGCGGCCACTGACGTTGCGAACACTGTTCGCAATCTGAACGATCCAAGCGCACCGGGCCGCGTATGGCTGCAAGGCATTGGCAGCTACGGCAAGCTCGACGGCGAACAGGGCAATTCCAGTTTTGAGCAACGAACGGCTGGCACTGTGCTGGGCGTGGATTGGTCGCTTTCGCCCGAATGGCGCATGGGCGTACTCGGTGGTTATTCGAAGACTGACCTCGACAGCCATAGCTTCGAGGGCACGCTGCACAGTTGGCATGTCGGCGCGTACGCCATGCGCCAGGATGGGCCTCTGGCGTTACGCCTGGGGGCGGCTTACAGCGGCCATGACGGAGATAATAAGCGAACGGTTGAATTCGAAGGCTTCAGCGACCGGCCAAAAGGCAACTACGATGCCGACAGCCAACAAGCCTTTGCGGAACTGGGCTATTTGTTGGGCAGTGGCCGGCTCAACGTCGAGCCATTCGCCAATCTGGGGTACCAGCGTTATCACCGCGAAGGGTTCACTGAAAAAGGCGGCTTGGCCGCGTTGGCCGTGGACTCCCAGACCCAGGATAACTTCAGCAGCACGTTCGGCGTGCGACTGGCGCAGCTTAATCAGTTGCAGAACGGTATCAGCGTAACGCCGAGGGGTAGCCTTGGCTGGCGCCACACTTACGGCGACGTAGAAAGTGAAACCCGTCAGGCCTTTGTTTTGGGTGGCTCCGGGTTCAATGTCCAGGGCAGTGCTTTGGATCGCGACAGCCTGATAGTCGGGGCAGGTGTGGACGTCGGGATCTCTGCACGCCAAACCCTGAGTATTGGTTACAACGCCGAGGTGGGTAGCAATAGTCGTAATCAAGCGTTGACCGGGCAGTGGCAGATGAGTTTCTAGAGGCAAAATGTAAACCCGCGGAAAGCAAATTCTGCGGGTTTTTTGTTGGCCACGATTTGAGGGGTTAACTCATTTAACTGTGGAAGTTGGCTTGCCGGCGATGGCGCCCTTATAGGCGACCATGCTCTTGTTGATTGGGTGAATATCCATTCTTTTGGTTGCTGCGGCTGGCGGTTTCGCCCTTACGGCGACTCACTTTTTTACAAGCGCCTAAAAAAGTAAGCAAAAAACGCTTGCCCCAACGTTCGGCCCGCTCGCTGAGGCTCGGGGTTCCTTCGCTCCGGGATTGATCCGGGCGCATCGCCTCCGGTTTGCTTCGCTGCACCTCCTCTCGATGTGTTCGACTTCGTCGAACGGTCGCTGCGCTCCCACCCTCCGGATCAATCCCTCCACTCAGCCTGCCGACGGGGCCGGTGGATCAAGATCAAAAGCTGCAGCCGAGCTTGCGCTCATCCTGTTTAGTGGTGAAGAGCACGGGGTGTTCGGTTTTTGATTTGTGTTGGAGCTGCCCCTCATCGGAACGCCGACCGCCCAGCCCTTTCCCGAGGGAGAGGGGGCCGATTTTTGGGCTTTTCAGGATATGAGTTCGACTCGGTATTTCACGTCGGCGTACATCCACCAAACACCTCGGTCAGTCCCTCTCCCTCTGGGAGAGGGCTAGGGAGAGGGTTTGTTTTTGGTTGTTTAATGATGTGTCGAATAACCAGAACCTTCCCACAAGGTTTTCAGGTTGTCCGTCGGACGCCCGCTCTCTAGGCTTTGTCTGTCGCTGCCAATTCAGCGACCGGGCGTGAGATCCCCGGAATGCTTGCAACTAGCGCCAACACCACGATAATTGGCGCCAGCTCAATCTGCTGCCTGCTTTATGGCGGCTGTGTGCGGGCAGACTTCGGTCTGGCCGGTTGCCTGCTCCGGTGGATCTCACCCTGCACATAGCTGCCACCTCTTTGCCGCGTGAGATCCGGCGAACGATGGCATCTTCACACGCCGTAGCAGGAGTTGAATTTTGGACAAACTGATCCCCGACCCACCCCACGAAACCACAGCACCACCCGTAGACGCTATCCGCGTCGAAGACCTGACGAAAGACCGTGAAGCCATCAAGCGCGCTGTCGATTTCTACTTCACTCCGCAAACCGCTCAGGCGCATCAGCCCAGCACAATGTTCATGGTCAACCCCAACGTCGACCCCGAAACCCTGCTGGCCCACGCCTACGAATCGTTGGCCTGCGCCAGTGCCATGGCCAGCAACTTCGCCAACGAACTCAGCGGCCTGCAACGCAGCACCGCACTGGCGATCCAGCAAATCGTCATGCTCGCCGAACTGGCGGTAAACCGCGCGCTGGACCGGGTCGATCCGCAAACCTGATTCATCGGATGATCATCGCAAACCGGCTCGTCCCGTCGCGGACCTCATCTCCTTTCTGGGGAGTTGAGACCTCGCGTGGGAGCGAGCCGTCGGCAACCGACTTTTGGATTCAATACCCAGGTTTGCCTTGATGATGACCAATCATCGGAAACCACCGCTTACCTGTAATTTCTGACAGTGGTGCGCTTCGGCCAACTTCTGTCTGATGAGACTTCCATTCACAACAGGTAAGAAGGATTTTGCTATGTCTATTAAAAAAAACACTGTGCCAGTGATTACTTCCGTGAAAAACAGCCAAGGCGAGGAGATTCCAAACGGCGGTATCACATCGTCCACTGTTGTGCCGTTGAGTGGCTTGGCGCCTGCTGGCGATGAACTCCAGATTCTCGACGGTGCTACTGTGATGGGGCAAGTAGTCGCCGACGCTGCAGGCACTTGGCACTTTCACTTGATGGATTTGTCAGTGAGCACGCATTCGATCAGGGCCAGAGGACAGGCTGGTGTCTCCGCACCACGTACGTTCATCGTCACAGTCGCGTAAACACCCGATAAAAAGCCGCTGAGCTCCACAGCCCAGCGGCTTTCCGTTTATCAGTGAGGCTGGTGAATTTTGCCGAGGGGTTAAACCTTGGCGCTAACCTCACTCCGATTAACCAACGCCTCAATCGCCCCACTCAAACTCGCCGCTTTCTCACCAATCAACAAATGCCAGACCCCACCCTCCAACGGGCTGACACCCTGGCACCCCAGCTCTTTCAACTGAGCCTCGGACAACGCTTTACCATCGACCAGTTGCAGGCGAATGCGGGTCAGGGCGATGCAGTCCAGCTGCAGCACATTCTCGCTACCGCCCAACGCCGTCAGCCATTGCTGGGCTTCCGGTGCAGCGACCAATGCAGCTTTCGATTCCTCCACCACCACCGCAGGCGCAGCCACCAACGCATGCCCCAGCGCCGGCATGGCGAGGCGGATTTCGTCGGCGATGCTGTCGGCCAATGGCCCCACAACAACCTGCAAACTGCCGCCCTTGCCTGGGCGTACCACGGCCATCGCACCCAGTGCCTTCAAGTCAGCGTCGGAAGCCTTGTTGCGATCAACCATTTCCAGACGCAACCGGGTAGTGCAGGCACCGACAGTCACCAGATTCTCCGCACCGCCCAAGGCCTTGATGTACGCCGCCGCACGTTCGTTTTCCGTGAGCACCGACTTCTCGGTGGCGGCCACGTCCTCACGCCCCGGCGTCTTCAAATTGAAGCGACGAATGCAGAAATCAAACACCGCGTAATACACCACGGCGTAAGCCAGCCCGACCGGAATCACCAGCCAGCCATTGGTCGAGCGCCCCCAACCGAGCACCATGTCGATGAAGCCGCCGGAGAAGGTGAAACCGAGGTGGATGTTCAGCGCATTGGTGATCGCCATCGACAGGCCGGTCAGCAGCGCATGCAGCAAATACAGCAGCGGGGCGAGGAACATGAAGGCGAATTCAATCGGTTCGGTCACCCCGGTCAGGAATGATGTCAGCGCCATCGACAGGAAGATCCCGCCCATGACCTTGCGCCGCTCCGGCAGGGCGTTGCGGTACATCGCCAGACACGCGGCGGGCAGGCCGAAGATCATCATCGGGAACATGCCGGTCATGAACTGGCCGCCCTTCGGATCGCCGGCGAAGTAACGCGACAGGTCGCCGGTGACCAGAGCACCGGTGGTCGGGTCGGTGAAGTTGCCGAACACGAACCACGCCATGTTGTTGAGGATGTGGTGCAGACCGGTGACGATCAGCAAGCGGTTGAATACGCCGAAGACGAACGCACCGATGCTGCCGCTTTCCATCATCAAGGCGCCGAAGCTGTTGATGCCGTGCTGGATCGGCGGCCAGATATAGCCGAACACCACGCCCAGCGCGACGGCGGCGAAACCGGTGACGATTGGCACGAAGCGCCGGCCGCCGAAGAACGCCAGATACTCCGGCAGCTTGATGTCCTTGAAGCGGTTGTACAGTGCGCCGGCCATCAGGCCGCTGACGATCCCGGCGAGCATGCCCATGTTGATGCTCGGGTCGAGCACCTTGAGCGTGGAGATCATCACCAGATAACCGATCACCCCGGCCAGGCCGGCGGTGCCGTTGTTGTCCTTGGCGAACCCGACGGCGATGCCGATGGCGAAGATCATCGCCAGGTTGGCGAAGATCACTTGCCCGGCATCGTGAATGATCGCGATGTTCAACAGGTCGGTGTCACCCAGACGCAGCAGCAGGCCGGCGATCGGCAGGATCGCGATCGGCAGCATCAGCGCGCGGCCGAGGCGTTGCAGGCCTTCGATGAAGAGTTGGTACATGGTGGTTCTCCCTGCTCGTTATAGAGAGCTTGTTGTTAGTGCAGAGGCCAATGCTGGTGGCAGGCGTGACGTACCGCAGCGGCGCTGTTAAGTTTCAACAGGTCGAGGCTGAGGCGTTGGCATTCGGCCTCGTGCAACTGGCGCACGCGATCCTTGATTTCACCGATCTGTACCGGGCTCACCGACAGCTCGGTCACGCCGAGGCCGATCAGCACCGGGGTTGCCAGCGGATCGGAAGCGAGGGCACCGCACACGCCGACCCAGCGCTTGTGCACCGCTGCACCTGCGCAGGTCATGGCGATCAGCCGCAGCAGCGCCGGGTGTAGCGCATCGACCCGAGCGGCCAAACCTGCGTGGTCGCGGTCCATGGCCAGGGTGTACTGCGACAGGTCGTTGGTGCCGATCGACAGGAAGTCGGCGTGCTCGGCCAGTTGTTCGGCCTGCAATGCAGCGGCGGGGACTTCGATCATCACGCCGATTTCCGGGCGCTGATTAATGCCCAACTCCAGGCACAGCGCATCAACCCGTTGGCGGATGTGCAGCAGTTCGTCGACTTCGGTGACCATCGGCAACAGGATCCGACAACGGCGTAGCGGGCTGACTTGCAGCAGTGCGCGCAGTTGCTGATCGAGGATTTCCGGGCGGGCCTGAGCCAGACGAATGCCGCGCAGGCCCAGCACCGGGTTGGCTTCGGCGGGCAGCGGCAGGTAGTCGAGTTGCTTGTCGCCACCGACGTCGATGGTGCGGATGATCACCGAGTGATCGCCCATGGCATCGAGCACGGCTTGATAGGCGGCACGCTGCTCTTCGACGTCCGGCGCCGTTTGCCGGTCGACGAACAGGAACTCGGTACGCAGCAGGCCGACGCCATCGGCGCCGTTGGCAAAGGCGTCCGCCGCCTCATGGCTGGAGGCAACGTTGGCGACCACTTCGATGGCCACACCATTACGGGTTTCGGCGGGCAGATGCGCCTTGGCCTGTTGGGCATCGCGGCGTTGCTGACGGTCGATTTGCGCCTGCTGCACTTCGGCCAGGCGTTCGGCGTTCGGTGTCAGTTCGAGGCGGCCGCCATCGGCATCCAGCACCACCGACTGACCTTGTGGCTGTTCGAGCAAAGCGGCGCTCAACGCCACCAGGCACGGCAGACCTTTGCCGCGCGCCAGAATCGCCACGTGCGACGTCGCGCCGCCCTCGGCCATGCACAACCCGGCGACACCTTGCGCGCTGAGTTGCAGCAGATCCGACGGCGTCAGTTCATGGGCCGCGACGATGGCGCCGGCCGGCACGTCGTAATGCCAGGCTTCACCGAGCAGGGCGCGCAGCACCCGTTGCTTGAGGTCGCGCAGGTCGTTGGCGCGTTCGGCCAGCAGCGCACTACCGGTGTGTTGCAGCACTTCGCACTGCACGTCGATCGACTGGCTCCACGCGTGGGTCGCCGCTGTGCCTTGGTCGATGGAGTGCTGTGCGGCGTCGAGCAGGGCCGGGTCTTCGAGCAGTGCCAGGTGTGCGGCGAAGATCGCTTCTTCGTCGCTGTTCCGGTGCTTTTTCGCTTGGGCGAGGGTGGCGTTGATTTCGCCGCGAACCTGATTCAGCGCGGCTTCAAGTTTCTGCAGTTGCTCAAGCGGAGCATGATTGCCCGCATCTGCCGGCAGGCTGATCGCGTTCAGACGAAACAGCGGCCCGCCGACCAGTCCCGGTGCGGCGCACACCCCTTGCAGCACGCCAGCTTCGGCCGGGCGTTTTTGCGGTGCGGCACGGACCGGAGCAGCGGCGTGATGATCGTCGGGCAGGGCGGTCGCCAACGCATTGAGCAGGGCCTGCAGCGCGGCTTCGGCGTCCGGTCCCTGGCAGCTGACCTGCACTTGATCCTGTTCGCCGATGGCCAGACCCATCAGCCCGATCAGGCTGTTGCACGGCGCCGATTTGCCGGCGAAGTGCAGGTGCGACTGGCTCTTGAAGCCTTGTGCGGTCTGGCGAATCAGCGCGGCCGGGCGCGCATGCAAGCCGCCGCGATGAGCGACCAATACCTGACCCTGAACCTCTGGGCCACCAACCGCTTCGGCAGTCGCCCCAGAGCTGCTGCGCGCAACGATGTGCAATAACGGCTCGCCGACTTTCACCGCTTTGAGCGTGATCGGGCGCACCTGGAAGTCCTGGCTGTTGGTCAAGATCAACAGGCTGACCAGGCTTTTGCATTGCTGGCCGACCTTGTCCAGGTCGTAGCGCAACAACGGCTGGCCGTTGCTGACCCGGGTGCCTTGCTTGACCAGCATCGAGAAGCCTTCACCGTTCAGTTCAACGGTGTCCAGGCCCAGATGCAGGAGGATTTCCGCGCCGTTGTCGGCGCGCACGGTCAGCGCGTGCCCGGTGCGGGCGACATGGATGATCTCCCCGGCGCAGGGCGAGTACAGGGTGTCATTCAGCGGGTCGATGGCGATGCCGTCACCCATCGCGCCGCTGGCGAACACCGCGTCCGGGACTTTGGCGAGCGTGAGCACCGGGCCGCTGAGCGGGGCGCTGAGGGTCAGCTCTTTATTGTTGTTGTGCATGGCTCGGTCTCATCAGTAATTTCGCTGTCCCCGGTAGGAGCTGCCGAAGGCTGCGATCTTTTGATCCTGTTTTTTTAGCGTCAAAATCAAAAGATCGCAGCCTGTGGCAGCGCCTACAGAGGTTTGCATCAATCAACGGTTTCGCGTCCGTCGACAGGGTTGTGCATCGTTCAGCAGTGGTTAGTGCGTACGGGTCACTTTGCTCAGGTGGCGCGGCTGATCCGGGTCCATACCGCGGGCCACGGCTAAACCTGCGGCCATCACGTAGAAACTCTGGATCGCCAGGATCGGATCAAGGGCCGGGTGTTCGGCGCGACTCAGGGTCAGGTCGCGTTCGAGGATGTCGTCCGGCGCGGCCAGCAGCACGCGGGCGCCGCGTTGCCGCATCTCCGCCGCAAGGCTGATCAGACCGGCCTGCTCGGCACCGCGTGGGGCGAACACCAGCAGCGGGTAGTGCTCGTCGATCAGCGCCATCGGGCCGTGACGGACTTCGGCACTGCTGAACGCTTCGGCCTGAATGGCCGAGGTTTCCTTGAATTTCAGCGCGGCTTCCTGAGCGATGGCAAAACCGGCGCCACGACCAATGACCATCAGGCGTTCGCAATCGCGCAGCGCTTCGATGGCCACGCTCCAGTCCTGTTTCGCTGCTTCGCGCAGGCCTTCGGGCAGGGCGTTGTGCGCTTCCAGCAGTTCGCTGTCTTCTTTCCAGTGCGCGATCAGGCGGGCGCTGGCGCTGAGGGTGGCGATGAAACTCTTGGTCGCGGCGACGCTGCTTTCGGTGCCGGCGAGCAGTGGCAGGCTGAATTCGCAGGCCGCTTCCAGTGGTGAATCGGCGGCGTTGACCATCGACACACTCAGCGCGCCACGCTTGCGCAACAGGCGCAGGCTGTTGACCAGATCCGGACTTTGCCCCGATTGCGAGAACGCGAACGCGACTTGACCGCTGACCTTCAACGGCGCCTGCTGCATGGTCACCACCGACATCGGCAACGACGCCACCGGCACCCCCAGTTGCTGCATGGTCAGGTAGGCGAAGTAGCTCGCCGCGTGGTCGGAACTGCCGCGCGCGACGGTCATCGCCACTTGCGGCGGCTGCCGGCGCAGACGCCCGGCGATCTCGATCATTTGCGGGTCGAGCTGTTGCAGTTGGGCTTGCACGGCCTCGAACGAGGACAGCGCCTCTTCAAGCATTTTTGAAGTCAATGTCTTCTCCTTCGACCATGACGGCGGTCAGTGTGAGTGAGCGATCCAGCCGCACGCAGTCGGCCCAGGCCCCCGGTTGCAGGCGCCCGCGTTCAGTGATGCCGAGGTAGTCGGCGGGAAATTGCGACAGACGCTGCGAGGCCTCGGCGATCGGCAATCCGATCTTCACCAGGTTGCGCAGGGCTTGATCCATGGTCAGGGTGCTGCCGGCCAACGTGCCGTCGGGCAGGCGCACGCCGCCCAGGCATTTGGTCACGGTGTGGCTGCCGAGCTTGTATTCACCGTCGGGCATGCCGGCGGCGGCAGTCGAATCGGTGACGCAGTACAGGCACGGGATCGAACGCAGGGCCACGCGGATCGCACCGGGATGCACGTGCAGCAAGTCCGGGATCAGCTCGGCGAATTTGGCATGGGCCAATGCGGCGCCGACGATCCCCGGCTCGCGGTGATGCAGCGGGCTCATGGCGTTGTACAAATGGGTGAAGCTGGTGGCGCCGGCATCCAGGGCGGCGACGCCTTCCTCGTAGCTGCCGAGGGTGTGGCCGATCTGCATGCGGATGCCGCGGCTGCTCAGTTCACGAATCAACCCGTCGTGGCCGGCGATTTCCGGGGCGATGGTGATCACCCGGATCGGCGCCAGCGCGAGGTATTGCTCGACCTCGGCCATCAACGCGGTATGGGCGAAATTCGGTTGCGCGCCGAGTTTGCCGGGGTTGATGTACGGGCCTTCCAGATGCACACCAAGGACGCGGGCGGCACCTTGCGGACGCTGTTCGCAGAACTCGCCGACCTCTTTCAGCACGCTGGAGATCTCGGCACTCGGCGCGGTCATGGTGGTGGCCAGCAGCGAGGTGGTGCCGAATCGCACGTGGGTTTTGGTGATGGTTTCGAAGGCGCTGGCGCCTTCCATGATGTCTTTGCCACCACCGCCGTGGACGTGCAGATCGATGAAACCCGGCAGCAGGTAGGGCAGGTCATTGTCGGCCGGATCGCAGGGCACGCCTTCGATCGACACGACTTTGCCGTGTTCGTGGATCAGCCGGCCGCGAACCCAGCCGCTGGCGGTAAGGATGTTGTCTTCGGACATTTCGCTTCTCTCGTTTGGCCTGGCTGCTGATCAGCGGCGAAGCTCTGCAACAAAGTCGTAGTAGTCGTTGCGGCAATAGGTGTCGGTGACTTCGATCGGCGTGTTGTCTTCCAGGTAGCCGACCCGGGTCATCAGCAGCATGGCGGTGCCGGGGGCGATGCCGACCAGCGCGGCGAACTCGTCCGAGGCGTTGATTGCCTGGATGTGCTGCAGGGCGCGGACGATCGGTTTGCCGATGCCGTCGAGGTATTCGTAGAGCGAATCGCCGACCAGGTGCGGTTTGGGCATGATCGAGGCGGGCAGGGTGCTCATCTCGATGGCCATCACCGTGTCGTCGGCCTTGCGCAGGCGTTTCATGCGCGCGACCTTGTCGTTCGGCGACAGGCTCAGGCGGATCAGTTCTTCGTGAGTCGGCAGGGTGATTTCGCGTTCCAGCCACTGCGAGCTGGGGACGAAACCCTTGAGGCGGAGCATTTCGCTGAAGCCCGAAAGGCGTGACAGCGGTTGTTCCAGACGTGGCGTGATGAACGTGCCGGAACCTTGCAAACGGCGGATCAGACCTTGATCGAGCAGCACTTCCAGCGCCTTGCGCGCGGTGACCCGGGAGATACCCAATTGCTCGCTGAGGTTGCGCTCGGACGGCATCGCCTGCTCGGCCTTCCACTGCCCGGAATGGATCGCCGATTCCAGATTGCGCGCCAGCTGCAGGTACAGCGGCGTCGGCTGGGAGTCATCTGGGCGTAGGGCCTGGAGGTCGTTCATGTAGGTCATTTCCGACGCGAGTATAGGATTGTTGTGGCTCGCTTGTGGGGCGGAAATTAATACCACTTGAATACCATGTCAACGCGGGGAATCGAGCTGTGGCCCAATGAAATGGCGGGTTTCAAGTGTGATGTATTGAAGTGGTATTAGTGGTTGGCTGTAAAAAACAAAAGATCGCAGCCTGCGGCAGCTCCTACAGTGGGAAGTGGTATCAACCCTGTAGGCGCTGCCGCAGGCTGCGATCTTTTGATTTATTTTTTCGAGAGCGACCAAAGGTAGCGGTAGTGCTCATATCTGTGGCGAGGGAGCTTGCTCCCGCTGGGCTGCGAAGCGGCCCCAAACCCTATCTCCGCTAACTGTCTGACATACCGCGCGTTCAGCTTTTACGACTGCTGCGCAGCCGAGCGGGACGGTGCGTCGATTCGACAAGCTCCCTCGCCACAGGTTTTCGGTCAGCCTAAGGGCGAATCTCGATCATCGTCCCGTCCGGCACCAGACCCCAGACTTCACGCATGTCCATGTTGCGCATGGCGATGCAGCCGTCGGTCCAGTCCAGGGTGTGGAACAGGTCTTCCGGGGTTTCTTCCGAATCCGGGGTGCCGTGGATCATGATCATCCCGCCAGGCTCGACGCCTTCGCGGCGGGCGCGGGCCGAATCGCTGATGTTCGGGTAGGAGATGTGCATCGCCAGGTTGAATTTTTCACTGACCTTGCGCCAGTCGATCCAGTAGAAACCTTCCGGGGTGCGTTTGTCGCCTTCAATCAGTTTCGGCCCCTTTTTCGCACCCTTGCCCAGCGAGATGCGATAGGTCTTGATCGGTTTGCCGTCGGCAATCAGCTGCAGTTGATGCGCCGATTTGAGCACCAGGATTTTTTCGATCATCGGGGTATTCGACGGCGTCACGGTGGTCACGAAGGAGGCTTGTGAGACCGTGACGAACGACAGGCAAAGCAGGGCAAGCAACCAGCGCATTGAAACGATTCCCCAAGAGTGACGCAATGTTAAGTGTAGGAGCTGCCGCAGGCTGCGATCTTTCGATCTTTGATTTTTTTGAGTCAGCTGATGGCAGGCTGGACCAACGGCGGAATCGATTCCGAACGAACCGGATACGCCTCGACCCGTCGATCCGCGAAGAAGCATTCTAAGGTACGCCCCACGGTGCGGAAAGCCAGCTCGTCCCACGGGATGTCGGCTTCGTCGAATAGTTGCACTTCAAGGCTCTCGGGGCCGGCGGCAAAGTCCAGATCCGCCAGTTCGGCGCGAAAGAACACGTGCACCTGACTGATGTGCGGCACATCGATCAGCGTATAGATGCTCAGATTGCGCACTCGGGCGCAGGCTTCCTCCGCGGTTTCGCGGATGGCGGCCTGCTCGATGGTCTCGCCGTTTTCCATGAAACCGGCAGGCAGCGTCCAGTAACCGAGGCGTGGCTCGATGGCACGGCGGCAGAGCAACACTTGGCTGCCCCAGGTCGCGACGCAACCGGCGACGATATTGGGGTTTTGATAGTGAATGGTCTGACAGCTGTCGCAGACAAATCGCAGCCGCGAGTCGCCTTCGGGAATGCGCTGGGTCACCGGGTTGCCGCACTGGCTGCAAAATTTCATGCTGGGGTTCCTGAATGCTGCGCCTATCTTGGCGTGCAGCGGTGCCGGTCGGCAAGTTGTCGTTTCGCGACATGGCCCGGCGAGGGGCTTGGGCGGCTGCAATGATTGGTGCATGATGCAGGGTAAGGCACAGATCGAGAACACTCATGCTGGACGAGCTACTGCATAGGGTAAGCAACCACACACCGCGCACGCTGGAGACTGATAAACGTTTCCCCGAGGCCGCTGTTCTGGTGCCGATCACCCGCAGTGACGAACCCGAGCTGGTGCTGACCCTGCGCGCCAGCGGCCTCTCGACCCATGGCGGCGAGGTGGCCTTCCCCGGTGGGCGCCGCGATCCCGAGGACCCTGACCTGATCTTCACCGCCCTGCGCGAAGCCGAGGAAGAAATCGGCCTGCCACCGGGGCTGGTCGAGGTCATCGGCCCGCTCAGCCCGCTGATCTCCCTGCACGGCATCAAGGTTACGCCGTATGTCGGGGTGATCCCCGACTTCGTCGAATACCAGGCCAACGATGCTGAGATCGCTGCGGTATTCAACGTGCCGCTGGAGTTCTTCCGTAAAGACCCGCGTGAACACACGCATCGCATCGACTATCAAGGCCGTAGCTGGTACGTGCCGAGTTATCGCTACGGCGAATTCAAGATCTGGGGTTTGACCGCTATCATGATTGTCGAGCTGATCAATCTGCTCTATGACGAACAGATCAGCCTGCATCACCCACCCAAAAGCTATATCAATACCTGAAGCCATCGCTCGAATGGCCCGTCACGTGAGCCCTGAGGAAAACAAGATGAAATACCGCCTGGGCGACGCCCGCGTCGAAACCCACCCACAGAGCTGGGTCGCGCCCAATGCCGTGCTGGTGGGCAAGGTCAGACTGGAAGAAGGCGCCAACGTCTGGTTCAACGCCGTGCTGCGCGGCGACAACGAACTGATCCTGATCGGCAAGAACAGCAACGTTCAGGACGGCACGGTGATGCACACCGACATGGGCTATCCGCTGACCATCGGCACTGGCGTGACCATCGGCCACAACGCCATGCTCCACGGCTGCACGGTCGGCGATTACAGCCTGATCGGCATCAACGCGGTGATCCTCAACGGCGCGAAAATCGGCAAGAACTGCATCATCGGCGCCAATTCGCTGATTGGCGAAGGCAAGGAAATCCCCGATGGCTCGCTGGTGATGGGCTCGCCGGGCAAGGTCGTGCGTGAGCTGACCGAGCCGCAGAAGAAGATGCTCGAAGCCAGCGCCGCGCACTATGTGCATAACTCGCAGCGCTATGCGCGAGATCTGATCGAGCAGGAAGAATGAGTACTCCCGAAAGACCGGTTGCCTCGCCGTGTGTGAATATCTGCGCACTGGATGAAGACGATATTTGTACCGGTTGCCAGCGCACGGTCGCGGAGATCACGCGCTGGGGGCGGATGACCAACGATGAGCGGCGGGTGGTGCTGGGGTTGTGTCATGAACGGGCGAAGGCCAGTGGGTTGGTGTGGATGATCCCTTCGAAATCGTGATCGGCTTGAGGGTGCCCTCACCCTAACCCTCTCCCGGAGGGAGAGGGAACTGACCGGGTTGATAGTTCAAGCTACATCGACCTGAACTATTGAGACGAACTCAATTTTTGAAAAGCCCCCCAATCGGCTCCCGGGGAGAGGGCTGGGGTGAGGGGGTGGCTCTTGATCTGCGGGTCCAGTAACCTGTGCGCCAATCTGACAGGTCGCCACCATGATTTTCCTCATCGCCTACATCAGCAGCGTCGTGCTGATCAACTTCGCTTTCTCCACCGCACCGCACCTGGACATCATCTGGTCGGCCTGGGGCGGGTTGGTGTTCGTGTTGCGCGACATGGTGCAAACCCGTTTCGGTCACGGTGCACTGGTGGCGATGCTGGCGGCGCTGGTGCTGTCTTACGTCACATCCGATCCGTCCATCGCGTTGGCCAGCGCCACGGCGTTCGCGGTGTCGGAAATCATCGACTGGCTGGTGTTCAGCGTCACCAAACGGCCGTTGCGCGACCGCCTGTGGATCAGTTCGGCGCTGAGCATTCCCCTCGATACTTTTATCTTTTTCGGCATGATCGACCTGATGACGCCGCCGGTGATCATCACCGCACTGGTCTCGAAGTTTGCCGGCGTCACTGCCGTCTGGCTGATCATGGCCTGGCGCGAGCGCAAACAGGCTGTCGCGAGCTGAGCCAAACCCTGCGGTTCATGTAAAATGCCGCGCTTTCTCCCCATGGAAAGCGCGTCTGGCGTTGCTTTCCTCGATGATCCGCTTCTTTGAGGACCTGAGATGACCCGTATCGGAACTCCATTGTCGCCAACCGCGACCCGCGTATTGCTGTGTGGCTGTGGTGAGTTGGGCAAGGAAGTGGTGATCGAGCTGCAACGCCTGGGCGTTGAAGTGATTGCCGTTGACCGTTACGCCAACGCGCCGGCCATGCAGGTTGCGCACCGCAGCCACGTGATCAACATGCTCGACGGCGCCGCGCTGCGTGCAGTCATCGAAGCTGAGAAACCGCACTTCATCGTGCCGGAAATCGAAGCCATCGCCACCGCCACGCTGGTCGAGCTGGAAGCCGAAGGCTTCACCGTGATCCCGACCGCCCGCGCCGCGCAACTGACCATGAACCGCGAAGGCATCCGCCGTCTGGCCGCTGAAGAGCTGGACCTGCCAACCTCGCCGTACCACTTTGCCGACACCTTCGAGGACTACAGCAAAGCCGTTCAGGACCTGGGCTTCCCGTGCGTGGTCAAACCGGTCATGAGCTCGTCGGGCAAAGGCCAGAGCCTGCTGCGCAGCGCCGATGATGTGCAGAAAGCCTGGGATTACGCGCAAGAGGGCGGTCGCGCCGGCAAAGGTCGGGTGATCATCGAAGGCTTCATCGATTTCGACTACGAAATCACCTTGCTGACCGTGCGCCACATCGGCGGCACCACGTTCTGCGCACCGGTCGGCCACCGTCAGGAGAAGGGCGACTATCAGGAATCCTGGCAGCCGCAGGCCATGAGCCCGATTGCTCTGGCTGAGTCCGAGCGCGTGGCCAAAGCCGTGACCGAGGCCTTGGGTGGTCGCGGGTTGTTCGGCGTCGAGCTGTTCATCAAGGGCGATCAGGTGTGGTTCAGCGAAGTCTCGCCGCGCCCGCATGACACCGGTCTGGTGACCCTGATTTCCCAGGACCTGTCGCAGTTTGCCCTGCACGCCCGCGCCATTCTCGGTCTGCCGGTGCCGCTGATCCGTCAGTTCGGTCCGTCGGCTTCGGCGGTGATTCTGGTGGAAGGGCAGTCGACCCAGACTGCGTTCGCCAACCTTGGTGCTGCGCTGAGCGAGCCGGATACGGCACTGCGTCTGTTCGGCAAGCCTGAAGTCAACGGTCAGCGCCGGATGGGCGTGGCGTTGGCGCGGGATGAGTCGATTGAGGCTGCGCGTGCCAAGGCGACCCGGGCGGCTCAGGCTGTTGTCGTAGAACTCTAAACCGAGTCGCGGCTATAGCAGGCAAGCCCGCTCCCACAGATTTTTTGGTTGTGTACAAAATTTGTGATCAACAGAGAACCCTGTGGGAGCGGGCTTGCCCGCGATAGCGATCTATCAGGCAACCTGATTCAGATCGTTATTGCGCGTTTCCTTCAGGCACAGCACCGCGATCAAGCTAAGCACCGCTGCCGCCGACACATACCCGCCGACATAACTCAAACCACCCATCGCCACCAGTTTCTGCGCGAAGAACGGAGCCGCCGAGGCGCCGACGATGCCACCGAGGTTGTAAGCGGCCGATGCGCCGGTATAACGCACGTGGGTCGGAAACAGTTCCGGCAGCAGCGCGCCCATCGGGGCAAACGTCACGCCCATCAAGAACAGCTCGATGCACAGAAACAGCGCCACGCCCCAGGTCGAGCCCTGTGTCAGCAACGGCTCCATCAGGAATCCGGACAGAATCGCCAGCACACCACCGACGATCAGCACCGGTTTGCGCCCGTAACGGTCGCTGGCCCAGGCGGACAACGGTGTTGCCGCGGCCATGAACAGCACGGCAAAACACAGCAGCCCAAGAAACGTCTCACGGCTGTAGCCGAGGGTGGAAACGCCATAGCTCAGGGAAAACACTGTCGAGATATAAAACAGCGCATAGCACACCACCATCGCCGCCGCGCCAAGCAGGGTGGGCGCCCAGTACTGGCTGAACAGCTCGACCAGCGGCACCTTCACTCGCTCCTGACGGGCGATGGCGTTGGCGAATACCGGGGTTTCGTGCAGTTTCAAGCGCACATACAGGCCGACCATCACCAGTGCCGCGCTGAGCAGAAACGGAATCCGCCAGCCCCAGCTGCGGAACTGCTCGTCGTTGAGGGTCATGGCCAGGGTCAGGAACAGGCCGTTGGCCGCGAGAAACCCAATCGACGGGCCAAGCTGCGGAAACATGCCGAACCACGCTCGTTTGCCCTTGGGCGCATTCTCCGTCGCCAGCAGCGCCGCGCCACCCCATTCGCCGCCCAGGCCCAGCCCCTGACCAAAGCGTAATACGCACAATAGAATCGGTGCCCAGGCGCCAATGCTGGCGTAACCCGGCAGCACGCCGATCAGCGTGGTGCACACGCCCATCAGCAAGAGCGAGGCGACCAGTGTCGACTTGCGCCCGATGCGGTCACCGAAATGGCCGAACAGCGCCGAACCCAGCGGGCGGGCGAGGAAGGCGATGCCGAAGGTGAGAAACGCCGAAAGCATCTGCGCGGTGCCGGACGTCTGCGGAAAGAACACCGGCCCGATAACCAGCGCGGCGGCCGTGGCGTAAACGTAGAAGTCGTAGAACTCGATGGCGGTGCCGATGAAACTCGCTGTCGCCACGCGGGTGGCGGAGTTGGTCGGCTGGGCAGGCGCGGTGGCGCTGTAAGCGGTACTGGTCGTCATGCGGTGATCCCTGACAGTCATGGCTCCGTTGGAGCGAATTATTATGGTCGAGCACCCAGGGATGTGGGATGAGGCGCGAGCGCTGTTTCGAGTAGGAACAGTCGCCGGGGTAGTGCGGAAAATGGCCGAAACCGCCTTAGTGCGGGGTAAGCACAGGGCTCGGCATCGCTTGGGTAAGCGGCTCGATTATAGGAAGGGGGCTAACGAATGAACAAGAGCAAAGATCGCTGCTGTCGGGCTTTTTGTGGCGAGGGAGCTTGCTCCCGCTCGGGCGCGCAGCGGCCGCATGAATCTGTGGGTAAATCAAAAGCCAGGGCTGCTTCGCAACCCAGCGGGAGCAAGCTCCCTCGCCACAAAAGCGCTTAAACCTTGGCGGGCACCGCGCTCGTATGCCAGATCAGCACCTTGCTCACCCGGTTGTCCTCGGTCTCGAGAATCTCCAGCCGATAACGCCCGATCTTCAAACACACCGCGCTGTCCGGAATGGTCTCCAGCGCCTCGGTCACCAGGCCGTTGAGGGTTTTCGGACCGTCGCTCGGCAAGTGCCAGCCCAGGCATTTGTTCAGCTCGCGGATCGACGCAGTGCCGTCGATCACCATGCGCCCGTCTGGCTGCGGATGGATGTGCGGGTTGTCGAGGCTGTGCTCGCTTTCGAATTCGCCGACGATTTCTTCGAGAATGTCTTCCAGGGTGACGATGCCCAGCACTTCGCCGTACTCGTCCACCACCATGCCCAAGCGGCGTTGCTGCTTGTGGAAATTCAGCAGTTGCAGTTGCAGCGGCGTGCTTTCCGGGACGAAGTACGGTTCGTAGCTGGCGGCCAGCAACGCTTCGCGGGTCAGTTGGCCATCGTTGAGCAGGTGGCGGATCTGCCGGGTGTTGAGCACCGCTTCGACCTGATTGATGTCGCTATGGAACACCGGCAGGCGTGTGCGTTTGTTCTGGCGCAGTTGTTCGATGATCGCTTCGATCGAGTCGTCGAGGTTGATGCCGTCGACATCGCTGCGCGGCACCAGAATGTCATTGACCGTGATGTTGTCCAGCGCATGGATTCCTGACACCGGGTGGGTGCGAGACGGGTGTTCCGGGTCGTCGTTCGGGTCGGCAGGTTCTTCGTCTTCGCTTTGCTGCACCACCTGGGCTTTGCGCGCGAAGGGACGCAGCAGCAGACCGCTGATGCGGCTCAGCAGCCAGGCCAGCGGGTAAAGGATCTTCAGCGGAACGGCCAGCAGGGTGTTGCCGAACGACAGCACTGCATCCGGATAGCGCTGGGCCACGGTGCGCGGAAAGTAGTCGGCAAACACCAGCAACACGGCACCGGCGCCGAGGCAGGCCGCCCACGGACCGTTTTCTTCGCAAAGGAAGATTGCCAGCAGTGTGGCAATGACCACCGCGAGGGCGCGGCACAGGGTGTTGCACAGGATCAGACTGTCGAGCGGGAAGCTCAGCTTCGCCAGCGGTTTATCGCTGGCGCGCGAGGCGGTGCGTTGCGCGAGCAAGTGCTGCTGCGCGATTTCGACGGCGGTAAACAGCCCCGACCATAAAATCAGCAGGACAAATACCGCGAGCATCGGCCCTATGGGCAAACCGTCCATTTATGCCGCCCGTCAGATGTGCAGGATGTATTCACGAACCAGTTTGCTGCCGAAATACGCCAACATCAGCAGGCAGAAACCGGCGAGGGTCCAGCGAATCGCCTTGTGACCGCGCCAGCCGAGGCGGTTGCGGCCCCACAGCAGCACGCTGAACACGATCCAGGCCAGGCACGCCAGCAGCGTCTTGTGCACCAGATGCTGGGCGAACAGGTTCTCGACGAACAGCCAGCCGGAGATCAGCGACAGCGACAGCAGCGTCCAGCCAGCCCAGAGGAAACCGAACAGCAGGCTTTCCATGGTTTGCAACGGCGGGAAGTTCTTGATCAGGCCCGACGGGTGCTTGTGCTTGAGCTGGTGATCCTGCACCAGCAGCAGCAAGGCCTGGAACACCGCGATGGTGAACATGCCGTAGGCGAGGATCGACAGCAGGATGTGGGCGAGGATGCCCGGCTCTTCGTCGATGATCTGTACCGTGCCGGCCGGGGCGAACTGCGCCAGCAGCACCGTCGCCGCGCCGAGCGGGAACAGCAGCACCAAGAGGTTTTCCACCGGGATCCGCGAGCAGGCCAGCAGTGTCAGGGCGATGACGGCCGCGGCGATCAGGCTGGCGGCGCTGAAGAAGTCCAGGCCCAGGCCGATCGGCGTCAGCAGGTGAGTGAGCAGGCTGGCGCTGTGGGCCAGCACGGCGAGGATGCCGAGCGTAACCAGCAGGCGCTTGTTCGCCTTGGCGCCGGAGGCCAGGCGGGTGCCCTGATAAAGGGTCGCAGCGGCATAAAGAAGCGCGGCGGCGATGGTAGTCAGCAAACTGGGTGACAAGGGGAGCATAAATCCTGTTAGGCAGGCCCGAAAGGCGCTGAGTTTGGCATAGAACCGCCACACCACGAAAGTGCGAGGTGTCCGCCCGACGCAGTCTTCGCTATAATCCGCGACCTGCCCACGCCGCAGGCTCGCCGAGCACATGTTGAATCCGGTCTGGGCCGCCATTATCCCGGTCTACACAGGGCCTGAAAGGATCGCGCAATGTTTGAAAACTTAACCGACCGTCTCTCGCAGACGCTGCGCCATGTCACCGGCAAGGCCAAGCTGACTGAAGACAATATCAAAGACACCCTGCGCGAAGTGCGCATGGCGTTGCTCGAAGCCGACGTCGCCCTGCCGGTGGTCAAGGACTTCGTCAATTCGGTCAAGGAGCGCGCTGTCGGCACCGAGGTGTCGCGCAGCCTGACGCCGGGCCAGGCCTTCGTGAAGATCGTCCAGGCCGAACTCGAAAGCCTGATGGGCGCGGCCAACGAAGACCTGAACCTGAGCGCCGTGCCGCCCGCCGTCATTCTGATGGCCGGTCTGCAGGGTGCCGGTAAAACCACCACCGCCGGCAAACTCGCGCGCTTCCTTAAAGAACGCAAGAAGAAGTCGGTGATGGTCGTGTCGGCGGACATCTACCGTCCGGCTGCGATCAAACAGCTGGAAACCCTGGCTAACGACATCGGCGTGACGTTCTTCCCGTCCGACCTGAGCCAGAAGCCGGTCGACATCGCCAACGCGGCTATTAAAGAAGCAAAACTGAAATTCATCGACGTGGTCATCGTCGACACCGCCGGTCGTCTGCACATCGATGAAGAGATGATGGGCGAGATCAAGGCGCTGCACGCCGCGATCAACCCGGTGGAAACCCTGTTCGTGGTCGACGCCATGACCGGTCAGGACGCCGCCAACACGGCCAAGGCCTTCGGTGATGCGCTGCCGCTGACCGGTGTGATCCTGACCAAGGTCGACGGCGATGCCCGTGGCGGTGCCGCACTGTCGGTCCGCGCGATCACCGGCAAGCCGATCAAGTTCATCGGTATGGGCGAGAAGAGCGAAGCGCTCGATCCGTTCCACCCTGAGCGTATCGCTTCGCGGATCCTCGGCATGGGCGACGTGCTCAGCCTGATCGAACAGGCTGAAGCGACCCTGGACAAGGACAAGGCCGACAAACTGGCCAAGAAGCTGAAGAAGGGCAAGGGCTTCGACCTCGAAGACTTCCGCGATCAGCTGCAACAGATGAAGAACATGGGCGGCCTCGGCGGGCTCATGGACAAACTGCCGAGCATCGGCGGCGTCAACCTGTCGCAAATGGGCAATGCCCAGAACGCGGCAGAAAAGCAATTCAAGCAGATGGAAGCCATCATCAACTCCATGACCCCGGCCGAGCGCCGCGACCCTGAGCTGATCAGCGGTTCGCGCAAACGCCGGATCGCCATGGGTTCCGGCACTCAGGTGCAGGACATCGGCCGCTTGATCAAGCAGCACAAGCAGATGCAGAAGATGATGAAGAAATTCACCGCCAAAGGCGGAATGGCGAAAATGATGCGCGGCATGGGCGGTATGTTGCCCGGCGGCGGCATGCCGAAAATGTAATACAGGACACTAAGACTTCGCCGGTCGTCGCACCGGCGCAGACCCCGCAAGGACGCGGGATCAACAGCAAACCCGCACTCGGCGGGAGCTGACTGGCCGTTTTCATCGACGGCTCTATATGCAAATCCGCACGGCATGCCATAGGCGCCGGAAAAAGTCATTTGCAAAAGTCCGGATATTCCTTAGAATATGCGGCCTTTCGGGCACCCATGCCCGCTGTGCATTTAGATTTGCAGCACCGACTACAGGAACGATGTTCACATGCTAACAATCCGTCTTGCCCTTGGCGGCTCCAAAAAGCGCCCGTTTTACCACCTGACCGTAACCGACTCGCGTAACCCGCGTGACGGCTCCCACAAAGAACAGGTTGGCTTCTTCAACCCTGTTGCCCGTGGTCAGGAAATCCGTCTGTCCGTGAACCAAGAGCGCGTAGCCTACTGGCTGAGCGTTGGTGCACAGCCTTCTGAGCGTGTTGCTCAGTTGCTGAAGGAATCTGCCAAGGCTGCAGCCTGAGCAGTATG
>NZ_JBIVMY010000008.1:0-170852 GCF_044753325.1 Pseudomonas sp. NPDC088414 | reverse complement strand
TGATGATCCGCATAAATGGCCCCAAAAATCGCGTGCGTGTATGATACACGGCGTCAAGCTAATTAGCTAAATCCGTGGGGTTTTTTTCATGCAAGCGTATCAGCGCGATTTCATTCGTTTTGCCATCGATCGCGGCGTTTTGCGCTTCGGTGAGTTCACCCTGAAGTCCGGGCGCACCAGTCCTTACTTCTTCAATGCCGGCCTGTTCAACTCGGGTTCGGCCCTGGCGCAGCTGGGGCGTTTCTACGCGGCAGCCATCGCCGAAAGCGGCATTCCTTTCGACGTATTGTTTGGCCCGGCCTACAAAGGCATCCCGCTGGCAGCCACTACCGCTGTCGCGCTGGCTGAACATCACGACCGTGACCTGCCGTGGTGCTTCAACCGCAAAGAAGCCAAGGCTCACGGCGAAGGCGGCAGCCTGGTCGGCGCTCCACTGACCGGTGACGTGCTGATCATCGACGACGTGATCACCGCTGGCACCGCGATCCGCGAAGTGATGCAGATCATCGCTTCTCAGGACGGCGCCAAGGCCGCCGGCGTGCTGATCGCCCTGAACCGTCAGGAGCGTGGCAACGGTGAGTTGTCGGCGATCCAGGAAGTCGAGCGTGATTTCGGTATTCCGGTGATCAGCATCGTTTCGCTGAACCAGGTGCTGGAATTCCTCGCCGACGATCCGCAGCTCAAGCAGCATCTGCCCGCCGTGGAAGCGTACCGCGCCCAGTTCGGCGTCTGATGGCCTAGGCGCTTTTGTGGCGAGGGAGCTTGCTCCCGCTTGAGTGCGGCAGCGCTCACAATATTTTGGGGCCGCTTCGCAGCCCAGCGGGAGCAAGCTCCCTCGCCACAAGTGATTTACAGTGGAAGACCCCGTTCAGTCAGGCTGAACGGGGTCTTTTGTTTGAGGTTTAACGCAGCTTTCGCCATTTTTTCAGCAGTTTAAGGGTCAACTCTATGTTGATCAGCGCAAACGCCAGCAACGCCAGCACCACCATCACATACAACGTGCGATCAACATCAAAATCCCACAGATCCAGCGTGCTGCTGCGAATTATCCGCACCGCAGCCGGCAAGTTGACGTAAAACAGCACCGTAAACGCGCACGTCAGCGGCAGCGCTCGCGAATAAAACGCCTTCCATACTTTCTCTCGACTGCGCCTGCGGTTCTGTGGGCCGAATTGATATTCATCCAGTGCCAACGCTTCACTGAGCGTCGGCCAGGCCAGGTTGAACAGAAAAGTGGTCAGGGTCAGCAGCAAGCCGCTGACCGCGACGATGTCACTGAACGGCATTGAGCCCCAGCGTTGTGCACAACAGATCGTGAGAGTCCTCGCTGATCTCGAACTGTCCGGCGCTGCCTTTGCGCTTGATGATAGGTTTGAACGTTGGTTCGTTTTGCGTGATCAGCATGTTCAGCTCATCGCGAATCACGTCCGAACTGATGACCACCAGATAGACATCTTTCGCGTGCTCCGCAGAGGCGACGACCGCACGCATGCTGTGCTGCAGGATGTCGTCGAGCTGATTGCGAAAGCGCGACACGGTGTTTTTCAGCAGGGTCTTGCTTTGGCTTTGAGTCAGCTGAAAGATCGTCGAGATTTGCGATTCCGTCGGTAGAGTCTGTCCGAAGTAGCTTTGAATCAGGTACAGCAGGCGATCCTGCTTGGCCTCATCGGCCCGGCTGGGCATTCCGCCCTCGACCAGCATTTTCAGGTATTCGGTCAGACTGGCCTTGGCGATGCGCTGAAGGGCGTTGGCAATTTCCGCGTCGCCGATACGCAGGGTCTTCTTGACCGGTTCCTTTTGTTCCTGCTCGAAAGCGTCCGCGTCGATATTGAAAGATATCTGCATGGCTCGTCTCCCTTGGTTATTTGGAAGACTGGCCCGGATACGGATCGGCAGCAGCGTCGCCCTGGCCCGTCAGGATGTTCCAGCCATTGAGCACATGGGTGCTGGGTTGGTAGTCAGGGCAGGGCGGCAGTGAAGTTTTCGACTGGTTGGAATACTCGCGTCCGCAGTCTGCACATTCATAGGTGCCTGCGGAAACATCGCTGCCGTACGGTACGTGGTCTTTTTGCATGGGGAAGATCTCCTGTGGGTTCAGGGAAGATCCTAGGGCGATTTGTTCTTAGGAGATGTCGGACGTTTCGCTGAGTGGAGTCAGACGCTTCTTGCAGGCGTAAAAAAGATCGCAGACTTCGTCAGCTCCTAGAGAAATTTCATACAAACGAAATTTGCTTTTGCAGGAGCTGCCGCAGGCTGCGATCTTTTGCGTTTCAGCTATCAGTGACGCTTGCGATTGCTGATCAGCGTGCCCACACCGGTGTCGGTAAAGATTTCCAGCAGGATCGCATTGGGTACGCGGCCATCGATGATCAGCGAGCTGCCAACGCCGCCCTGAACCGCTTCCAGTGCGCAGCGGATCTTTGGCAGCATGCCGCCGTAGATGGTGCCGTCGGCGATCAGGTCGTCGACCTGCTGGGTGCTCAGGCCGGTCAACACGGTGCCGGACTTGTCCATCAGGCCGGCGATGTTGGTCAGCAGCATCAGCTTCTCGGCTTTCAGCGCTTCAGCGACCTTGCCGGCCACCAGGTCGGCGTTGATGTTGTACGACTCGCCGTTCTCACCCACGCCGATCGGCGCAATCACCGGGATGAAGTTGCCTTTGACCAGCAGGTTCAGCAGTTCGGTGTTGATCCCGACCACTTCACCGACCTGACCGATGTCGATGATTTCCGGCTGGGTCATCTCCGGGGTCTGACGGGTGACGGTCAGTTTCTTCGCCCGAATCAGCCCGGCGTCTTTACCGGTCAGGCCGATGGCGCTGCCGCCGTGACGGTTGATCAGGTTGACGATGCTTTTGTTGACCTGACCACCGAGGACCATTTCCACCACGTCCATGGTCGCGGCGTCGGTGACGCGCATGCCGTCGACGAAGTGGCTTTCGATTGACAGACGCTTGAGCAGATCACCGATCTGCGGGCCGCCACCGTGAACCACCACCGGGTTGATGCCCACGGCCTTCATCAAGACGATGTCGCGGGCGAAGCCGGTTTTCAGCTCCTCGCTTTCCATCGCGTTGCCGCCGTATTTGATCACCAGGGTCTTGCCGACATAACGTCGGATGTAAGGCAACGCTTCGGACAGGACCTGGGCGGTGTGGGCGGCGGCTTCGCGTTCGAGGGTCATTCAGGGCTCCGGGTGAATCAGAACGGTAGTTGGAGATCAGGTGCGACGCGTTTCAGTTGGGCGTGGAACACAGCCTTGATACGCGCAAGTTCTGCCTCGTCATCGGCCTCGAAACGCAGCACCAGCACCGGTGTGGTGTTGGACGCGCGCACCAGGCCCCAGCCTTTGGCGTAATCGACTCGCACGCCGTCGATGGTGGTCAGGTCGGCGCCTGCGCCCCACTGTGCGTCGTGCAGTGCATCAATGATGCTGAATTTGCTCTCTTCGGTCACATGGATATTGATTTCCGGCGTAGAAATATCGTTCGGGAAGGTCGCAAACAGCTCTTCGGCGGTGGATTTTTCCTGGCTGAGGATCTCCAGCAACCGTGCGGCGCTGTAAATACCGTCGTCGAAACCGAACCAGCGCTCCTTGAAGAAGATGTGCCCGCTCATCTCACCGGCCAATAGAGCACCGGATTGTTTCATTTTCTTTTTGATCAACGAATGGCCAGTCTTCCACATTAGCGGGCGACCACCGTATTCCTTGATCAGCGGCACCAGGCGGCGGGTGCATTTGACGTCGAAGATGATTTCCGCGTCCGGGTTGCGCGCCACCACGTCGCGGGCAAACAGCATCAGCAGGCGATCCGGGTAGACAATGCTGCCGGTATTGGTCACTACGCCGACGCGGTCGCCATCGCCGTCGAACGCCAGGCCGAGGTCGGCGTTGGTTTCCTTGACCTTGGCGATCAGGTCGACGAGGTTCTCGGGCTTGCCCGGGTCCGGGTGATGGTTGGGGAAGTTGCCGTCGACTTCGCAGAACAGCGGAATGACTTCGCAGTTCAGCGCCTCGATCAGTTGCGGGGCAATCACGCCGGCCGCGCCGTTGCCGCAGTCGACCACGACTTTCAGGCGTCGGGCCAGTTTGACGTCCCGGATGATTTCGGTGGTGTAGCGGTCGAGGATTTCGACCTGAGTCACGCTGCCCTGACCGCTGGTCAGGTCGTTGGTCTTGATGCGCTCGTGCAGCACCTGAATCTGCTCGTTGGCGAGGGTGTCGCCGGCGATCACGATCTTGAAGCCGTTGTAGTTCGACGGGTTATGGCTGCCGGTGAGCATTACCCCGGATTTGCCGGCCAATACGTTCGCCGCGTAATACAGCGCAGGCGTCGGGACCAGGCCGACGTCGCTGACGTGGCAGCCGCTTTCGGCAATACCGCGGATCAGTTCTGCAACCAGCTCCGGGCCGGACAGGCGGCCGTCGCGACCGACGGAAACGTTCGGTTCGCCCTGGGCCAGGCTCTGTGAGCCGATAGCGCGGCCGATCCAGTAGGCGGTTTCGGCATTGAGGAATTCCGGCACGGTGCCGCGAATGTCATAGGCGCGGAAGATGCTGTCAGGAAGCTTCGGGGCGATCTTGGCGGGGGTGCTCATCTGCACAAATGCTCCATCTCGAAAGTGGCGGGACACACCGACGATTCACTCGGCGGCAGGCTCAAACTGAAGGGTATGACGGCGTTTTCCACAGAGAGTTCGTGGTGTGAAAGGGCCATGACGCCTCGGCTGGCGTGGCTTGTGGCCGGCAAAACCTTGATTTACGGTGTTAAAACCTGCTGCCGATGTAGCGCATTTTTTGTGGCGAGGGAGCTTGCTCCCGCTTGGGTGCGCAGCGCCCACAAGATTTTGGGTCTGCTGCGCAGCCCAGCGGGAGCAAGCTCCCTCGCCACAATGATGTATATCCGTTTATTTGGTGCCGGTATGGCCAAATCCGCCCGCGCCGCGCTCGGTTTCGACGAACTCTTCAACCATTTCGAAATGCGCCTGCACCACCGGTACCAGCACCAGCTGCGCCAGACGCTCGCCGACGGTCATGGTGAAGTCGCTCTGACCACGGTTCCAGCACGACACCATCAGCGGGCCCTGGTAATCCGAGTCGATCAGGCCGACGAGGTTGCCCAGCACGATGCCGTGCTTGTGGCCCATGCCCGAGCGCGGCAGGATCAGTGCGGCGAGGTTCGGGTCGCCGATGTACACCGACAGACCGGTAGGGATCAGTACGGTTTCACCCGGCTTGATCACGATGTCCTGTTCCAGCATGGCGCGCAGGTCGAGGCCGGCGGAGCCCGGGGTGGCGTATTGCGGCAGCGGGAATTCAGTGCCGATGCGTGGGTCGAGGATCTTGGCTTGCAAAGCGTGCATGTAAATTAAACCTGGTTCAGACGTTCGGCGATAAAAGTGACCAGTTGGCGAGCGATCTTGCTCTTGCTGGTCTGGGCGAAAACAGTGGCGTGAAGCTCACGGTCGATCACGCTGCAGGCGTTTTCTTCGCTGTTGAAACCGATGCTCGGGTTGGCGACGTCGTTGGCGACGATCAGATCGAGATTCTTGTCTTTCAGCTTGCGTGCAGCGTAGTCGAGCAAATGTTCGGTCTCGGCGGCAAAGCCGACACTGAACGGACGGTCGGGGCGGGTCGCGATGGTGGCCAGGATGTCCGGGTTGCGCACCATTTGCAGGACGAAGCCGTCGCCGCTTGTAGGGTCTTTCTTGAGTTTTTGCGGGGCAACGACTTCCGGGCGGTAGTCCGCCACTGCTGCCGAGGCGATGAACACATCGCACGGGATCGCAGATTCGCACGCTGCGAGCATGTCGCGGGCACTGACCACGTCGATGCGCGTGACGCGATCCGGCGTCGGCAGGTGCACCGGGCCGCTGATCAGCGTGACGCGGGCGCCGGCTTCCACCGCGGCTTCAGCGAGGGCGAAGCCCATTTTTCCGGAGCTGTGGTTGGTGATGTAGCGCACCGGGTCGATGTTTTCCTGAGTCGGGCCAGCGGTGATCACCACGTGCTTGCCGGTCAGCGCCTGACGCTGGAAGCAATCCGCCGCGCACTGCGCCAGATCGGTGGCTTCCATCATCCGGCCCATGCCGACGTCGCCACAGGCCTGACTGCCGGAGGCCGGGCCGAAGGTCTTCAGGCCACGGCTTTCCAGAAGTTGCAGGTTGGCCTGGGTTGCCGGATCGCGCCACATCGCCTGATTCATGGCCGGCGCGACCGCCACCACGGCGTCGGTGGCCAGCACCAGGGTGGTCAGCAAATCGTTGGCAATGCCTTGGGCCAGACGGGCGATCAGGTCGGCGGTGGCGGGGGCGATCAAAACCAGATCGGCCCACTTGGCCAGCTCGATGTGGCCCATGGCCGCTTCGGCGGCCGGGTCGAGCAAGTCGAGGTGAACCGGGTGCCCGGACAGCGCTTGCATGGTCAGCGGGGTGATGAACTCGGCGCCGCCATGGGTCATGACCACGCGCACTTCGGCGCCCTGGTCGATCAGGCGACGAACCAGATCGGCGCTCTTGTAGGCCGCAATGCCGCCGCCGACGCCCAGAACGATGCGTTTCCGATACAGCCGCTGCATAGGTCTGCCTTTCATTTCGTGGGTGACATACGTGGCGAAACCCCCTCCCCAGGGTGAATTCGCCCGCAAAAAAGATGGGCTACGATATCACAGCGACCGCTACGGAACAGCGGCGCCCACAGACAAGGAATGTGTATGAGTATTCGCGATTGGCCTGCGGCGGAACGGCCGCGGGAACGGTTATTGGAACAAGGTTCGGCGAGTCTTTCGGACGCCGAGTTGCTGGCAATATTTTTGCGCACTGGAGTGGCGGGAAAAAGCGCAGTAGATCTGGCGCGACATCTGTTGAATCAGTTTGGCAGTCTACGTTTGCTGCTTGAGGCCGATCTGGAAGCATTCAGCAGAGAGTTGGGCCTGGGGCCTGCAAAATTTGCCCAGTTGCAGGCCGCTCAGGAAATGAACAGGCGGCACCTGGCCGAGCGTTCACGCGAAAAAACGGCGCTGGAAAACCCGAAAGCCGTTCGCGATTACCTGAAATCCATGCTGCGCCACGAGCCACACGAGGTATTTGGCTGCCTGTTTCTCGACTCCAAGCATCAAGTGCTGACGTTCGAGGCGCTGTTTCGCGGCTCGATCGACAACACCAGCGTACATCCTCGGGAAGTGGTGAAACGCGCATTGGCCAACAACGCGGCGGCGGTGATTCTCTGTCACAACCACCCGTCGGGGAACAGCGATCCGAGCCAGGCGGATCGACAGCTGACCAAGCGCTTGCAGAAAGCGCTGGACCTGATTGATGTGCGGGTGCTGGATCACTTCATCATCGGCGACGGTGAGCCGTTGTCGATGGCGGAGTGCGGCTGGATGTAAAACGCAGAAGTGCACTCTATGTGGCGAGGGAGCTTGCTCCCGCCGGGCTGCGCAGCGGCCCTGAAAAGCTTGTGAGCGCTGCGCACTCAAGCGGGAGCAAGCTCCCTCGCCACAGAGGTTTTTCCCACAGTAACGTGGGTTATTTCAGGTTGACCTTGGAGTAGTCCTGGCGGCCAAACGGGCTCACCGAGTAACCCTGCACATCCTTGCGCGTCAGCGCATAGGCTGTCGGGTGCGCCAACGGCAGCCACAGCGCCTGCTGCTGAATCTGCGCCTGCGCCTGTTCGTACAGCTTGGTGCGCACGCCCTGTTCGCTGGTGGTCTTGCCGGCGCTGATCAGCTTGTCCAGATCGGCATTGCAGTAGCGGGCGAAGTTGGTGCCGGACTTGACCGCCGCGCAGGAAAACTGCGGCGTGAGGAAGTTGTCCGGGTCGCCGTTGTCGCCGGCCCAGCCCATGAACAGCAGGTCATGCTCGCCAGCCTTGGCGCGGCGGATCAGTTCGCCCCACTCGATCACGCGGATTTCCGCCTGAATGCCGATTTCCGCCAGATCCGATTGCAGCAATTGCGCGCCCAGACTCGGATTCGGGTTAAGCAGACTGCCGGACGGGCGGGTCCAGATGGTGGTCTGGAAGCCGTCCTTGAGTCCGGCCTTGGCCAGCAACGCCTTGGCTTTGGCCACGTCGTGCGGATAGCCCGGCAGGTTCTTCGCGTAGCTCCAGGTGTTCGGCGGGTAAGGGCCGTTGGCGGGTTCGGCGGTATCTTCGAACACGGCTTTGACGTAGTTGGCCTTGTCGAAAGCGAGGTTGATCGCCTGGCGGACTTCCGGTTTGTCCAACGGTGGGTGCTGGCTGTTGATGCCGACGAAAGCGGTCATGAACGCGTCAGTCTTTTCTACTTTCAGCGTCGGCTCTTCCTGCGCAGCCTTCACGTCCAGCGGTTTTGGCGACAGAGCGATCTGGCACTCGTTGCGCCGCAGCTTTTGCAGGCGCACGTTGGCATCCGGGGTGATGGCGAAGATCAGCGGATCGACCGCCGGCTTGCCGCCAAAGTAGTCCGGGTTGGCCCGGTAGCGCACCGAGGCGTCTTTCTGGAAGCGCGTGAACACAAACGGACCGGTGCCGATCGGCTGGCTGTTGAGCTTGTCGGTCGCATCGGCCTTGAGCAGCTTGTCCGCATATTCGGCGGAATAGATGGAGGCGAAACCCATGCTCAGGGTCGCGAGGAACGTCGAATCCGGGTGGTCGAGGGTAAAGCGCACGGTCAGCGGGTCGAGCGCGTCGATCTTCTTGATCAGCGCCGGCAACTGCATGGATTGAGCGTGCGGGAAGCCGCTTTGCGCGACTTTGTGCCATGGGTTGGCCGGATCGAGCATGCGGTCGAAGCTGAATTTGACGTCTTCAGCGGTCAGCGTACGGCTTGGTTTGAAATAGTCAGTGCTGTGAAACTTCACCTGCGGGTGCAGTTTGAACACGTAACTCAGACCGTCGGGGCTGACTTCCCAGCTATCGGCCAGGCTCGGCACGACTTTGCCGCTGGCGGTGTCGAAGTCCACCAGGCGGTTCATCAGCACGTCGGCCGAAGCGTTGGTGGTGGTCAGCGAGTTGTATTGCACCACGTCGAACCCTTCGGGGCTGGCCTCGGTGCAGACGCTCAGGGCGGCGGCCTGGGCCAGGGGGCTCAGCAGAAGCGGGGCGAGCAACAGGGGTAGGGCAGCGAGGCGCATGGTCGGCTTCCTTTACAGATCGAAGGCCATCTGCAGGTGCAGTCTGGAAAAGGGTTACCCTAGAGGGCTGGATTGCAAATGACTATCCCCTTTTTGTATTTTTGGGGCAGGTCAGTGGCATTTTTCTGACCGCGACGCACTGCGAAAAGTCAGAAACGTCGGTAAGGGCGGTTTTCTGCGACGAGTGGTCAAAACTCGCCTCAGCCTTTATCCAAAGCGTCCGCAGGTGGAAAATGCGCCTTTTTGCCGGTTGATTGCACATCCATTGTTGTTGCACCCCGGTCTTTCTGGTATAAAGCAGCGCTCTTTTCTAGGGGCCCGGTTCCTTCACTGTAGGTGTAGCCGGTAAGACCTCTAAAGAAACGCGGCGCCTGGCGCCAAATGACTGAGAGATTAAGCGGCCAACCCATGCCGGGTTGGGCATGTGGTTTTAGAGGGCTGAGGCATGTCGAGAGTATGTCAAGTTACCGGTAAGGGTCCGGTAACCGGGAATAACATTTCCCACGCAAACAACAAAACCCGTCGTCGTTTCCTGCCGAACCTGCAGCATCACCGCTTCTGGGTTGAAGAAGAGAAACGTTTTGTGCGTCTGCGCGTATCTGCCAAAGGCATGCGCATCATCGACAAGCGTGGCATCAGTGTCGTGCTCGCCGAACTTCGCCGCGATGGCAAGATTTAAGGGAGCTAATCATGCGTGAATTGATTCGTTTGATCTCGAGCGCCGGTACTGGTCACTTCTACACTACCGACAAGAACAAGCGTACTACTCCGGACAAAATCGAGATCAAGAAATATGATCCGGTTGTTCGCAAGCACGTGATCTACAAGGAAGGCAAAATCAAGTAATTGATTTTTCCCGACTTACGAAAAAGGCCCGTATCTCACGATACGGGCCTTTTTTGTTGCCTCGGATTTCTGCGGTATCCGGCCGAGCCTCATCGCTGGCAAGCCAGCTCCCACAATGATCGTCGGTATGCACAAAATTTGTTTTCACCACAAAACCTGTGGGAGCTGGCTTGCCAGCGATAGGGCCGGATCAGTCAGCGAAAATCCTCAAGCCTTCTGTTCAAAGATCACATAGATCTTGCGGCAAGCCTCCAACACTTCCCAAGTGCCACGGAAACCGGCCGGAATCACGAAGCGGTCGCCAACACGTAAGGTCTTGGCATTACCATCGCCGTCGCGCAGCACCGAAACCCCCTGCAGGATTTCGCAATATTCATGTTCGGTGTAGTTCACCGTCCACTGCCCGACCGCGCCTTCCCACACGCCAACACCCATTTGCCCACAAGGGCTGTCGTACTGGTTGAACACCGCTTGCTCTGGGTCGCCCTTGAGCACTTTGGCCGGGTCGGGGCGATAGCGTTCGGCTTCGCTGCTGGTCAGGCTGATATCGACGACGTTCTGGATGTTCATTGTTGTTTTCTCCCGTGATGACGGCGCGGTGGCTTGAAAGGGCCAAAGTCTATGTTTATTAAAATGAACACCGCAAGGGCGTATGGCGCGCTTATGTCAAATATATTGAAACAACCCCGGCCGCTGGTTTAGGGTGGCGGGTGCCCTGGGCCGAAAAGCAGGCTGGCCGGGCAGCATTCCTGAAGACGACCGCGCAGAACGCGGCGCTCTATTCAACAAGAGGAGGACACTCGAATGACCACCCTGACTCGTGCCGACTGGGAACAACGTGCTCGCGACCTGAAGATCGAAGGCCGCGCCTACCTCAACGGTGAATACACCGACGCCGTCTCCGGCGAAACCTTCGAGTGCATCAGCCCGGTCGATGGCCGTCTGCTGGGCAAGATCGCCAGCTGTGACGCCGCCGACGCCCAGCGCGCCGTGGAAAACGCCCGCGCCACCTTCAATTCCGGCGTCTGGTCGCGCCTGGCGCCGACCAAGCGCAAAGCCACCATGATTCGTTTCGCCAGCCTGCTCAAGCAGCACGCTGAAGAACTGGCGCTGCTCGAAACCCTCGACATGGGCAAGCCGATCAGCGACTCGCTGTACATCGACGTCCCGGGCGCGGCGCAAGCGCTGAGCTGGAGCGGTGAGGCGATCGACAAGATCTACGACGAAGTCGCCGCCACGCCGCACGATCAACTGGGTCTGGTGACCCGCGAGCCGGTGGGCGTGGTCGGTGCCATCGTGCCGTGGAACTTCCCGCTGATGATGGCCTGCTGGAAACTCGGCCCGGCGCTGTCGACCGGTAACTCGGTGATCCTCAAGCCGTCGGAAAAATCCCCGCTGACCGCGATCCGCATCGCTGCGCTGGCCGTTGAGGCCGGCATTCCGAAAGGCGTGCTCAACGTGCTGCCGGGCTACGGCCACACCGTTGGCAAGGCGCTGGCGCTGCACAATGACGTCGACACGCTGGTGTTCACCGGTTCGACCAAGATCGCCAAGCAGCTGATGATCTACTCCGGCGAATCGAACATGAAGCGCGTGTGGCTGGAAGCCGGCGGCAAGAGCCCGAACATCGTCTTCGCCGATGCGCCGGACCTGCAAGCCGCTGCCGAATCCGCCGCCAGCGCCATCGCCTTCAACCAGGGCGAAGTGTGCACCGCCGGTTCGCGTCTGCTGGTCGAGCGTTCGATCAAGGACAAATTCCTGCCGATGGTGATCGAGGCGCTGAAAACCTGGAAGCCGGGCAACCCGCTGGATCCGGCGACCAACGTCGGTGCGCTGGTCGATACCCAGCAGATGAACACCGTGCTGTCGTACATCGAATCCGGTCACACCGACGGCGCCAAACTGGTGGCGGGCGGCAAGCGCATCCTTCAGGAAACCGGTGGCACTTACGTCGAGCCGACGATTTTCGACGGCGTGAGCAACGCGATGAAGATCGCCCAGGAAGAGATCTTCGGCCCGGTGCTGTCGGTCATCGCCTTCGATACCGCCGAAGAAGCGATCCAGATCGCCAACGACACGCCGTATGGCCTGGCCGCTGCGGTCTGGACTCAGGACATTTCCAAGGCGCACCTGACGGCCAAAGCGCTGCGCGCCGGCAGCGTGTGGGTCAACCAGTACGACGGCGGTGACATGACCGCGCCGTTCGGCGGCTTCAAGCAGTCGGGCAACGGTCGCGACAAGTCGCTGCACGCGTTCGACAAGTACACCGAGCTGAAGGCGACGTGGATCAAGCTGTAAGCCATTGAAAGGAGCCTGACTCGGTCAGGCTCCCGGACATACAGAGATCCCCTGTGGGAGCAAGTCTCTGTGGTGAGGGGATTTATCCCCGATCGGCTGCGAAGCAGTCGCAAAACCATTGCATTTGATGGTGCAGGTTTTGAGGTCGCTGCGCGACCTGTCGGGGATGAATCCCCTCACTACAGGGTTTGCTCCCACATTTGGTTTTGTGGCGCACATAAAAATATCCACAGGAGCGTGGACCATGCGTTGGGCGACGTATTTCGCCGTGTTGGCGTCTGTCTTGAGTGTCGGTCTGGCCCTGGGGGTCAGCATGCCGCTGGTGTCGTTGCGCCTGGAGGGCTGGGGTTACGGTTCTTTTGCCATCGGTGTGATGGCGGCGATGCCGGCCATTGGCGTGTTGCTGGGGGCGAAGATTTCCAGTCATCTGGCGGCACGTTTCGGCACCGCCAACCTCATGCGCCTGTGCCTGTGGGCCGGGGCGTTGTCGATCGGCTTGCTGGCGCTGTTGCCGAGTTATCCGGTATGGCTGGTGCTGCGCCTGATGATCGGGGTGATTCTGACCATCGTATTCATCCTCGGCGAGAGCTGGATCAACCAGTTGGTAGTGGAGAACTGGCGCGGGCGCCTGGTCGCTCTGTATGGCAGCAGTTATGCATTGAGCCAACTGTCTGGTCCGCTGCTGCTGGGTGTGCTGGGTACTGAGCATGATTATGGATTCTGGGTCGGTGTCGGGTTGCTGACGGTTTCACCTTTGCTGTTGATGGGCCGCAGCGGTGCGCCGAGCAGTGAAGCCAGCAGTGTGACGTTCAGCGATCTGTGGGGGTTTGCCCGCGAGCTGCCAGCGATTGCCTGGGCGGTGTCACTGTTCGCCGCGTTCGAGGCGATGATCCTCACGCTGTTGCCGGTGTATTGCCTGCAGCAGGGCTTCACCGCCGAGATTGCGCTGGCGATGGTCAGCACGGTGGTGGTCGGTGACGCGCTGCTGCAACTGCCGATCGGTGCGCTGGCGGATTACCTGTCGCGCCGCACGTTGTTCACCGGATGCGCAGTGATCCTGATGCTGTCGAGCCTGGCGATTCCGCTGTTGATCGACACGCTGCTGATCTGGCCGTTGTGGGTGTTGTTCGGGGCCAGTGCCGGTGGCTTGTTCACTCTGTCGCTGATCCTGATCGGCGAGCGTTATCGCGACGATGCGCTGGTGCGGGCCAATGCGCACATTGCGCAGCTGTGGGGTGTGGGTTGTCTGATCGGGCCTTTGCTGGCGGGGGCGGGCAGTCAGTGGATCAGCGGGCATGCGTTGCCGTTGTTGATGGCGGCGGGGGCGTTTGGATTGGTGATTCTGCTGATGCGCCAAGGTGCATTCGGGGCGGCGCAAACGGCTTAAGGTCAAAAGATCGCAGCCTGCGGCAGCTCCTACACTGGAATGCGTTTTCCCTGTAGGAGCTGCCGCAGGCTGCGATCTTTTGCTTTTTAAAGCATCCGCTCAAGACCGACAGTGGTGCTGAACCACGCATTGAAGCGCCGCCACCAACTCCCCGGTTCCTTGCTCAGCGTGTGCAACTGGCCGTTGTCCTCGGTCAACCAGACGATCTTGCCATCCTGCAGTTTCGCCTGATAACTCAGGGCCGGCGCCATGCCTTGCAGCGCCAGTTCGCGCACATGTTCGGCCAGTTCCGGGCTGTCCACCAGAACCCCGACTTCGGTGTTCCACAACACCGAGCGCGGGTCGAAATTGAACGAGCCGATGAATGCTTTTTGCCGGTCGAAAATCATCGCCTTGCTGTGCAGACTGGAATCCGAACCACGAAACGACTTGCTGTAGAACAGATGCGGGCCGCTGCCATAGTTATCCCCAGGCTGACGGCGCAGCTCATACAGTTTTACCCCGTGCTCCAGCAGCGCCTTGCGATACGGCGCATAACCACCGTGTACCGCCGGCACATCGGTGGCTTCCAGTGAGTTGGTCAGCAGGTTCACCGAGACCCCGGCATCGGCACGCCCGGTCAGGTACACCAGCCCCGGCTGGCCGGGCACGAAGTACGCCGAAATCATGATCAGCTCTTTGCTGACGCCGCGCAGCTCCGGCGCCAGTTGCGTGGTCAGCAGCAGTTGCGGATCCGGCTCGTCCTTGGCCAGCACCTTGCTCGGCGCGTCCCATAGCGCCTGGTTCCAGGCCCAGATCAGCTCTTTGCGCCAGATATCCATGCGTGGCGCGGTCTTGAACGTCATCAACTGCTGATACAGCGCATGGTTCTGTTTGCGGGTTTCCTTCAGCGACTCTTCCAGGCGCGTGCGGGTGTTCTGCAGGTCCTTGGCGCTCGGCTGGCTGGAGAGGAATTCGTCGATCGGCTTGCTCAGCGCGCTGTTCCAGTACTGGTCGAAACTGTGCCCGAGCTGCTCGGCCACAGGTCCCACGCTGAGCATGTCGATGTCGGTGAAATTAAGGTTCGGCTCGGCATCGAAATATTCGTCGCCCAGATTGCGTCCGCCGACGATCGCCACGCTGTTGTCCGCCAGCCACAACTTGTTGTGCATGCGCCGGTGTTGCAGCGACAGATTGAACAGGCGTCCGGCGGCGCGGGTCACGCCAGTGCTGCGGCCCAGGTGCAGCGGATTGAACAGGCGAATCTGGATCTGTGGGTGCGCCGCCAGCGTGGCGATGATCGTGTCCAGACCATCGCTGGTGGTGTCGTCGAGCAGGATGCGTACGCGCACGCCACGGTCGGCGGCCTTGAGCAGTTCCTCCACCAGCATCCGCGTGCTGACGCCGTCGTGGACGATGTAGTACTGCAAGTCGAGGCTGGTTTGTGCATTGCGGATCAGCTCGGCGCGAGCGGTGAACGCCTCGGTGCTGTTGGACAGCAAGCGGAAGCCGGAACGGCCCTGATAGGGCGCGGCCTGGGCCTGGATAGAGCGGCCGAAGCTGGACTTCGCCGCCGGCAAGGCCTGGCTCGGCTCACGGGGTACATCAAGGCTGGCGCAGCCGCTCAGGAGCGAGGCGAACATCAGCAAAGCGAGTAGGGGCTGTCTGAAGCTCACGTAGGAACGTTCCGGTCGGCTGCAAAGGTCGGCATATGGACGCTGATCACTGGAAAAAGGTCAGTCGGTTTCGGCCAGCAATCTGATTGCTGCTGCGCCGACCTTGCGCACCGCTTCTTCGATCTGCGGTGTCGGTTTGGCAGCGTAGTTCATTCGCAGGCAATTGCGGTACTTGCCCGAGGCGGAAAAGATGCTGCCCACGGCAATCTGTACGCCTTGGTCATGCAACGCACGATTGAGTTTCAGCGTATCGAAACCTTCCGGCAATTCGACCCAGAGCATGAAGCTGCCCTGTGGACGGCTGGCGCGAGTGCCGGCCGGGAAGTAGCGGGTGACCCAGTCGATCATGACGTCGCGATTGCGCTGATATTGAGTGCGCATCCGCCGCAAGTGTGGTTCGAAGTAGCCACCCTTGAGAAATTCGGCAATGGCAATTTGTGGCTGTGGCGCGGTGGAGCCGGTGCTGATGTATTTCATGTGCAGCACCCGTTCCAGATACCGTCCCGGCGCGACCCAACCAATGCGCAGTCCTGGCGCCAGGGTTTTGGAAAACGAACTGCACAGCAATACGCGGCCGTCCTCGTCGAAGGATTTGATCGTGCGCGGACGTGGGTAGGTGTAGGCCAGTTCGCCATACACATCGTCTTCGATGATCGCCACGTCGTAGCGTTGCGCAAGGTTGAGCAGGGCGCGTTTGCGCGACTCCGGCATGATGTAGCCGAGCGGGTTGTTGCAGTTGGGCGTGATCTGGATGACCTTGATCGGCCACTGCTCCAGCGCCAGTTCCAGCGCTTCGAGGCTGATGCCGGTCAATGGATCGGTGGGGATTTCCAGGGCTTTCATGCCCAGCCCTTTGAGCGTCTGCATGGCGCCATGAAAGCTCGGCGAATCCACCGCGACGATGTCGCCCGGCTCGCAGATCGCGTGGATGCTGGTGGACAGCGCTTCGTGACAACCGGTGGTGATCACCAGGTCGCTGGCGCTCAACTGGCAGCCGGAATCGAGCATCAGTCGGGCGATCTGTTCGCGCAGTTCGAGGGTGCCGTGGATGTTGTCGTAATACAGACCGGGCATGTCCTGGCGGCGGCTGATCCGCGCCAGTCCGCGCAGCAGCGGTTTCAGGGTGGGCGTGGTCACGTCGGGCATGCCGCGACCCAGTTGCACCACGTCCTTGCGCGGCACCGCGCGAATCAGCTCCAGCACCTGATCCCACTGCGAAATCTCCACCGGCCGCTGCGCCGGACGCCCGACCGCAGGCAGCTCCGGCAGCTCGCGGCCCACCGGCACGAAATAGCCGGACTTGGGCTTCGGTGTCGCCAGACCACTGTCTTCAAGCATGCGATAAGCCTGCTGCACCGTGCTCAGGCTGACCCCGTGTTCTACGCTCAAGGCGCGCACCGACGGCAGGCGATCGCCAGGACGGTAGAAGCCTTGTTCGATGCGGGTGCCGAGCAGTTCGGCGAGATTCACATACAGGGTCATGGCACTGCCTCGATGCAGGTGATTCGTTAAACCAGTACAGATGCGACAGAAATCGGTGATTCAGACGCAGAAACGGCAAATCTGTATGGAGTTAATACAGATGCTTTGAATCTGTAATGTTTTTGCCGTCCCGCGCATCATGGAATCTCTGGCTACCCAAGTAAACAGGAGCGACAAAAATGAACGGCTTGAGCGATGTGCGGCTGACGTTACACAGTCAGGAACTGGCGGCAGGGCAGGAGGACAGTGCATGGAATAGCGCCATGCGCAACGCGCCGTCCGGCCTGAGTCGCTGGGGCCTGTTCTGGCATCGTCTGCACACGCGCAAGGCGCTGTTGAACCTGACGCCGGAGCAGCTCAAGGACGTCGGGTTGACCCGGGAGCAGGCGCAGGAGGAGGGGTTGAAACCGTTCTGGCGGCTGTAACCTGATTTTGGAAATGCATTCCCTCTGTAGGAGCTGCCGCAGGCTGCGATCTTTTGATCTTCAAAAACAAAATCAAAAGATCGCAGCCTGCGGCAGCTCCTACAAGGGCAGCGTTTTTCAGACCAGCTCTTTGAGCCGATGCCACAACATCCCCAACGCCAGCAACGGCGAGCGCAGATGCTTGCCGCCGGGGAAGGTGATGTGCGGCACCTTGGCAAACAGATCGAACCCGCCGCTGTGTTGCCCGCTGATCGCCTCGGCCAGCAGTTTGCCCGCCAGGTGCGTGGCATTCACGCCGTGCCCGGAATAGGCCTGGGCGTAATACACGTTCGGCTGATCAGCGAGACGGCCAATCTGCGGCAGACGGTTGGCGCCGATGCCGATCATCCCGCCCCATTGATAGTCGATCTTCACGCCTGCCAGCTGCGGGAACACTTCGAGCATCTTCGGCTGCATGTAGGCGCCGATGTCTTTCGGATCGCGCCCCGAGTAATGACACGCGCCGCCGAACAGCAGACGTCGATCGGCCGAGAGCCGGTAGTAATCCAGCGCCACGCGCTGGTCGCAGACTGCCATGTTTTGCGGCAGCAGGCTATGCGCCAGTTCTGCGGAAAGCGGTTCGGTCGCGATGATGTAACTGCCGGCGGGCAGTACTTTGCCGCTCAGTTGCGGGTTGAGACCGTTGAGATAAGCGTTGCAGCCCAGCACCAGGGTTTTCGCCCGCACTGAACCTTGAGCAGTGTGTACGCGAATCTCGGGGCCGTAGTCGATGCGGGTGACGGCCGACTGTTCAAACAGTTTGACGCCCATTTGTTGCGCAGCAGCGGCTTCACCCAGCGCCAGATTCAGCGGATGCAAATGCCCGGAACCCATGTCGATCAAGCCGCCGACATAACGCTTGGAGCCGACCACGGTGTGCATCTCGTTGGCCTGGAGCAGACGGGTTTCGTAGCGATAGCCAAGACTGCGCAGCTCTTCGGCGTCTTCGGCAAAGCCTTCGAGATCGGCAGGCTTGTTGGCGAGATCGCAGTAGCCCCAAGTCAGATCGCACTGGATCTGGAAACGCTCGACGCGCCGGCGGACGATTTCCACCGCTTCCAGGCCCATCAGTTTCATCTGGCGCACGCCGTCGGCACCGATAATGTTGGCGAACTGATCGAGGCCGTGACCGACCCCGCGAATCAACTGTCCGCCGTTACGGCCGCTGGCGCCCCAGCCGATGCGGTGCGCTTCCAGCAATACCACGCTGAGGCCGCGTTCAGCCAGTTCCAGCGCGGTGTTCAACCCCGAGAAGCCACCGCCGACCACGCACACGTCGGCAATCACTTCGCCTTGCAGCACCGGATGGTCAGGCTGTGGCAGGCTGCTGGCGGCATAGTAAGAGGCAACGTGGGGTTGGCTCGCGAAGGTTCGGGCGCGGGCATTCATGGGCATCGTCCAACGGCTGAGTGTCGAGAAAATTTGACGGAGCATAAGCCGCACGCCCGAAGACGGGCAACACTGGTCGGCCATTGCTGTCTGGATCACGGCGTTTGCGGCACAATTGCCGCCTATTTCATGTGGGTTACTGTTTCGATGAGCTGCAACAGCCAGAAAATCCGCACCCTGCGTCAGCAGATCCCCTCATTCGAGTGCGTGCACGGCTGCCATGACTGCTGTGGACCGGTGACCACTTCGCCGGAAGAAATGGCCCGCCTGCCGCGCAAGACCCGCGCCGAGCAGGATGCGGCGATGGATGAGTTGAACTGTGTGCACCTGGGGCCGAATGGCTGCACGGTGTATGGCGAGCGGCCGTTGATTTGCCGCCTGTTCGGTACCACCAAAACCCTGCCGTGTCCGAACGGGCGGGGGCCAGTGGAGTTGATTCACCCGCGCGTTGAAAAGCAGATCTTCGAGTACATGGCCTCGAATCGGCAGGTGCTGGTTTAACGCAATTGCGGTGAACCGAGTCGACCCAATCGCTGGCAAGCCAGCTCCCACAGTGATCGTTGTCGCTCACAGAATATGTGCTAACCACTGAACCTGTGGGAGCTGGCTTGCCAGCGATGGGGCCGGATCAGGCAGCACAAATCTCAGTCCGGAATCGGCAAGCTCAGGCTCTCCTTCACCTCTTCCATCACGATATAGCTTTTGGACTCACGCACATGCGGCAGCTTCAACAGAATGTCGCCCAGCAGTTTGCGGTACGAGGCCATCTCGGAAATCCGCGCCTTCACCAGATAGTCGAAATCCCCTGACACCAGGTGGCATTCCAGCACGTGCGGCAGTTTCAGCACCGCGCGGCGGAACTCCTCGAACGTGTCGCCGGATTTGTAATCCAGACTGATCTCGACGAACACCAGCAGGCTACCCTTCAAATGCTGCGGATTGAGCCGGGCGTTGTAGCCCATGATGATCCCTTCCCGCTCCAGCCGCCGCACCCGCTCCGTACACGGTGTGGTGGAAAGACCAACCTTTTCCCCAAGTTCGGTAAACGATATGCGCCCGTCCGCCTGCAGGATCCGCAAGATGTTGCGGTCGATCTTGTCCAGCTCACGTTTGGTCTGAGTGTTGGTACGCATAGGGGATGCGCCTCCGTGAAAAGGGTTTTTGCCGAGAATTGTCGCCAAATATAGGCGCTTATATAGTGAAATGCACTGGCCATTCTTTTTTACACTGCGCGCATCATTGCTCTAACAACAGACGTACGCGGCCCTGCCGCGATGAGGGATACAAAATGCGCGTAATGGTCTTGGGTAGCGGCGTCATCGGTACCGCCAGTGCTTACTATCTGGCCCGTGCCGGGTTTGAAGTGGTGGTGGTCGACCGGCAGCCAGCCGTTGCCATGGAGACCAGTTTCGCCAACGCCGGCCAGGTGTCTCCGGGTTATGCCTCGCCGTGGGCCGCACCGGGCGTGCCGCTCAAGGCCATCAAGTGGCTGGTGCAGCGCCACGCGCCGCTGGCGATCAAGGCCACTGCCGACATCGATCAGTACCTGTGGATGGCGCAGATGCTGCGCAACTGCACCGCCAGCCGTTACGCGGTGAACAAGGAGCGCATGGTGCGTCTGTCCGAGTACAGTCGCGACTGCCTCGATGAACTGCGCGCCGAAACCGGCATCGCCTACGAAGGCCGCAGCCTCGGCACCACGCAACTGTTCCGCACTCAGGCACAGCTCGATGGCGCCGCCAAGGACATCGCCGTGCTGAAAGAATCCGGCGTGCCGTTTGAAGTCCTCGACCGCGCCGGTATTGCCCGCGTCGAGCCGGCCCTGGCCAATGTCACCGACATCCTCGCCGGTGCTCTGCGTCTGCCGAACGACCAGACCGGCGACTGCCAGATGTTCACCACGCGTCTGGCGGAAATGGCCGTGAAACTCGGTGTGGAGTTCCGCTTCGGCCAGGACATCCAGCGCCTCGACTACGCCGGTGACCGCATCAACGGTGTATGGATCGACGGCAAGCTGGAAACCGCCGACCGCTACGTGCTGGCCCTCGGCAGCTACTCGCCGCAATTGCTCAAGCCGCTGGGCATCAAGGCTCCGGTGTATCCGCTCAAGGGTTACTCGCTGACCGTGCCGATCACCAACCCGGCCATGGCCCCGACTTCGACCATTCTCGACGAGACCTACAAGGTTGCGATCACCCGTTTCGACAACCGCATCCGCGTCGGCGGCATGGCGGAGATCGCCGGTTTTGACCTGTCGCTGAATCCGCGTCGGCGCGAAACCCTGGAGATGATCGTCAACGACCTTTATCCTCAGGGCGGCAATCTGGCCGAGGCGAGCTTCTGGACCGGTCTGCGTCCGACCACCCCGGACGGCACGCCGATCGTGGGCGCCACGCCGTTCAAGAACCTGTTCCTCAACACCGGTCACGGCACCCTGGGTTGGACCATGGCGTGCGGTTCCGGTCGTTTGCTGGCCGATCTGATGGCGAAGAAAAAACCGCAGATCAGCGCCGAAGGCCTCGATATTTCCCGTTACGGCAACAAGCCTCAGGAGTCCGCAAAACATGGCAATCCAGCGCCAGCTCACCAATGAGCGCATGAGTCAGATCGTCAGCCACAACGGCACCGTGTATCTGGCCGGTCAGGTCGGCGATGACTTCAATGCCGGGGTCGAACAGCAGACCCGCGACGTGCTCGCCAACATCGAGCGTTTGCTGGATCTGGCCGGGACTGACAAGCAGCATCTGCTTTCGGCAACGATCTACCTGAACGACATCGAGGCGCACTTTGCCGGGATGAACTCGGTGTGGGATCAGTGGCTGCCCAAAGGTGCTGCTCCGGCTCGCGCCACCGTCGAAGCGAAGATGGCCAAGCCGAGCATTCTGGTAGAAATCTCTATCGTCGCCGCGCTGCCGTAACCCGTTGTAAAGATCCCTCTCCCGGCGCTGTTGGCGGTTCACGTCGTCAGTCGGCGCCGGTTTTTTATTTCCATGACCGCCTAGAAGTCTGCCGCCATGCGTCCTGCCCGTGCCCTGATCGACCTAGAAGCCCTGCGTCACAACTACCGAATTGCCCGCGAAGTCACCGGCGCCAAGGCGCTGGCTGTGATCAAGGCTGATGCCTACGGTCATGGTGCGGTGCGCTGCGCCCAGGCGCTGGAAACAGAGGCCGACGGGTTTGCCGTAGCCTGCATCGAAGAAGCACTGGAGCTGCGCGCGGCCGGGATCAAGGCCCCGGTGCTGCTGCTCGAAGGGATCTTCGAAGCCGATGAACTGGCGCTGATCGTCGAGCATGATTTCTGGACCGTGGTGCATTCGCTGTGGCAACTCGAAGCGATCGAGCAGGCTGCCCTGAGCAAACCGATCACCGTGTGGCTCAAGCTCGATTCCGGCATGCACCGTGTGGGCCTGCATCCGAAGGATTACGCGGCGGCCTACCAGCGTCTGCTGGCCAGCGGCAAAGTGGCGAAGATCGTGCTGATGAGCCACTTCGCTCGTGCTGATGAACTGCATGAGCAGAGCAGTGCCGATCAGGTCGCGGTATTCGAGGCGGCGCGTCAGGGCCTGGCGGCTGAAGTCAGCCTGCGCAACTCGCCGGCGGTGCTCGGTTGGCCGCAGATTCACAGCGACTGGGTGCGCCCGGGCATCATGCTTTACGGCGCCACGCCGTTCGAAGAAGCCAACGCCGTGGCCGAGCGCCTGCAACCGGTGATGACCCTCGAATCGAAAGTCATCTGTGTGCGCGAACTGCCCGCCGGCGAGCCGATCGGTTATGGCGCCAAATTCGTCACCGACAAACCGATGCGCATCGGCGTGGTTGCCATGGGTTATGCCGATGGCTACCCGCGTCAGGCACCGACGGGCACTCCGGTGTTGGTGGCCGGCAAACGCAGCCGGATTCTTGGCCGGGTGTCGATGGATATGATGTGCATCGACCTTACCGATGTGCCGGAAGCCGACCTCGGTTCGACCGTCGAGCTGTGGGGCAAAAGCATCCTCGCCAGCGAAGTGGCGCAGTGGGCGGACACCATTCCGTACCAGATCTTCTGCAACCTGCGTCGGGTGCCAAGGCTCTATTCCGAGGGTTGAAGCCACTGCGGGGACCAAGTGTTGTAAATACTGAACGCTGTCGCCATGATAACGCTCAATATTCTTACAACATCAGGAGGCTCCCGCCTTGGACGTCGGTGAACGACTGCAATCGATCCGCAAGCTCAAAGGGCTTTCCCAGCGTGAACTCGCCAAACGCGCGGGCGTCACCAACAGCACTATTTCGATGATCGAAAAGAACAGCGTCAGCCCTTCGATCAGTTCGCTGAGGAAGGTTCTGGGCGGGATTCCCATGTCCATGGTCGAGTTCTTTTCCGAAGAAATCCTGCAGGAAGTCCCGACCCAGATCGTCTACAAGGCCAACGAGCTGATCGACATTTCCGACGGCGCGGTGACCATGAAACTGGTCGGCCGTGCGCACCCGAGCCGGGCCATCGCGTTTCTCAACGAAATCTATCCGCCGGGCGCTGATACTGGCGAAGAAATGCTCACCCATGAGGGCGAAGAAACCGGGATTCTGGTGGAGGGGCGTCTGGAACTGGTGGTGGGCCTGGAAACTTTTATTCTCGAAGCCGGCGACAGCTACTACTTTGAAAGTACCAAGCCGCATCGTTTCCGTAATCCGTTCGACGCGCCTGCGCGACTAATCAGCGCAGCCACGCCGGCGAATTTTTAAACAGAGAGGCGCCAGACCATGACGGCAAAGGCGTCCGCAGAGTTTTCCACAGCGCGGTATAACCCCTTCGACTATGGGGTTGTTTCAGTGTGGCGGGCTACCCGCTATACTTGCGCCCGCCTGCGAACCGTGGCCGCAGGCGTGAATAGCCACCATTGAGGGTGAACGCGTGAACCTAATTATGAAAATGCTGGCCGCACCAGCAACCGTACTGGCCCTCTGGGCTGTCAGCGCTCAAGCTGCGACGAATGACGACATTGCCAAGCGCCTCGAGCCAGTCGGCCAGGTGTGTGTTCAGGGGCAGGAATGCAAGGGCATGGAAGTCGCTGCCTCCGCTGGCGGCGGCGGTGGGGCGAAAACCCCTGATGAAGTGATTGCAAAACATTGCAACGCTTGCCACGGCACGGGCCTGCTGGGCGCACCGAAAATCGGTGACGCAGCGGCCTGGAAAGACCGTGCCGATCACCAGGGCGGCCTCGACGGCCTGCTGGCCAAAGCCATTAGCGGCCTGAACTCGATGCCACCCAAAGGCACCTGCGCCGACTGCTCGGATGACGAGTTGAAGGGCGCGATCCAGAAGATGTCCGGCCTGAAGTAAGCCGCGCTTCTGACGAAAAAAACCGTCTTCGGACGGTTTTTTTGTGCCTGCGATTCACGGCTTTCGCTGTCCTTTGCAGCAAAGTCGAGGCAAGCTCGGTCTACCTCTATTCACGGAATGGGCAGGAGGCTTCAGATGGTGCAGTTGTGTTCGATTGAACAGGCAGTGGACGAGGTGCTCGCACGCTTGCCGGCGCATATCCACATGGGCATGCCGCTGGGGCTGGGCAAGCCCAATCACTTCGTCAACGCGCTGTACCGGCGGATCAAGGATCTGCCCGAGCGACAACTGACGATGTACACCGCGCTGTGCCTGGGGCGGCCGACGCTGGGAGACGGTCTGCAGAAGCGCTTCATCGAACCCTTCGTCGAGCGCGTGTTCGGCGACTACCCCGAATTCGATTTCCTCGCCGATCTGCAGCGTGACAGCCTGCCCGCCAACATCCGCATCGAACAGTTCTTCATGCAGCCCGGCAGCCTGCTCAACAGCGCGCCGGCCCAGCAGGATTACGTCAGCAGCAACTACAGCCACGCTGCCCGCGACATCAACGCCGCCGGCCTCAATCTGGTAGCACAATTGCTCGCCAGCAGTAGCGAACATCCTGATCGCCTGAGTCTGAGCTGCAATCCGGACATCACCCTCGACCTGTTGCCGATGATCACCAAGCGCCGTGAGGCGGGGGAAACCATTCTGCTGGTCGGCCAGGTGCACACCGATTTGCCATACATGCCCGGCGATGCCGAAGTCGATATCGACACTTTCGACTTGCTGATCGACGCGAAGGACAGCAGCACGCTGTTTTCCACACCGAACATGCCGGTGGGCTTTCAGGATCATTTCATCGGCCTGCACGCCAGCACCCTGGTGCGCGACGGCGGCACCTTGCAGATCGGCATCGGCTCGATGGGCGACGCACTCACCGCCGCATTGCTCGCACGGCAGGCGGATAACGCCGGTTATCAGGCCCTGCTCAATGACATAAACCTCAGCCAGTGGGCGCAACTGATCGAGCGCGAGGGCGGCACCGCGCCATTCGCCAAAGGCCTGTATGGCTGCAGTGAAATGTTCGTCAACGGTCTGCTGGTGCTGGCGGATGCCGGGATCATCCGGCGCAAGGTCTACCCCGACGTGCACACTCAGGAGCAGGCCAACGCCGGCACCCTCGATGAGTCGGCGCAGACCGATGGCATCTCTGTGCACGGCGGCTTCTTCCTCGGCCCGCGCAGTTTCTACGAGCGCCTGCGCGAGTTGCCGCAGAGCAAGCGCCTTGAATTCAACATGACCCGCATCAGCTACATCAACGAGCTGTACGGGCAGGAAGAGCTCAAGCGCTTGCAGCGCCTTGATGCGCGCTTCATCAATACCGTGTTCACCATGACGCTGATGGGCGCGGGCGTGGCTGATCAACTGGAAGACGGGCGGGTGCTCAGCGGTGTTGGCGGGCAATACAACTTCGTGGCTCAGGGCCACGCGCTGCACGATGCGCGCTCGATTCTGATCCTGCGCAGCTGGCGCGAGTCCGGCGGCGAGGTCAGCTCGAACATCGTCTGGGAGTACGGGCACTGCACGATTCCACGGCACCTGCGCGACATCGTGGTCACCGAGTACGGCATCGCCGATCTGCGCGGCAAGTCCGATGCGGTGGTGATCGAGGCATTGCTGAACATCAGCGATTCACGCTTTCAACCGGGGCTGATCGAACAGGCGCAGAAGGTCGGCAAACTGCCGAAGGATTTCCGCCTCGATCCGCGATTCGCCGACAACACCCCGCAACGCTTGCAGGCGATTGCCGCGAAGCATCCGAACCTGTTTCCGGAGTATCCGCTGGGTTGTGATTTCAGCGCGATCGAGCGGGATCTGCTGCGGGCGCTGAACTGGTTGAAGAGCAAGTTCAAGCTGAGCGAGATCTTGGAGCTGGGCAAGGCTGCCCTTGATGCGCCAGAAGCATCGCTGTTCCCCGAACACCTGGAACGTATGCAACTGACCAACCCGGAAGGCTTGAAGGAAGATCTGTTCCAGCGCCTGCTGCTCACCGGCCTCAAAGCCACCGCACAGTAACTGCCTGACCCAAAACAACTGTAGGAGTGAGCCTGCTCGCGATAGCGGTGTTTCAGCCGACGAATATATCGACTGAGACTACGCTATCGCGAGCAGGCTCACTCCTACAGGGGTGATGCGGTGTGGCGGGTTACTCGATGAAGGTAACGACGCCATCCTTCAGCGATTTGACGCGCGCCAGCGATTCGACGCGGTAGCCCTGCGAATCCAGCTCGGCACGGCCGCCCTGGAACGACTTCTCGATCACGATCCCGAGGCCCGCCACGGTGGCGCCAGCCTGTTTGATGATCGAGATCAGCGCTTGCGAGGCCTTACCGTTGGCCAGGAAGTCGTCGATGATCAGCACGCGGTCGCTGCTGGTCAGGTGGCGCGGGGAGATGGCCACGGTGCTTTCGGTCTTCTTGGTGAACGAGTAAACGGTCGCCGACAGCAGGTTTTCGGTGAGGGTCAGAGACTGTTGCTTGCGGGCGAAGATTACCGGCACGCCCAGGTTCAGACCGGTCATGATCGCCGGGGCAATGCCCGAGGCTTCGATGGTGACGATCTTGGTGATGCCCGAATCCTTGAACAGCGTGGCGAATTCGTCGCCGATCAGCTTCATCAGGGCCGGGTCGATCGGGAGGATCAGGAAGGCGTCGACTTTCAGGACCTGGTCGGAAAGCACGATGCCTTGTTCGCGGATTTTCTGGTGCAATGCTTCCATGAAGCTGTCCTCATTTGGCGCTTTGTGCGCCGAAGGTCTAGTAAAAAGTGGTCAATTCTAGCGCTTTAACATCGCGCGTATATCAGCCAGTGCGCTATTGCCCCGCACGGCTTTGACTTCGGTGGGTGTGTCGTCGTTGCCTTCCCACGCCAGATCGTCCGGCGGCAGTTCATCGAGGAAGCGGCTGGGCGCGCAGTCGATGATTTCGCCGTACTGTTTGCGTTTGGCGGCGAAGGTGAACGCCAGGGTCTGGCGGGCGCGGGTGATGCCCACGTAAGCCAGGCGGCGTTCTTCTTCGATGGTGTCGGCTTCGATACTGGAGCGGTGCGGAAGGATTTCCTCCTCCATGCCCATGATGAACACGTAAGGGAATTCCAGCCCTTTGGACGCATGCAGGGTCATCATCTGCACGCCTTCGGCGCCGTCCTCTTCTTCCTGCTGACGTTCCAGCATGTCGCGCAGGACCAGTTTGCCGATGGCGTCCTCGACGGTCATCTCGCCGTCTTCGTCTTTTTCCAGGGTGTTCTTCAAGGCTTCGATGAGGAACCAGACGTTGCTCATCCGGTAGTCCGCAGCCTTGTCGCTGGAACTGTTGGTGCGCAGCCAGTTCTCGTAGTCGATGTCCATGACCATGCTGCGCAGGGCCGAGATCGGGTCTTCGCCGGCACACTGCTCGCGCACCTTGTCCATGAAGCGCTTGAAGCGCGCCAGGCGATCGGTGAAGCGGCTGTCGAGATGTTCGCCCAGACCGATTTCATCGGTGGCGGCGTACATCGAGATCTTGCGTTCGGTGGCGTAGTTGCCGAGTTTTTCCAGGGTCGTGGAGCCGATTTCCCGGCGCGGCACGTTGATCACCCGCAGGAAGGCGTTGTCGTCGTCCGGGTTCACGATCAGGCGGAAGTAGGCCATCAGGTCCTTCACTTCCTGGCGGCCGAAGAAGCTGTTGCCACCGCTCAGGCGGTACGGCACCTGGTGGTGCTGCAACTTCAGCTCGATCAGTTTGGCCTGGTAGTTGCCGCGATAGAGGATCGCGAAATCGCTGTACGGACGGTCGGTGCGCAAGTGCAGGCTGAGGATTTCCATGGCCACGCGCTCGGCTTCGGCGTCCTCGTTGCGGCAGCGGATCACGCGGATCTCGTCGCCGTGGCCCATCTCGCTCCACAGCTGCTTTTCGAATTCGTGCGGGTTGTTCGAGATCAGCACGTTGGCGCAGCGCAGGATGCGGCTGGTGGAGCGGTAGTTCTGCTCGAGCATCACCACTTTCAGCGACGGGTAATCGTCCTTGAGCAGCATCAGGTTTTCCGGCCGCGCACCACGCCAGGCGTAGATTGACTGGTCGTCGTCGCCCACCACGGTGAACTGGTTGCGCTTACCGATCAGCATCTTCACCAGCAGGTACTGGCTGGCGTTGGTGTCCTGATATTCGTCGACCAGCAGGTAACGCACCTTGTTCTGCCACTTTTCGAGAATGTCGGCGTGCTCTTCGAAGAGCTTTACCGGCAGCAGGATCAGATCGTCGAAGTCCACCGCGTTGAACGCCTTGAGCGTGCGCTGGTAGTGGGTGTAGACGATGGCAGCGGTCTGTTCTTTCGGATTACGCGCGTTTTCCAGCGCCTGGGCCGGCAGGATCAGGTCGTTTTTCCAGGCGCCGATCATGTTCTTGATCTCGTCGACGCCGTCGTCGCCTGCGTATTCCTTCTGCATGATGTCGGTCATCAGGGCTTTGACGTCGGTCTCGTCGAAGATCGAGAAACCGGGTTTGTAGCCCAGCCGCACATGCTCCTTGCGGATGATGTTCAGGCCCAGGTTGTGGAAGGTGCAGACCGTCAGGCCGCGACCTTCGCCGGCACGCAGCAAGGTGCCGACCCGCTCTTTCATCTCGCGCGCAGCCTTGTTGGTAAAGGTCATGGCGACGATGTACTGGGCGCGGATGCCGCAGTTCTGGATCAGGTGCGCGATCTTGCGGGTGATCACGCTGGTCTTGCCGGAGCCGGCGCCGGCGAGCACCAATAGAGGGCCGCCGACGTAGTTCACGGCTTCTTGCTGCCGGGGATTGAGTCGGGACATACGAAAATTCGGGAGTCGTTGACGAAATGGGCCGGCATTTTAACAGGCTCAGCGATTTGTGCTGCTCTCTCCGACTTGTGACGCACCACGCGATTCAAATTTGCCGGTTTTGTTACTTTCGCGGAGGATGCGCGGTGATTTTGCGGCTAATGTACTCATTCGTGACACAAAATAACGTTTTGATAACCGTTGTCATTTGGTCATTGTTGCGCGCAACGGCATAATGCCCCGCCCACATCATTGCAGAGTCTAGGGAGCTAGCTTGTCTACGCCTGTCGAACCCTTGCGTTTGCTGCTACTGGCCGAAGAGCCAGCGTGGACAGCGTTATTGCGCGAGTGTCTGGCTCCGTTGGGGAGCGCGGCGGTGCTGATCAGCGCGCCGAGCTGGGAGTCGGTCAGCAGTCTGTTCGAAGACAATCGCCACGCGGTGTTGTTGACCATTCCTGCGTTGCAGCCGGCCCCGGGTCGTTGCAGCCTGCCGACGGTGCTGCTGCTGGAACACGAACCGGCTACCGCGCCGGTTGGCGTCAGCGACTGGCTGGTGTTCGACGCGCTCGACGCAGATATGCTGCGCCGCTGCCTGCGCCACGTGCGTGAACGCGGCGTTCTCGAAAATACTCTGCAACGCCTGGCCGAACAGGATCCGCTGACCGGCATCGCCAACCGTCAGGGTTTTCAGACCCTGCTGGCGGCGCGCCTCGCGGAAAACGACGGGCGCGGCCTGGCCCTCGGGCATCTCGATCTCGACAACTTCCGCCACGCCAACGACGCCCTCGGCCATCAGGCCGGCGACCGGCTGATCCTGCAAGTCGTGGCGCGGTTGAAAAGCCAGCTCGAGGCCGGTGATCAACTGGCGCGGCTGGGCAGCGACGAATTTGCCCTGCTGATCGACACCCGCCGTGCGCCGCAACGCGCCGAGTGGATGGCCGAACGCATCACCGAAGCCCTGTCCGAACCGTATTGGGTCGATGGCGAAAGCCTGTTGATCGGCTCCAGTCTCGGCATCGCCCATGCCCGTGCGCAGGGCGGCGCCGATCCGCTGATGTGGCATGCGCACATCGCCATGCAGCAGGCCAAGAGCACGCAGGGCTGTACTTTCCATATTTTTAACGAGCGCATCAACCGCAACGCACGGAGCATGGCCGACCTCGAAAGCGAACTGCGCCGGGCCCTGCGTCGCGATGAACTGGAGTTGCACTACCAGCCACGGCTGAATCTGGCGGACGGGCAGATCGTCGGTCTCGAAGCGCTGGTGCGCTGGCGCCATGGCGAACGCGGTCTGTTGCCGCCGAGCGAATTCGTGCCATTGGCCGAGCAGAGCGGGTTGATCGTGCCGCTGGGTTACTGGGTGATTTCCCGCGCCCTGCGCGACATGCAGGCGCTGCGCGAGCGCGGGCTGCCGGCGCTGCACATGGCGATCAATTTGTCGTTCCGCCAGTTTCAGGACAGCCAGTTGCTACCGACCCTCAGTCGATTGATTGCCGAGCGTGGGGTCGAGGCGCAGTGGCTGGAATTTGAACTCACAGAAACCGCCGTCATGCGCCGCAGCGATCTGGTCAAACAGACCATGGACGCCCTCGGCCGCCTCGGCGTGCGTTTCTCGCTGGATGACTTCGGCACCGGTTTCTCCTCGTTCGTGCACCTCAACAGCTTGCCGATCACCTTGCTGAAGATCGACAAGAGCTTCGTCGGCGGCATGGAGCAGCGCGAAGAGAACCGCAAACTGGTGCACGCGATGATCAACCTCGCGCATAACCTGCACCTGGAAGTGGTGGCAGAAGGGGTGGAGACGCCGGAGCAACTGGATCTGCTACGCGGATTTGGTTGTGATCAGGTGCAGGGCTATCTGATCAGCCGGCCGTTGCCGTTGGCGGAGCTGGTTGAGTACCTGACGTTTGGTTCAAGCCAGCAGCCAGCCCTCGAAATTGTGAGCTGAACACATAACCCCTGTGGGAGCGAGCTTGCTCGCGAAGGCGGCGACACGTTCAATATACACGTGTCAGGTACACCGCTTTCGCGAGCAAGCTCGCTCCCACAGGGAAACTTCATTCAGGTTGAGGGATGTTGAAGCCTCGAGATTGCGGCTCCAGCCGAATCATCCGCTTCATCTTCCATTCAAACGCCAGCGTCAAACTCACCGCCGCACACGCCAACCCCAGCGCCAGCCCCCACCAGACGCCAGTCGGCCCCCAATGCAGGTGAAACGCCATCCACCACGCCGCCGGCGCGCCGATCAGCCAGTAGCAGCCGAGCCCGACCAGAAACGTGGTTTTCGCGTCCTTGAGCCCACGGATGCAGCCCATGGCAATGGTCTGCGTGCCATCGAACAGCTCGAACCACGCGGCTACCGCCAACAGGCTCACGGCCAGACGAATCACCTCGGCAAACGCCGGGTCGTTATGGTCGAGGAACAGCCCGACCAGTTGATTCGGCAGCAGCCAGAACACCATGGCGAAACCCAGCATCACCACCGCACCAAAGACGATGCCGACCCGCCCGGACATCCGCGCATCGCTCAGTTGCCCGGCGCCGTAATGCTGGCCGACGCGCATGGTGATCGCATACGACATGCCCGCCGGCACCATGAACGCCACCGAAACGATCTGCAGAGCGATCTGGTGTGCGCCGAGTTGCGTGCTGCCCATGGTGCCCATGCACAGCGCCGCGAAGGCAAACAGTCCGACTTCCACGGCGTAGGTGCCGCCAATCGGCAGGCCGAGGCGCCACAGTTCTTTCAGGTACTGACGATTTGGCCGCGACAGACCGGCGCGTATTGGATAAGCGTCATACGCCGGGTGCCGACGAATGTGCCAGGCCAGCGCCAGCGCCATGCAATTGGCCACGATCGCGGTGACCAGACCGATGCCGGTCAGCCCCAGTTTCGGCAGACCGAACATGCCGGTGATCAATGCGTAGTTGAGCAGGAAGTTGGCCACGGTGCCGCCGAGGCTGATGACCATTACCGGTGTCGCCCGGCCGATCGCACTGGTGAAGCCGCGCAGGGCCATGAAACTCAGATAGCCGGGCAGGGCGAAGGGCAGGGCGATGAGGAATTGCCCGGCGGCGTTGACGTTGGTTTCGGTCTGGCCGAATAGCAGCAACACCGGTTTCAGATTCCACAGCAGCAGCCCGGCGCCCAGCGCCATCAGCCACGCCAGCCACAAGCCGGCCTGGGTCAGGCGTGCCGCGCCGATGATGTCGCCGGCGCCCTGACGGATTGCCACCAGGGTGCCGACCGCCGCGATCACGCCGATGCAGAAAATCGACACGAACGAATAGCTCGCCGCGCCAAGGCCACCACCGGCCAGCGCTTCGGGACTCAGGCGCGCCATCATCAGGGTGTCGGTCAGCACCATCAGCATGTGCGCCAACTGTGAAGCGATCAACGGCCCTGCCAGCCGCAGGATGGCCCAGAGTTCGGTACGCACGGGATGCTGCATGGTCATCACCACTCATAAAAAGAGGGAACAGGGAACCGTCGATTCTCGGCGCTTCAACGCTTTCGCACAAAGGGATAAAAAGGATGGGTGGCATGATTAAAACTCATCCTGTTCAGATTCTGCTAAGTTGGCCACAACCCGCTATAGGAGCTTTCTGAATGTCCCGTCGTCTTCCTCCCTTGTATGCCCTGCGCGCATTCGAAGCGGCGGCGCGGCACAGTTCGTTCACCCGTGCCGCCGAAGAGTTGTCGATTACCCAGAGTGCGGTGAGTCGGCACATTCGCACGCTTGAAGAGCATTTCGCCTGCAAGCTGTTTCATCGCAGCGGACGCAACCTGCAACTGACCGAGTCAGCGCGCATGCTGTTGCCGGGGATCCGTGACGGTTTTACGGCCCTAGAGCGCGCCTGCAACACCTTGCGCGCCGAGGACGACATCCTGCGCATGAAAGCGCCGTCGACCCTGACCATGCGCTGGTTGCTGGCGCGGCTCAGTCGCTTTCGTCATCTACAACCGGGCAACGAAGTGCAACTGACCAGCGCCTGGATGGATGTGGACTCGGTGGATTTCAACAATGAACCGTTCGACTGCGCCGTGCTGCTGAGTGACGGGCATTTTCCGCCGGACTGGGAGGCCAGCCTGTTGTTTCCGGAAGAGCTGATTCCTGTGGGTGCGCCGAATCTGCTGAATGACCAGCCATGGGGTGTCGCACGCCTGGCCTCCACCGAACTGCTGCACCCGACCCCGGATCGGCGCGACTGGCGCAGTTGGCTGGAGCACATGGGCCTGTCCGATCAGGTGTCGCTCAAGGGCGGGCAGGTGTTCGATACCCTGGAATTGGGCATGATCGCCGCCGCCCGAGGCTACGGTGTGTCGATGGGCGATCTGCTGATGGTCGCCGAGGATGTCGCGCAGGGACGCTTGAGTCTGCCGTGGCCGACTGCCGTCGCCAGCGGACTGCATTATTACCTGGTGTGGCCAAAAACCCGTCCGGGAGGTGAACGTTTGCGCCGTCTCAGCGACTTCCTGCAAGGCGAAGTGCGCGCCATGGCGTTGCCGGTGGTCAAGCGCTTGAGCTGAAACGTTCGAGCCCGCACAATGCCGGCCTCGGGCCATAACCCCGCTATTTACTCAAGTATTCGCATTCACCGCCGAAAATGAGCATGTGGAACCGCCGTGCCGGTTGCCACGATTCACCCCCATTATTAGAACATTCCGAGCAATTGCTGCGATCAGGGAGGATCCGGTGGCTCGGCCAGGAGCTGTCCATGTCTCAACCTCGTGCCCGGATCGCCTCGCAGCTGGGTCTTGCGCTCGCCGTGATTCTTGCGATTGTCATCAGTGGCAGTACGGTGTTCGCCCTGCGTTCGCTGGATACCGCCAACCTTGCCACCCGTGAAGAACACCTCGCCAGTGAGGCGCGACTGCTGGCCGACCAGTTGAGTACCTTCCACGGCACGCTGCGCGAAAGCACCCAGCGTCTGAGTGGGTTGTTCGAAAAGCGCTTCAGTGCCGGCCTGAGCATTCACCCGGATGAACCGGTGAGTGTCGCTGGCACCCAGACCCCGGGCCTGCACCTGGGCAGCGAAGTGTTGAACAACAACTTCAAGGAAGTCGACGAGTTCAAGCAGATGACCGCTGGGGTCGCCACCCTGTTCGTGCGCAGCGGCGAAGACTTCGTGCGCGTCAGCACTTCCCTGACCAAGCAGGACGGCACTCGTGCGATCGGCACCTTGCTCGATCATGCGCACCCGGCGTACGCGAAGTTGATGGCAGGCCAAGGTTATGTCGGCCGAGCCTTGCTGTTCGACCGCTCCTACATGACTCAGTACACGCCAGTGCGCGACGGCAGCGGCAAGGTGATTGCGGTGCTGTTCGTCGGCTTCGACTACACCGACGCACAGAACGCCCAGTTCGCCAACCTCAAGCGCTTCCGTATTGGTCAGAACGGTTCGCTGGCGTTGCTCGATGAGCAAAACAAATGGCTGGTCGCCCCGGCCGGTGTGCAAGCGCTGGATCAGGCCGTTCCGGTGATCAAGGGGCTGGCGGCGAAACCGGGCAAGGGTGAGTTCTGGAGCGACACCGCTGAAGACTTCTACAGCATCGCCGTACCGTTCGACGGCGGGCCGTGGTCGGTGGTGGCGAGCATGCCGAAATCCGAGATTCGCGCGGTGACCTGGAGCGTCGGCACCCAACTCGCCATCGGCAGCCTGCTGGCGATGTTGATCGCAGTGGGGGCGGCGATGTGGCTGCTGCGCAGCAAGCTGCAACCGCTGGGCGACCTGGTGCGTCAGGCCGAAGCGCTGGGCGCCGGTGATCTGAGCGTGCGTCTGAACGTAGCGAGCAACGACGAAATCGGTCAGCTGTCGCGCGCGTTCAACCAGATGAGCCAGGCGCTGTCGACCATGGTCGAGCACATCCGTCGTTCTTCGGAAGAGGTCAACAGCCGCGCTCAGGCGCTGTCCGGTTTGTCCGGCGGCGCGTACGAAGGCATGGAACAGCAGTCCGGCGAAATCACCAGCATGGCCGGCGCAGTTGAAGAGTTCAGCGCCACCTCGCTGAACATCGCCGACAACATGGGCGCGACCCAGCGTCTGGCCCAGGAAAACGCTCAGCAAACGCAGATCGGTCGCAGCTCGATGGAAGAAGCGTCGTCCTCGCTGGAGCAAATCGCTGGCGCATTGAACACCACGGCCACCGTGATCAACACCCTCGGTCAGCGCTCCCAGGAAATCGGCGGCATTGTCAGCGTGATCACCTCGATTGCCGAACAGACCAATCTGCTGGCGCTCAACGCGGCCATCGAAGCGGCCCGTGCCGGTGAACAGGGCCGTGGTTTTGCCGTGGTCGCCGATGAGGTGCGCAACCTCGCGTCGCGCACCCGTCAGGCGACTGACGAAATCTCCGGGATGATTCACAGCATCCAGCAGGAAACCGGCAACGCCATCAGCACCATGGAGCAGGGCAACCTGCTGATGCAGGAAGGCCTGTCGCGCAACGCCAATGTGGCGTCGGCGCTGGCGCGGATCGACGAGCAGAGCCGCTCGGCGGGGCAGCAGTTTGCCGCGATTACAACGGCGACGCAGGAGCAGAGCAGTACCGCCACCTTGCTCAGCAGCAATCTGCAGAGCATTGCGCTGGCCAACAGTGAGCAGCGTGAGGTGGTGTCGAACCTTGCCGTGACCGCGAAAGAGCTGGAGAAGCTGGCGGCGGATTTGCGTTCTGAGGTTGATCGCTTCCGTTGATACAGCCTTGATATAGCTTTCGCGAGCAAGCTCGCTCCCACAGTTTCCGGCGTGAATCACAGATTCTGTGAACACCCGAGATCCCTGTGGGAGCGAGCTTGCTCGCGAATGGATCCCCGCCAATTCTTGGTAAATCACACGATCGCAAGCTCCATTGCACTTGCTGAAACGTTTCCGCAGCGCTATAAAAATGGCACAACTCCAATAAAGGCTGCTGCCATGACCCCGCTCAAACTCGCCGTTGCACTCGGCGCACTCTCTGCTGCTTCCCACGCCATGGCGTGGGATTACGTACTCCTCGATACCAACAAGCCCGCGCAAAACTGGAGCATTACCAGTGAGCAGCTCGGGGTGAAAACCGCCAAGCCTTTCTCCGTGAGTCTGCGAACCTTGCACGGCGGACGACAGGAAGGTGTCAGCATCGTCGATATCGATAACGGCACGATGAAACTCTCGGTGGTGCCGACCCGTGGCATGAATGTCCTGCAGGCGTCTGTCGGCAACGTGCACATGGGTTGGGATTCGCCGGTCAAGGAAGTGGTCAACCCGGCCTTCATCGAACTCAATGGACGCGGTGGCCTGGGCTGGCTGGAGGGCTTCAACGAGCTGGTAACCCGCTGCGGTTACGAATGGGTCGGCCATCCCGGCATGGACAATGGCGAGTTGCTGACTCTGCACGGGCGCGCCGCCAACATCCCGGCCAGCAGCGTTACCCTGCACATTGATGAGAAGCCGCCGTACGCCATCAGCCTGCGCGGCGAACTGAAAGAACAGGCGTTCAAGAAAGTCGACTTCTCGGTCGTCACTGAGCTGGTCACCGAGCCGGGCAGCGTGCGCTTTGCCCTCAACGATACGCTGACTAACAACGGCGATTATCCGAAGGAATACCAGGCGCTGTATCACAGCAACTTCAGCACGCCGTTCCTCGAGCAGGGTGCACGGTTCGCGGCGCCGGTGAAACAGGTCTCGCCATTCAACGACAAGGCCAAAGCCGAGTTGGCAGATTGGCAGACATATCGTGGTCCAACCAAGGACTATGACGAAACCGTCTATAACGTCGTGCCCTACGCCGACGCTCAAGGTGAAACCCTGACTGTTTTGCACAACAAGGCTGGCAGCCTCGGTGTCTCTGTTGGCTTCAATACTCAACAGCTGCCAGTGTTTTCCCTGTGGAAAAACACCGACACCCAAGGGCAGGGCTATGTCACGGGCCTTGAGCCAGGCACCAGCTTTTCCTACAACCGCCGCTATCAGCGTCCGCTGAATCTGGTGCCGACCATTGCGCCAAAGGCCAGCCAACAGTTTCAGATCAGCTACAGCCTGCTGGCAGACAAGGGTGCTGTGGATAACGCACTGAAGCGCGTGAGCGAAATCCAGGCCGGGCGCGACACCGAAGTGCGACAGACGCCGCTGGTGGATCTGACCGAGCATTAAGGCGTCGCCGGCCGATACTGCAGCGCCTCGGCCAGATGCTCACGGCTGATTGCATCGACTTGCTCAAGGTCTGCCAGGGTTCTGGCGACCTTGAGCAAACGATGGGCTGAGCGCAGTGACAAGGTCAGCCGTTCACAGGCTGATTCCAGCCATTTCTCATCGGCTTTGGATAACTGGCAGTGCCGCTTCAAGCCTGGCAGATCGAGGAACGCATTGGCACAACGCTGACGCTTTTGCTGGCGTTCCCGCGCCTCGGCCACCACGGCTGCCGCACTGGCGCTGTCCTCTCCCGGCTTCACCTGCGGGTTCAGCGCCGTCGCTTCCCGCGCCACCGTCAGATGCAGATCAATCCGATCCAGCAACGGCCCCGACAGCTTGTTGCGATAGCGCTGGACCATGTCCGGTGTGCACGAGCACTTGCCGCTGGGCTCGCCAAGATATCCACAGGGACAAGGATTCATTGCCGCCACCAACTGGAAACGCGCGGGAAAGCGCACGCGATCCTTGGCTCGGGCAATCACGATATGCCCGGATTCCAGCGGCTCGCGCAGTACCTCCAACACCTTGCGATCAAATTCCGGAAGCTCGTCGAGAAACAGCACACCGTGGTGGGCGAGGGTGATCTCGCCGGGTTGCGGTTTCGAGCTGCCACCGACCAGCGCCGGTCCCGATGCAGAATGGTGCGGTTGACGGAATGGTCGCTGCGGCCAATGGGTCAGTGGCACGCCGCTGGCGACCGATTGAATCGCCGCCACTTCCAGCGCCTCGCATTCGGAGAGTGGCGGCAGCAGGCCCGGCAAGCGACTCGCCAACAAGGTCTTGCCCGTTCCCGGCGGCCCACTGAACAACAGGTTGTGCGCGCCCGCCGCCGCAATCAGCAGCGCCCGTTTCGCGGCCATCTGTCCTTGCACTTCATTGAGGTCGGGATAAGGTTTCGCCGCATGGATCAGCCCGTCCGAGACATAAGGCTCGACCGGCGTGTGCCCGTTGAAATGCGCCACTGCTTCCAGCAGATGATCCACCGCAAACACCTTCAATCCTGAGGCCAGGCACGCTTCCTCGGCATTCGCCCGCGGCACCACCAGTGCCCGCCCGGCCCTGCGCGCGGCCAGTGCCGCCGGCAACACCCCGCGTACCGGACGCACAGCGCCGGACAACGCCAGTTCACCGAGGCATTCCACCTCATCCAGCGTCAGACACGGTACCTGCACACTCGCCGACAGAATCCCCAAGGCAATCGCCAGATCAAAACGCCCGCCATCCTTGGGCAGATCCGCCGGCGCCAGATTCAAGGTGATCCGCCGCGCCGGAAACTGCAGCCCGGAATTGATGATCGCACTGCGCACCCGATCCTTGCTCTCCTTCACCGCCGCTTCAGGCAGCCCGACCATGGTCAGCGAGGGCAGACCGTTGGCCAGATGGACTTCGACGGTAACGGCGGGCGCATCCACGCCAATCTGGGCGCGACTGTGGACGATGGAGAGGGACATGGTCGTTCCTTGAGCTGAATCGGGGAGCCGCTTCCTGCGGGTTTTTGAAGGGTAGTTGGGAGAGCGAGTCCAAGTGGCACGGATGCGAGGGCAAACCTTCACTGGATGTTGCCAAGTTGCCCTCCCAAGCTCAGTAGGGGCGCCACTTTAGTTTTCCTCTCCGGGATTTTTTAATTGGCTTCCTCCCCCGGCCAGCCAACCATCCGGTTCGAGTTCTTTACCGTACTTGGCCGCTACCTCAATGAAACGACGCTGATTGGCTGAAATACCTCCGGCTAACCGAAGTGCTTCAGTGTGATATCCAATAATCTCCTGCAGCTTTGCCCTTCTCTTTTTGTCTTTCATTGAGGCCTCGTTTTTCGGGTGACAGATGCTTCGTTAGCTACCGTAGTACAAGGAGGAAGAGTCGCGTAATCAGGCGCAGACGCTGATTTTTGTAGGGCCATGCCCTAATAGTTGTAGGACGCCGGCGAAAGGGTTTCGACGGTCTTGTATCGCGGAGTCGGATGCTCCAGGTTGGCCGTTCAATGCAGCCTCTGGAGGCGAAAAATGGACCGCAATGGTATGCGCCCGATTCAGCCGGGCGAGGTTTTGAATAAGGAATTCATGGAGCCGTTGGGCATGACTGTCATGGACCTGGCCATGCCCACGAACTGGCCTGAAACCGAGATCGAAAAGCTTGTGAAATGCCAGCTCAGGATCTGCGCCGATCTGGCAATCAGCCTTGCCACTCATCTAAACACTACGCCGGAGTTCTGGATGAATCTCCAATCGACTTACGATTTGCGTCGGACCCAGCTCCGGCATGCGGGTTTATAGCGATTGCAGCATCCGCGAAGCCCTTTTCCACCATGGCCCCGTCATTGGGCGCTTGGTCTGTTCCCGTTCCACCATCATCAGCGGCACATCTTGTAACCGTATCCACGGCTGATTATTCCAATGCAACAAACTCAACGTCATGTCCGGCCAACTGAGCAGGCTCAGGTGTGGGCGTTCGCTTGTGGTGGGGTGTTGGGCGTCGCGTAGGGTGGGGATGACCTGGTGGGTGAGCCATTCGCGCAGCGCTCGGTATTCGGGGCAGTAGTGGTAGACGAGGAGGGCGTAGATGCCGGATTCGCTGATCAGCAGGGTGTTTTCGATCTGGTTGTGGATCAGGGTTTTGCGGGTCTGGTATTGGTCGGGGTCGAGTTTTCGCAGCATGCGTTCGTTGAGGTAGATGTGCAGCAGGCGGCTCAGGTCTCGGGCGCAGAACCAGGGCTGGTTCTGGATGAGCAGGGCGTGGAGGGGGAGTTTGTGGCGGGTGAAGATGTACGGGGTCAGATAAGACTCTTCTTGATTCATTGAGCAGTTCCTCTTGCTTAAGGGGCTGCCCTCAATCGTCGCCAAACGATTGGGTGGCAGTTGTACGCGGGTTGGCGAACCGGAGCAAAAGGAACCCGGCAGACCCGAAGGTCTCCCACGCACAACCGCCATGAAACGATGTGGCGGTAAATGTAGCCGCCATCATGGTTGTCGTGCGCCTTAAGCTGTTCGGGTCGCCAAACCCGGTGCTGAACATTCAGCATCGGGTGAGCTTAGAAACCTGGGCTTTTCGGCGCAATCGGACGGCGGTGGTGCAGGTTGTAGGACGTTGCCGGGATGTTTGAAGGGCTGGAGATCAAAAGATCGCAGCCTTCGGCAGCTCCTACAGGGGGGGCGGATTATTCAGCGGGCGGCGTCAGCTTGGCTTCCAGCTCTGCGACTTTGGCTTCAAGGCTTTCGAGGCGGGCGCGGGTGCGGGCCAACACAACCATCTGACTGTCGAATTCTTCGCGGCTGACCAGGTCAAGTTTGCTGAACGCACTCTGCAGCAGCATCTTGAACTGGCTTTCGATTTCGGCTTTCGGCAGCGGTGTGTCGCCGCTGAACAGGCGGGAGGCGGTGCCGCTCAGGGCGTCGAGGAAGTCTTTGGGCGCGAGCATGGAATGTGTCCTGTAAACAGTGGCGGGCAGTGTATCACGCAGTGTCTATAGTCATTGACGCAGGCACGGATGCACGCTTTTCGCGCAGGCGGACGGACGGCAGCGCACCGTTGTTGTGCGTAACCGTCAGGGCTTTTTTGCGCGGGCGCCTGCGGCAGCGGCCAAGGGATTGAAATCAGAGGAATTTGGCGAGATGGCAAGCTTTCTGCTTAGTCGGTAGTGACCCATGCACTGATGCAGTCGCTGTGACGAATGCAGTGCGGCAGGCGGGACGGGGAGTTTCGTCGGCAGCGGTTAGCTGGCGTCAGTCGGGCAGGTAGGGCCGACGATGCGTTACAAAGCCAGGCACTGCGCTTAGACTTGAGTCGGGTTTGTTTTCCTGGGGCAAGTCCACCAATTCGGGAGAGAGTTTCATGAAGCTAGTCACTGCCATCATCAAGCCGTTCAAGTTGGACGACGTGCGCGAGTCGCTGTCCGAAATCGGCGTGCAGGGCATTACCGTTCCTGAAGTCAAAGGCTTCGGCCGGCAGAAGGGTCACACCGAGCTGTATCGCGGCGCGGAGTATGTGGTCGATTTTCTGCCCAAGGTGAAAATCGACGTTGCCATCGACGACAAGGATCTGGATCGGGTTATCGAGGCGATAACCAAGGCTGCCACCACCGGCAAGATCGGTGACGGCAAGTTCTTCGTGGTCAGTCGGGATCAGGCGATCCGCATCCGTACCGGCGAAACCGATACCGACGCGATCTAAACGCCGCCACAAACCCAACGCCCCAGGAGAAAACAATATGACTCTGCGTAAATTCGCAGGGCTAGGCGCCCTGTTGTCCATCGTAATGCCCGGCCTGGCTATGGCGGCAGATCCGGTGGCGCCTCCAGTCCTCAATTCCGGCGATACCGCCTGGATGCTGACGTCCACAGCCCTCGTGCTGTTCATGACCATTCCAGGCCTGGCGCTGTTCTACGGCGGCATGGTGCGCTCGAAAAACATTCTTTCGGTGATGATGCAGTGCTTCGCCATTACCGGTCTGATCAGCGTTTTGTGGGTCATTTATGGCTACAGCATTGCGTTCGATACCACCGGCATGGAGCAGGGCGTCGTCAACTTCAACTCGTTCTTCGGCGGCATGGGCAAGGCATTCCTCGCCGGGGTCACGCCTTCGAGCCTTACCGGTCCTGCGGCGCTGTTTCCTGAGGCGGTGTTCATCACCTTCCAGATGACCTTCGCGATCATCACCCCGGCACTGATCGTCGGTGCGTTCGCCGAGCGAATGAAATTTTCCGCGATGCTGATCTTCATGGGCGTCTGGTTCACCCTCGTCTATGCGCCGATCGCACACATGGTCTGGTCCGGTAATGGCGGCCTGCTGTGGGACTGGGGCGTACTCGACTTCGCGGGCGGCACCGTGGTGCATATCAACGCCGGTATCGCCGGTCTGGTAGCGTGCCTGGTACTGGGCAAGCGCAAAGGCTTCCCGACCACCCCGATGGCGCCGCACAACCTCGGTTACACCCTGATGGGCGCGGCGATGCTGTGGGTCGGCTGGTTCGGCTTCAACGCCGGTTCCGCCGCAGCCGCCAACGGCACTGCCGGCATGGCGATGCTGGTCACTCAGATTGCAACCGCTGCAGCGGCTCTGGGCTGGATGTTCGCGGAGTGGATCACTCACGGCAAACCAAGCGCTCTGGGCATCGCCTCGGGTGTGGTTGCCGGTCTGGTGGCGATTACTCCGGCTGCGGGCACCGTTGGCCCGATGGGCGCACTGGTGATCGGTCTGGCGGCAGGCGTGGTGTGCTTCTTCTGTGCCACCACCCTGAAACGCAAACTTGGCTATGACGACTCCCTGGATGCCTTCGGCGTACACGGTATCGGCGGTATCCTCGGTGCGATCCTCACCGGTGTATTCGCTGCACCGTCGCTGGGTGGCTTCGGCACCGTCACCGACATCGCCGCTCAAGTGTGGATTCAGTGCAAAGGTGTCGGCTTCACGGTGATCTACACCGCGATCGTCACCTTCATCATCCTCAAGGTCCTGGACGCCGTGATGGGTCTGCGCGTGACTGAGGAAGAAGAGTCGGTGGGTCTCGATCTGGCACAACACAACGAACGCGGCTACAACCTGTAAGTACGCGCATTAAAAAACTTGCCCGGTTCGCCGGGCATTTTTTTGTCTGGAATTTGTCATTGAAAGGAAGGCTGAAAGGATTTTTCGTACGGCTTTGGTCGTGTTTACGGCGGGCATTTTTCTGCGGCCAATCGCTTACATCATTGCAGGAATATTAGGGCCTTTGTTTTTTCCCAGAGCGCGCTAGAATGCGCCCCGAACGTGCGGAGAACTGTATGTGGCAACAGACTCTGATAACCCTGCGGGCACGGCCCCGGGGCTTTCATCTGGTAACGGACGAGTTACTCGCCGGCCTGCCTGAACTCAAGGCGTGCCGGGTCGGTCTGTTGCATTTGTGGCTGCAGCATACCTCGGCGTCGTTGACCATCAACGAGAACGCCGATCCGGCGGTCCGTCGCGACTTCGAACGATTTTTCAATCGTCTGATCCCACAAGGAACAGACGGCTATGAGCATAACGACGAAGGCCTGGACGACCTCCCGGCGCACTTCAAGGCCAGCGTGCTTGGCTGCCAGATCAGTCTGCCGGTTTCGGCAGGTCGCCTGGCACTGGGAACCTGGCAAGGCGTTTATCTGGGCGAGCACCGTGATCATGGCGGTGCCCGTAAAGTCCTCGCCACCCTGCACGGTGAAGGGGCGTAAACCGTTGGTCACCAGCGGTTACCGATTTTTTTACGGCGACTTTCGACAGTCGCCAAAGCTGGTCTATAACTAATCTGCTTTTCGCAAGTCATGAGGTAGAACATGAGCGACGATGATCTGGAAAACGACGACCTCGAAGTAGGCGACGAAGACGAGGCCGAGGAAGGCCTGGAAGCAGCAGCGGAAGACGTTGCTGACGACGATGGCGGTGACGATACGCCGGCCCCGGCTGCCAAAGGCAAAGCCAAGGCTGCTGTGTCGGTCGACGAGTTGCCGAGCATCGAAGCCAAGAACAAGGAGCGCGACGCCCTGGCCAAGGCCATGGAAGAATTCCTTGCGCGCGGTGGCAAGGTGCAGGAAGTGGAGGCCAACGTGGTCGCCGATCCGCCCAAGAAGCCGGACAACAAGTACGGCAGCCGCCCTATCTGAGGCGTGCTACCTGCTTGCTGAAAAAGCCCGCCGTCGCTGCGGGCTTTTTCATGCCTGAAACAAAAGCGCTCGTTCACTGCGACATTGTGGCGAGGGAGCTTGCTCCCGCTGGGTCGCGAAGCGACCCCAAAATCTGCAGGCGCAGTTTTTCAGGAATATTGTGTTGGCTGGTTTTACGATTGCTGCGCAGCCGAGCGGGAGCAAGCTCCCTCGCCACAAAAAAAGGTTGTGTGTCAGCTGGAGGTGGCATTCCAGCGGGCGAGCACTGCAGGCAAATCGGTCAGGCTGCGAATTTCGGCATCCGGCAGTCGCTCGGCTTCCCAGTCCTTGCCCGCCGGGTTGAACCAGATCGCGCGCATGCCCGCCTGCTGCGCCCCGGCAATGTCATCGCCTGGATGATCACCAATGTGCACGGCCGCTTCAGCACTCACGCCACCACGCTGCAACGCCTCCTGAAACAGACGCGCGTCCGGTTTGGCGATACCGATGTCTTCAGCGCACAAGGCAAACTTGAAGTAATCCGCCAGCCCCAACCGGCGCACGTCGGCGTTGCCGTTGGTGACCACGCCGAGGGCGTAATGATTGGCGAGGATTTCCAGGGTCGGTTCGACCTCCGGGAACACTTCGATCTGATGCCGTGCATGCAAAAACACCTCAAAACTCTTGTCCGCCAGCTCGGAAGCTTCGCCATGGGCATAGCCAGCGTCTTCCAGTGCGTGGAACAACACCCGTCGGCGCAAAGCGCTGATGCGATGCTTGAGGCCCGGTTCGCTCGCCAGCACCCGCTCGCGAATCGCCCACAAGTGTTCCACCGGCACCGCACCCAGGTTCGGTGCATGTTCGCTCAGCCATTCGCGCAATACCGCTTCGGCGCTGACGATCACCGGGGCGGTGTCCCACAGGGTGTCGTCGAGGTCGAAGGTGATCAACTGGATGTTCATGAATCGTCGCCTTTGCTGCGTTTGGCCCGTGGGTGGGCGCTGTCGTAGACCGCCGCCAGGTGCTGGAAGTCCAGGTGGGTGTAGATCTGCGTGGTCTTGATGTCCGAGTGGCCGAGCAATTCCTGCACCGCGCGCAGGTCCTGCGAGGACTCCAGCAAGTGGCTGGCGAAAGAGTGCCGCAGCATGTGCGGGTGCAGGTTCTGCCCCAGCTCGCGCTCGCCGGCCAGTTTCACCCGCACCTGAATCGCCCGTGGGCCGAGGCGCCGACCTTGCTGGCTGACGAACACGGCATCGTCGGCCGGGTTGGTCATGGCCCGCAGCGGCAGCCACTGTTCCAGCGCTTCGCGCGCCTTTTTGCCGACCGGCAGCAGGCGGGTCTTGCTGCCCTTGCCGAGCACCTGAACCATACCGTCGGCCAGATCCAGCTGATCCAGATTGAGCCCGGTCAGCTCGGACAGGCGCAGGCCTGAGGAATAGAACAGTTCGAGAATCGCTTGATCGCGCCGCGCCAGAAAATCGTCCTCGACCGCACCTTCCAGCAGTTGCAACGCACGGTCGGTGTCGAGGGTTTTCGGCAAGCGCCGTTCGCCTTTCGGCGGCGCCAGACCGGTCGCCGGGTCGTGGTCGCACAGGCCTTCGCGATTCAGATAGTGATAGAGCCCGCGCACCGCCGAAAGCAATCGGGCAAGGCTGCGAGAGGATTGGCCCTGCGCATGCAGGCGAGCGATCAGGCTGCGCAGGCGCTGAATATCCAGCGCCGCCCAACTGCTGATGTTCTGCTTGAGGCACCAGCCGAGCACTTTATCGAGGTCGCGGCGATAAGCCGACAGGGTGTGCGGCGACACCTGTCGCTCACTGCGCAAGTGTTCGCAGTAAGCGTCCAGTTGTCGTTCCATGTTCAGCGTACCGAGCGCAGGGAGCTGTTGACCCGTGGCAGCACGCGGCCCATGACCTCGGCGATGTAGCTGAGGAACAGCGTACCGACCGAACTCTTGTAGTGCTGTGGATCGCGGCTGGCGATTGCCAGAATGCCGTGGATGCCTTGATGGCTGGCCGCGACCACCGCGGTGGAGCCGATCTGCTTGCGCTGCTCTTCGCCGAACAGGAAGTCCAGCTCATGTTCACGCAGAGTACCGCTGACGCTCTTGCCTTCGGTGAGCAGACCGCCGATCGCGGTTTGCGCGTCGGCATGAGTCACCCAGCGGCCAACCGGTGCCGGGTTGTCGCCGAGCAGGATGAGGCTGACAAAGGGCACCTGAAAGTCCTGGCGCAGGCTGTCTTCGACGCTGATCACCACGTCTTCCAGACTGGCCGCGTCCATCAGCGACAGGATCAGGCGGCGGGTCTTGTCGAACAGCCGGTCGTTGTCGCGGGCGACATCCATCAACTGCGAGAGGCGATGACGCATCTCGATGTTGCGGTCGCGCAGGATGCTCATCTGCCGTTCGACCAGCGATACGGTGTCACCGCGCTGATGAGGAATGCGCATGGCCGGCAGCAGTTCTTCGTGCTCGACGAAGAAGTCCGGATGAGCCTCCAGGTATGCGGCAACCGCTGCCGCCTCCAGGCTCTCGGACGCGGATTCGTCGGACTGTCGGGCGGGTACCTGAGGCTTATCGGTCATGGCTTCTGCTCACTCAAAGACGCACTTGTCCTTCGTATACACGCACTGCCGGGCCGGTCATCAGCACCGGGTGGCCAGGGCCTGCCCATTCAATGGACAGACGCCCGCCGGGCAGGTCGATCAACAGCGGCGAATCCATCCACCCCTGGCTGATGGCCGCGACAGCCGCGGCGCAAGCGCCGGTGCCGCAGGCCTGGGTTTCCCCGGCGCCGCGTTCCCAGACGCGCAACTGCGCGCGGTTGCGGTCGATGACCTGGATGAAACCGACGTTGACCCGCGCCGGGAAGCGCGGATGGTGTTCGATTCTCGGCCCCAGTTCATGCACCGGTGCATTGTTAATGTCCTGTACGCGCAATACGGCGTGCGGGTTGCCCATCGACACGGCGGCCAGTTCGACCGTGGTGCCGTCGACTTCCAGCTGATAGCTGCTGGCCTGCGCTGGCGCGTCGAACGGAATGTCCGCCGGCACCAGACGCGGCGCGCCCATGTTCACCCCGATCTGGCCGTCGTTACGCACGTCCAGCTCGATGATGCCGCCCTTGGTCTCGACGCGAATCTGCCGTTTGGCGGTCAGGCGCTTGTCCAGCACGAAGCGGGCGAAGCAGCGTGCACCGTTGCCGCACTGTTCCACTTCCGAGCCATCGGAGTTGAAGATCCGGTAACGGAAATCCACGTCCGGGTTGCTCGGTGCTTCCACAATCAGCAACTGGTCGAAACCGATACCAGTGTGCCGGTCGCCCCATTGCTTGGCGTGCTTGGGCTGAATATGCGCGTGCTGGCTGACCAGGTCGAGAACCATGAAGTCATTGCCCAGGCCGTGCATTTTGGTAAAACGCAGCAGCATGGGTTACTCCGGCAGCAGGCTTTCGCCGGCAAACAGCTCGGCCACGGTTTCGCGGCGGCGCACTTCAAAAACCTGATCACCGTCTACCAACACTTCAGCGGCACGGCCACGGGTGTTGTAGTTGGAGCTCATCACGAAGCCGTAGGCCCCGGCCGAATGCACGGCCAGCAGGTCGCCTTCTTCCAGCGCGAGCTCACGGTCCTTGGCGAGGAAGTCGCCGGTTTCGCAGATCGGGCCGACCACGTCATACCGGCGTGCGGCGCTGTCACGCGGTTTGACCGCGGTGACGTCCATCCAGGCCTGATACAGCGCCGGGCGGATCAGGTCGTTCATCGCCGCGTCGACGATGGCGAAATCCTTGTGTTCGGTGTGCTTGAGGTACTCGACCTGGGTCAGCAGTACGCCAGCGTTGGCGACGATGAAACGTCCAGGTTCGAACACCAGCGCCAGGTCACGCCCGTTCAGACGCTCACGCACGGCCTTGATGTAGTCGCCGGCCAGTGGCGGCTCTTCATCGCGATAGCGCACGCCCAGGCCACCACCGAGATCGATGTGGCGCAGGTGGATGCCGCAGTCGCCGAGGCGGTCGACCAGATCCAGCAGACGGTCGAGGGCATCGAGGAACGGCGGCAGGGTGGTCAGTTGCGAGCCGATGTGGCAGTCGACACCGATCACTTCGAGGTTCGGCAGGTGCGCGGCACGCACGTACACGTCTTCGGCGTCGGCAATGGCGATGCCGAACTTGTTCTCTTTGAGACCGGTGGAAATGTACGGGTGGGTGCCAGCGTCGACGTCCGGGTTCACGCGCAGCGAGACCGGTGCGCGAACACCCAGCTCGGCAGCCACGACTTGCAGGCGCTCGAGTTCGTCAGTGGATTCGACGTTGAAGCAGTGTACGCCGACTTCCAGCGCGCGACGCATGTCGTCACGGGTTTTGCCGACGCCGGAGAACACGATCTTGTCGGCGCTGCCGCCAGCGGCCAGTACACGTTCCAGTTCGCCACGGGACACGATGTCGAAACCGGCGCCGAGACGGGCCAGGACATTCAGCACGCCGAGGTTGGAGTTGGCCTTGACGGCGTAGCAGACCAGGTGCGGCATGCCGGCCAGCGCGTCGGCGTAGGCAAGATACTGGGCTTCGATGTGCGCGCGCGAATAAACATAGGTGGGCGTGCCGAAGCGGTCGGCGATGGCGGACAGCGCCACACCTTCCGCGAACAGCTCCCCGCCACGGTAGTTAAAAGCGTCCATGGCGATCCCTTATTGGTAAACGTCGTGCTTGTGTGCTTTGGACGGCTGCTTCTGCGAAGACTGGGCTTGCTCGGCCGGGTCCTGATCGTCATCCGGCAGGTACAGCGGGCCTTTTTGACCACAGGCCGAAACGAGGCAGGCAACCGCGACGAGCGCAGCAAGGGAAGAGATCAGGCGCTTCATGGCGAAATCCTTGAAAATGCGTTAATTGCGCCGGAGTATACCGGCCACCCGGCAGCTTGCCTATGCGAGGGGGTTCCCGTCCGGCGGGGCTGTCTGGATACTGGGTGGATACAGGTAATTCCTGTGGGAGCGAGCTTGCTCGCGAAGAGGCCGGCACATTCGATATGTTTGCTGCCAGACACTCCGCCTTCGTCGGATCGCCGCCCGGAGCAAGCTCGCTCACACAGGGTTCGGTGTTGATGGGCCGGCAGGTGCTTGGTCGTTAATCTTTGCAATCGGCCGGCAGCGTCCGTATCTTGCGGCGCTTGAGCCTGAGCCGACATTTTTTGAGGTTGCCACAATGAGTTTGTCCGAAGCGCGTTTCCACGATCTGGTCGATGCCACCCAGCAGGCGTTGGAAGAGTTGCTGGAGGATCATGCCGACGATATCGAGATCACGGCCGGCATGATGACCATCAAGTTCGATAACGGCAGCCAGCTGATCATCAGTCGTCAGGAGCCGCTGCGTCAGCTGTGGCTGGCGGCGCGTTCCGGTGGATTCCATTTCGACTACGACGAAGAGTCGGGCAAATGGAGTTGCGAGAAGTCCGAAGAATTGCTCGGTGAAGTGCTGGCTCGTTGTGTCCAGGACCAGGCCGGCCTAGAGCTGGATTTCGAAGAGATCTGATCGTGACCGAGGTTGCCCCGCGCCCACCCAAGCCGCTCTACAGCAACGTCAGCCCCGCGGTGCCTTCGCCGTGCACCGGCGTGTGCCGATTGGATGAGCAGAAGGTCTGCCTCGGCTGTGCGCGGCATGTCGAGGACATTCGCGAGTGGCGCTCGGCGGACGATCAACGCCGCCGGATCATCTGCCAGCAGGCTGCCGCACGAAAATCACATGCCTGATCCGACCTGTGGCGAGGGAGCTTGCTCCCGCTCGGCTGCGCAGCAGTCGTAGGAATTTCAGGGCCGCTACGCGCCCCAGCGGGAGCAAGCTCCCTCGCCACAAGGCGTCTCCTCCGGTCTGGAAGGTGACTTGTATATTTTTTGAGCTGTGATAGTGTCCGAACACGCCTCAACCCATCGAGGCCTGGTGAAAACCCCGTCTTTTTTGGCGGGGTTTTGCTTTTTTTGTGTGCAGAAGAAAGGAGTCTGCCCGGATCATGACCGCACCTTCCATCACCCTTACCCGTCTGGACGTGCAACGTCTGGAGCGCTTGATCGACAACCTGAATGAGAAAGACCAGGCTGCGCCGGGCGTGATCGCGCTGCAAACCGAACTGGACCGCGCCGATACACTGGTCGGTCACGATGAAGTGCCCGTCGATGTCGTGACCATGAATTCCCGCGTGCACTGCCGCGAAGAAGGCAGCGGCAAGGACTATCACCTGACGCTGGTTTATCCCAAGGATGCCAACGCCGACGAAGGCAAGATCTCGATTCTGGCGCCGGTCGGCAGCGCGCTGCTGGGCCTGAAAGTCGGTCAGCACATCGACTGGCCGGCTCCCGGCGGCAAGACCCTGAAACTGACCTTGCTGGAAGTCGAATCGCAGCCGGCCAACGGCGGTGAATTCCGCGAGTGACCCCGCCTCAGACCTGTTCGAGCGCCTCGTTCAGGGCGCGCTCCAGGTCGGCCTTGTAGCGCAGATACAAATTGCTTGAACTCTGACCATCACCGAGCAGGCCCGAGAGGTCCAGGTCGGTGATGTAGCAGCGATAGCGCTCGGTCTCGCGGCGCTGCTCGACGATTTCCCGGGCGACCACGTGGAACAACTGGTCACCATGTTCCAGCTCGCTGAATTCCCGTTGATTGCAATACAAGGTGACTTGCACCTCGCCCGGTGCGGCTTTGCCGACGATCGCCTGCACGTCGTAGAACGGTTTGTTGACCGGTGTCTGCGGCGCCGGCCGTGCTTCGACCCGTCGCGCGCGCCCCGGGCCAGAAGGCAATAACTGGTAATACAAGGTGTCGAGGCTGACCGCCGGGCTGCCGTCCATCGGCAACAGCGCTTCACGTCGGTACTGGATCGATTGCAGGAAACGTTGCAGCGGCACCAGCAGGCTCTGTTCGTCGTGATACGGCAGATGCTGTTGCCACAGCGCGTTGAACTCATCCAGCACGTACAGTTCGGCCTGTTGCTCGCTGATCCGGTAGAACACCTGAATCGATTCCGGCTGGCCCATCGGCAGGATCAGCGCGAGATCGTGATCCTCCAGTGCCATCGGATCCAGGTGCAGCGGACTGTAGCGCGGCTGTTCTTCGCCCAGATAATCGAGCAATGCCGGCAGGGTGGCGAGGGCGACATGGTTGACTTGGCCCGGCACCAGTTCCAGCACGTGATAGTGCTGTTGCACCTGAATCAGGTAGCGGTGATTGAGCTCGCTGAGCAGAAGGTTCTGCGCCGTGTCGACGATTTCTTCGACGCGCCGGGCAATGAACTGTGCGCGGTTGTGGCAGAAACAGCGCACTTTCAATGACGGCTGCTGCGGGCCACGCGGCAGGTTGTTGAGGTAGTCGCGCAGGCAATCGAGCAACGCGTGGGGGCCGTCGAAACGGTTGACCAGCACTTCGTTCCAGCTGTTGAGCGTGACTTGGTCGAGGGTCAGCACAAGGTTTTCGCGTACCCCGGCGTAGCTCAGCGAGTCGGTGCGCTCGGTGGTCATCAGGATATTCAGGTCGCGGTGATGCTTGAGCGGATCGACGCCAACGTTGACCAGCAGCAGCACTTCGCTCGGCACGGCGGCGCGCAGCAGCGGTTCTTCGGCGACGGTCGGCAAGGGCAGGGCGATGCACTGTTGCAGGCTGCCGAGCAGGTTGAACAACTCGAACTCGCTCATGTCGCTGGTGCCGGGGTGCAGCGCCAGTCGGGTGCTGCTGTCGATCACGCCGTTGCGGTGGCACCAGGTCAGGAGTTCAAGCAACTCGCGGCTGCGCTTGATCGGCGCGAAGTGCTCCCACTCCAGCGCGTTGAGGCTGCCGTTGTACAAACCCCACTGGGTTTGCCCGGGCTCTTTCTTGTTCGGCGATTGCACCAGCGTCAGGGTGTCTTCGGCCAGATCCGGGGCGATGCCGGGATTGATGAATTCGACCTTGTCGGCCTTGCGCTCGAACGCGGCGTATAACCGTCGACCGAGTACGTTCAGATCACGCTTGTTGATCAGGCTGACGGTCTGTTCGCTGCGGGCGAACTGCGTCAGGAAGCGATAGCTGTAGTTCAGCTCATTGACCAAGGCGCGGCGTTCGGCACTGACCTGACGGACTTTCCACTGGCTGCGGCTGTCGAGCAAGGCCAGCTGGCGCTGATCCCAATGCCATTCGTGCGCCAGGCGTTCCAGCAACGAGCGCTGCCAGCTCTGGGTGCGGCTGTTGCCGGTGAGCTTGCGGTTGACCTTGAGGTACAGCGCGCGGCGCACCAGTTCAAGACGCTCCGGCTCGTTGCGGGCGCAGAGGTATTCCTCGATGCGTCGGTACACCACCATGTACGGATCGAGTTCATCCAGATCCAGCTGATTGGCGAACACGGCTTGCTTGTAGCGCAGGCTCAGGCACTGCACGTTCGGGTGTTCGCTGGCGTAGACCTCGGTCAGCAACAGCTTGAGCACCGACTTGTAGGGCGACTCGATGCCCTTGAACAACTGCCACAGGCCGGCGCCGATGAACTCACCCGGCGGAATCGTTGCCAGATGCCCGAGATCAAGCGTCTCGTCGGCGCGAATGAAGCGCTTGGACAGCAGAGTGTGGGTGTACAGGTCGTAAGCGCTTTCTTCATAGACCGGCACCAGCCACCAGATCGGCGTGCGCCCGGCCAGCCAGATCGCGGTGCGATAAAACTCGTCCAGCAACAGATAGTGCTGAGTGCTGCCGCAGTTTTCGGAGCTGAGCTGGGTGTCGCGTTCGCCTTTGACGAAGCGCACCGGGTCGATCAGAAAGAAGTGCGCCTCGGCGCCTTGGGTCGCGGCCCAGGCTTCGAGCAGCTGGCATTTCTTGCTCAATTCCGCCAGTTCGCTGTCCGTCAGGTCCGGCGCATGGCAAACCCACACGTCCATGTCGCTCTGATCGGCTTGGGCCAGGGTGCCAAGGCTGCCCATCAGGAATAAACCGTGAATCGGCCGTGGCGGGTTGCTGCCGTGGCGTGGCTTGTAGGAGAACGAGCGGGTCAGGCGCTGCGCTTCGCCCAGCGCATTGGCGTCCGGTTCGTAATTGGACAGCCCGGCTGGCGTGCTGCCGGAAACATAACCCGGCAGCAGCGGGTGATTGACGTGGAAGAACAGTGGCAGCAGGGTCAATACACCTTGCTGGCGGGTCGACAAGCCTTCAAGTGCCCGGCCGAGCCGGCCTTCATTGAGTTTGAGAAAACGCGCACGCAACTGGCTGAGTACCTTGCGGTCGATGCCTTCATCCAGGTCGGGGCGGATTTCGTGGGTGCGCGTCATGTCAGCTCAAACCGGCTCGCAGGCCGGACGAATAAGGTCTCGGAATGGGAGGCAGTTTAGCCTTTGCGCAGCGGGACTTTTAAGCTGAATTTGTTTTTTGACGTCAGATTTTTAGCGGGGGTGCCAGGTGGGCCCGCGGAAATCCCGTGGCAGGAGTTCCCGTGGGCAAAGACGGGAAAAATCAGGCGGTTGCCTGCTCTCTCAGAATGGTCAGCACGGTTTGCACATTTTGCGCGGCATCGCGACCCAGGCTGGTCAGATACCCGCCATCAGGCTGGTCGGTGAGTTCTTTCTCGAAGAGGCGTTTGGCGGCGGCGATATGTTTCGGGGCAGCGGTCTGATGAATTTTCAAACCTTCCTGGGAACTGTCCAGGTTGAAGAGTGCGAGGACTTCCAGTTCGGCAACCAACTCAGGGGTAAGCGACATAAGGACTCCAGACTTTCTAGGAATTGGACGACAGCGCCCCTAAGGTGAACCCGCTTTTGCGGCATGTCCAGTGCCGGAAACAGGCTTTTGCCTTGGAATGCTGTCTGTGGCGAGGGAGCTTGCTCCCGTTGGGGCGCGTAGCGGCCCCAAAATCTTGACGACTGCTACGCAGCCGAGCGGGAGCAAGCTCCCTCGCCACAGAGTCTAGTCTGGAAAATTTGCGTTACTGCTTTTCCGGTGGCAACTCAGGCAACGCACGCAGCGCGGTTTCATACCACTGGGTATCGAACGCCCGGTCTTCATCGAGCATCGCATCAATCTCGTACGCCAGCACGTGCGCCATCAGGTTGAGGATCTCTTCACGCTCGACGCCCACCAGCGTCAGCTTGTTGAAGGTCGCCTTGGCCGCTGGCGGGTTGTCGCTTTCGATCTGGTTCTCGATGGCTTCGATCAACGTCGCCTCGGTGAACTCTTCTTCGTCGTTGTCGATGTCTGTCGGCTCGCTCATGGCAGGCTCCTCAAGGAAAGGCGCCAGTTTACCCGCATTCAGCGGCGTGATGCTGCTGGCAGGATCACGTCCGGCGATCTATAAACAGTGACTGCCCACCCCGCACGGCCTGGAGGCTATGTGATGTTCAAGCTCTACGGATTCGCTGTCAGCAACTACTACAACATGGTCAAACTCGCGCTGCTGGAAAAGGGCCTGGCGTTCGAAGAGGTCACCTTCTACCCGACGCCGACCCCGGAATCGCTGGCAATCAGCCCGCGTGGCAAAGTGCCGGTGCTGGGCGTCGACGCGGGGTTCATCAACGAAACCGCGATCATCCTCGAATACCTCGAACAGACCCAGAAAGGCACACCGCTGCTGCCGAGCGATCCATTCGAGCGTGCGCAGGTATTGGCGATTGCCAAGGAAATCGAGTTGTACATCGAGCTGCCGGGGCGCGCCTGTTATGGCGAGGCGTTCTTCGGCTCGCCGGTGCCGGAGGCGATCAAGGAGAAAACCAAGGCCGAATTGCTGCTGGGTTTCGCGGCACTGGGTCGGCACGGCAAATTCGCCCCATACGTGGCGGGCGACAGCCTGAGCATTGCGGATCTGTACTTCCTGTACAGCGTGCCGCTGGCCTGTGCGGTCGGGCAGAAGCTGTTCGGGATCGACTTGCTGGCAGAGATGCCGAAAGCCAAGGCGCTGCTGGAGCGGCTTGAGCAGAATCCGCATGTGCAGAAGATTGCTGCGGACAAAGAGGTGGCGATGCCGGCGTTTTTGGCGATGATCGCTGCCAAGAAGTAAGTTTTTTGGCGTTTGTAAGTAGGTAATCGCTGGCAAGCCAGCTCCCACAGGTCTTTGGGTCGAACGTAAAATTGTGTTCCAACAAAGAACCCTGTGGGAGCTGGCTTGCCAGCGATGCTTTTAGCGGCTGGCGATCAGGGCCTGGCCGCGAACCACGGCGGCCTTGACCTGCGCCGGTGCAGTCCCGCCGATGTGGTCACGGGCGTTCACCGATCCTTCCAGGGTCAGCACGGCAAACACGTCCTGCTCGATCTGGTCGCTGAACTGACGCAGTTCTTCCAGGCTCATCTCGGCCAGATCCTTGCCAGTGTCCACGCCGTACTTCACCGCGTGACCGACGATTTCGTGGCAGTCACGGAACGGCAGGCCACGGCGTACCAGGTAGTCCGCCAGGTCGGTCGCGGTGGAGAAACCGCGCAGGGCCGCTTCACGCATGATCGCGTGCTTTGGCTTGATCGCCGGGATCATGTCGGCAAAGGCGCGCAGCGAATCGCGCAGGGTGTCAGCGGCGTCGAACAGCGGTTCCTTGTCTTCCTGGTTGTCCTTGTTGTAGGCCAGAGGCTGGCCTTTCATCAGGGTCAGCAGGCCCATCAGTGCGCCGAATACGCGGCCGGTCTTGCCGCGTACCAGCTCCGGCACATCCGGGTTTTTCTTTTGCGGCATGATCGAGCTGCCGGTGCAGAAGCGGTCCGGCAGATCGATGAACTGGAACTGCGCGCTGGTCCACAGCACCAGCTCTTCGGAGAAGCGCGACAGGTGCATCATCGCGATGCTCGCGGCCGAGCAGAATTCGATGGCGAAGTCGCGATCGGAAACATTGTCCAGCGAGTTGCCGCCGACGGCGTCGAAGCCCAGCAGTTGTGCGGTGTATTCGCGGTCGATCGGGTAGGTGGTGCCGGCCAGCGCGGCGCTGCCCAGTGGCATGCGGTTGGTGCGCTTGCGGCAGTCGACCAGACGCTCGTAGTCGCGGCTGAGCATTTCGAACCACGCCAGCATGTGGTGGCCGAAGGTCACTGGCTGAGCAGTTTGCAGGTGAGTGAAGCCGGGCATGATGCTCGCGGCTTCGCGCTCGGCCTGCTCCAGCAGGCCTTTTTGCAGGCGGGTGATCTCGGCCAGGATCAGGTCGATTTCGTCACGCAGCCACAGACGGATGTCGGTGGCGACCTGGTCGTTGCGGCTGCGCCCGGTGTGCAGTTTCTTGCCGGTGATGCCGATGCGATCGGTCAGGCGCGCTTCGATGTTCATGTGCACGTCTTCGAGATCGACGCGCCAGTCGAACTGGCCGGCCTCGATTTCGCCCTGAATGGTTTTCAGGCCGTCGATGATGCTGTCGCGCTCGGCATCGGTCAGCACGCCGACCTTGGCCAGCATGGTGGCGTGGGCGATCGAGCCCATGATGTCGTGGCGATACAGGCGCTGGTCGAAAGTGACGGAGGCGGTTAAGCGGGCGACGAAGGCGTCGACGGGTTCACTGAAGCGGCCGCCCCAGGACTGATTGGTCTTGTCAGTGCTCATGAATTCGCTCGTATCGGCTTGAAGAAAGAAGGCGTGAAACGCTGGCGCGGATAATAACAGGGTTGCCAATCCTGTCGCTGACACCGGTCGATACGTTTTTTTCTCATCTGCTCATTCATAGTCGGCGCCGTCTGCGGGGGATTTGCGCAAGGATATTTTTCGATTGAGCAATATCGGCCCGGCAAGCGTCTACAGTTGGACATAAGGGTCGGCGCGACTGCGGAACGCGCAAAGGTCTTGACGCCGACTATAAGAAGAGGGGGTGGGTGGTTTTGTCCTTTGGCATACCCCGTGAAAAACGCAGGCAACAGCGGGCTTTGAGCGGTACGACCCGGACACTGGCAAATATTGCTGGCCGACGTACGGCACTTTTTGGCGCTCGGGCTAGTCTTAGCGTGGATCGCGGTGACGGACGTCACTTCACCTGTCTACGCTATCCTTGTGCGAGACTCACGCAGGAATCCAGCGCAATATGAATGTCCTGATCGTTGATGACGAACCACTGGCTCGCGAGCGCCTAAGCCGAATGGTAAGCGAGCTCGAGGGTTATACAGTCCTGGAGCCCAGCGCCACGAATGGCGAAGAGGCGCTGGCGCTGATCGACAGCCACAAGCCGGATATCGTGCTGCTCGATATCCGCATGCCGGGCCTCGATGGCCTGCAGGTCGCTGCCCGTCTGTGCGAGCGCGAAACGCCACCGGCCGTGGTGTTTTGCACCGGCCCCGATGAATTTGCCGTGGAAGCCCTGCAGGCCAGCGCCGTGGGCTATGTGGTGAAACCCGTGCGAACCGAACATCTGCATGACGCCCTGAAACGGGCTGAACGTCCCAACCGGGCGCAACTCTCGGCCCTGACCCGTCCCGCCGCCGAAAGCGGTAACGGCCCGCGCAGTCACATCAGCGCCCGTACCCGCAAAGGCATCGAGCTGATCCCGCTGGATCAGGTGGTCTATTTCATAGCCGATCACAAATACGTGACCCTGCGCCATGAAAGCGGCGAAGTGCTGCTGGACGAACCGCTGAAAGCCCTCGAAGATGAATTCGGCGAGCGTTTTGTGCGCATCCACCGCAACGCGCTGGTCGCCCGCGACCGCATCGAGCGTCTGCAACGCACACCGCTGGGGCATTTCCAGCTATTCCTCAAAGGCCTCAATGGTGATGCGCTGATCGTCAGCCGTCGGCATGTGGCCGGTGTGCGCAAGATGATGCAGGGCCTCTGACCCGGTCTTCGCGCACGGTTTCACGTTCTTCTGCCGGGCATTGCAGGCCAGGGAGGCCACGCCGTTTCTGATTCAAGTCAAAGTGGATTTGGCTGAGCTGTTATTATCCGCCGTATCTATTCAGTACGGATTGATCCATGTCCTCTCGCGAAATCCGCATCGCCACCCGTAAAAGTGCGCTGGCCCTCTGGCAGGCCGAATACGTCAAAGCCCGTCTGGAAGCGGCCCACCCGGGCCTGCTGGTGACGCTGGTGCCCATGGTCAGTCGCGGTGACAAGCTGCTCGACTCGCCGCTGTCGAAAATCGGCGGCAAGGGCCTGTTCGTCAAGGAACTGGAAACCGCGCTGCTGGAAAACGAAGCCGACATCGCCGTGCACTCGATGAAAGACGTGCCGATGGACTTCCCCGAAGGCCTTGGTCTGTTCTGCATTTGCGAACGCGAAGACCCGCGTGATGCCTTCGTTTCCAATACCTATCAAAGCCTGGATGCGCTGCCTGCCGGCGCCATCGTTGGCACTTCCAGCCTGCGGCGTCAGGCGCAACTGCTGACCCGACGTCCTGATCTGGAAATCCGCTTCCTGCGCGGCAACGTCAATACTCGCCTGGCCAAACTCGATGCCGGCGAGTACGACGCGATCATCCTCGCGGCAGCCGGCCTGATCCGTCTCGGTTTCGAAGATCGCATCACCTCGGCCATCAGTGTTGACGACAGCCTGCCGGCCGGTGGCCAAGGCGCCGTCGGTATCGAATGCCGCAGCGCCGACACGCCAATCCACGCCTTGCTCGCACCGTTGCATCACGCCGACACCGCTTCGCGCGTGACCGCTGAACGTGCCCTCAACAAACACCTGAATGGCGGCTGCCAGGTACCGATCGCCTGCTACGCCGTGCTTGAGGGTGAGCAGTTATGGTTGCGTGGTCTGGTCGGCGAGCCGAGCGGTGGCAAGCTGCTCAGCGCCGAAGCGCGTGCGCCTCGTGGCGATGCCCAGGCGTTGGGTTTGCGAGTCGCCGAAGACCTGCTCGGTCAGGGTGCCGACGACATTCTCAAAGCGGTGTATGGCGAGGCAGGTCACGAGTGACTGGCTGGCGCCTGCTGCTGACGCGCCCTGCGGATGACTGCGCGGCGCTGGCCGAGGTGTTGGCCGGGCAGGGGATTTTCAGCAGTTGCCTGCCGCTTCTGGACATAGCGCCGCTGCCGGTCTCTGACAAGATACGTCAGGCGCTGGCGCAGCTGCCGGGTTGCAGCGCGGTCATTGTGGTCAGCAAACCGGCGGCGCGGATTGCGCTTGATCTGCTGGACGCTCATGGGCTTCAGTCGCTGTCGATGCCGTGGTTCAGCGTCGGTGCGGCGACTGCGCAGATTCTTCGCGATCACGATCTCGACGTACACTTTCCCGCCGACGGCGATGACAGTGAAGCCCTGCTGCAATTGTCGCGTCTGCGCGAGGCGGTCACCGGGCCCGGCGCGCAGGTGTTGATCCTGCGTGGCGAGGGTGGTCGCGAGCTGCTCGCCGAGCGCCTGCGCGCGCTTGGTGCTAGTGTCGAGTATCTGGAGTTGTATCGGCGTGACCTGCCGGCTTACCCACCGCAAGAGCTGCCGCGACGGATTGCTGCGGAACGCTTGAACGGGCTGGTGGTCAGCAGTGGACAGGGTTTCGAGCACCTGCGCCAGATGGCCGGCGATGCCTGGCCTGCGATTGCGCAGCTGCCGTTGTTTGTTCCAAGCCCGAGGGTCGCCGAGCTGGCACATGCCGCCGGGGCCCGAACAGTTGTGGATTGCCGCGGCGCGAGTGCCGCGGCTTTGCTGACGGCGTTACGGGAGCATCCCGTGCCCGTTCTCTAATGCAAAGGATGGATACGTGAGCGAAACAGCCTTGCCTAAAGATGATGTCCAGCCTGTGATTGATGCCCAGGTTGAAACTCCACCGCCGGCCAAAGAGCCGCGCCGAGGCAACGGACTGGCCATTGTCGCCCTGTTGCTCGGCGCTGCCGGCGTAGCGATCGGTGGCTGGGGTGTCTGGCAGGTGCGTCACCTGCAGAGCAACACCGCACAACAGTCAGGCCAGGTACAGGCGCTGAACGATCAGGCGCAGAGCCTCAAGCTCAACGAACAGCGCCTGACCGAGCGCCTCGCGCAACTGCCTGGTGCCGATGAACTCGCCGAGCGTCAGCGTCTGGTGACGCAACTGCAGGGGGATCAGCAGCGCCTCAACCAGCGTCTGGAAACCGTTCTCGGCGCCAGTCGCAAGGACTGGCGTCTGGCTGAGGCCGAGCATCTGCTGCGTCTGGCGAGTCTGCGTCTTTCGGCCTTGCAGGACATCAGCAGCGCTCAGGCGCTGGTGCAGGGTGCCGACGAAATTCTGCGTGAACAGAACGATCCCGGCTCCTTCGCCGCCCGCGAGCAAGTGGCGAAAACCCTTGTCGCCCTGCGCAGCACCGAGCAGCCGGATCGCACCGGCCTGTTCCTGCGCATCGGTGCCTTGCGTGATCAGGTCATCGAACTGACCGAGCTGGCGCCGGAGTACAAGGATCGCGGCGAATCGCTGCTGGGGCTGACCGCTGACGGCGATGGCGCCAGTCGCTGGGCGCAGTGGTGGGATCAGGTGTCGCGCTACATCCGCATCGATTTCAATGCCGACAAGAATGTGAAGCCACTGCTGGCCGGGCAAAGTCTGAGCCAGGTGCGTCTGGCCCTCAGCCTCGCGCTGGAGCAGGCGCAATGGGCTGCGCTCAATGGCCAGGCGCCGGTCTACACCCAGGCAATGACCGAGGCGCGGGACGTGCTCAAGGGCAATTTCAATCCGGATAATCCGCAGAGCAAAATCATGCTCGAACAGGTTGCCGAGCTGAGCCAGCAACCGGTCACGGTCAAGACCCCGGACCTGACCGGCACGCTGAGCGCGGTGCAGGCTTATCTGGAACGCCGCAACGTCAACGCTGAAGAATCGGTCAAACCGTTCGCCAAACCTGCCGCCAACACCGCGCAGGAGACCACGCCATGAAACGCCTGTATGTGATCGTGTTTCTGGTGATCGCCGCGACGGCGGCGCTGGGCCTGGCGATTGCCGAGCATTCCGGTTACGTGCTGGTTGCCTACAAGAGCTTTCGCTATGAATCGAGTCTATGGGCGGCGCTGGCACTGATCGCAGTGTTGTGGCTGCTGATCTGGGGGATCAAGGCTCTGGTCGAGCTGGTCATGGCCTCCAGTGGCGTGGTCAATCCGTGGTCGCGCCGTAACCGTAGCCGGCGGGTGCAGGTGGCCATCGAACACGGGCAGCTGGATCTGGCCGAGGGTCGCTGGGCCAGCGCGCAACGTCACCTGTCTCGCGCCGCCGAGGCCGAGCGCCAGCCGCTGTTGTATTACCTCGGCGCGGCACGCGCGGCCAACGAACAAGGCAAGTACGAAGAGTGCGATCAGTTGCTTGAACGTGCGCTGGAGCGCCAGCCGCAGGCCGAGTTGGCGATTGCCTTGAGTCATGCGCAGTTGCAGACCGATCGTGGTGACACCGACGGCGCCCTGGTGACCCTGCAAGCGATGCACGAGCGGCATCCGCATAACGTGCAGACCTTGCGACAGTTGCAGCGTCTGCATCAGCAGCGCGGCGACTGGTCGGCGGTGATTCGCCTGTTGCCGGAACTGCGCAAGGACAAGGCTTTGCCGCCAGCCGAACTGGCTGAACTCGAACGACGCGCCTGGGGTAACAACCTGTCGCTGGCGGCACACCGCGACGAGGACGGCAAAATTGGTCTGCAGTCACTCACCCGTGCCTGGGAGCAATTGACTTCCGCGCAGCGTCAGGAGCCGGCGCTGGTGCTGGCATACGCTGAACAACTGCGTCAGCTGGGTGCTCAGCTGGAAGCCGAGGAAGTCCTGCGCAGCGCCCTCAAGCGCAAGTACGACAGCCATCTTGCGCGTCAGTATGGGCTGGTGCGCGGCAGCGATCCGGCGCGTCAGTTGCAGGCCGCTGAAGGCTGGCTCAAGGAGCATCCGGCGGATCCGAGCCTGTTGCTGACCCTCGGTCGGCTGTGTCTGCAAACCAGCTTGTGGGGCAAGGCACGGGATTATCTGGAAAGCAGTCTGCGCGTGCAGCGCAACCCGGAAGCCTGCGCCGAGCTGGCGCGTCTGCTTGCGCAACTGGGTGACACCGAGCGCAGTAATCAGCTGTTCCAGGAAGGTCTCGGATTGCTGGATGAGCGTCTGCTGGCCGCGCCGTTGCCGGTGCCGGTTCACGCCTGATATCGCGAGGGAGCATGCTCCCTCGTCAACGTTCAGTGAGCGAAAAATTACCTGTGGCGGGCGTCTTGGGCAAAGTCCTACAACGGGATACACCTTTTCTTCTCGCGCCTGTCGGGTTTTCCCTACACTTCTGGTGAACTGTCGCCATGCACCTGCCTTGAAAGGCTGACAAGCTTTCCTCTACCGTAACTGCCTGTCTCCACTGTTACGGAAAAGCCATGTCGTTGGCCTGTTCACGCTCCTTGTTTTTCACGGCTTTCACTGCAGGCGCACTGGCCTTGGGAGCTTCCTATTATCTCGAATACGCGGTGGGGCTGACGCCCTGCAGCCTGTGCCTGGCGCAACGCTTCTTCATGGCGTTGCTGGCAGCCTGTTGCGGGCTGGCGGCGATCCATGGCCCACGGCGTGTCGGCCTGTCGCTCTATTGGGCTGCCGCGCTTGGCCTGAGCCTGGCTGGTACCACGGCGGCCTGGCGGCAGGTGCTGTTACAGAGTGATCCGCTGGTGCAAATGACCCGTTGCGCGCCCGATTCCGAAGCGCTGTTCAGCAACCTGCCGTGGTTGTGTGCAACGATGCGGATGTTCAAGGGTGGTGTCGATTGCGCGGAAATTTCCTGGACGCTGTTCGATTTGAGCATCCCGGAATGGAGTCTGCTGTTCTTTGTGGCGATGTCGATCCTGGCGGTGTACCAATTGCTGCGTCTGGTCTGGAGCGCCCTGCAACGACCGCTCAGCGGCGAAGCGTCGCACCGGGTGCTGGTCGGGGATTAAACACTTGTATGAACTTTATCTCCTGCGTACCTTGAAGCCATAGGCGTGCGGGCATAATCTGGCCCGCACGTGTCATTGGATTTATGTTGCTCGATGACGCTCTGCCCGGTCGGCCTCCAAGCGATAAAAGCCAGAAGTGGGGCGCGGGTGTAGAGCAGCATGACCCACAAGGGAAGAGAGATCGCCATGCTCGAAAGTTGTCAGAATGCTCAGGAACGCTGGGGTGGAGTTCATCTGCTGATCGACCGCTGGTTGCAGGAGCGTGAAGAACTGATCGGTGCCTACGACAAGTTGGGCGACAAACCACAGGCTCTGTCCGAGAACCGTAAACCCTTGCTGGAATTCTGCGGCGTGCTGGTCGATTACGTCTCGGCCGGGCACTTCGAGATCTACGAACAGCTGACCGGTGAAGCCAAGGCCTTCAACGACAAGCGCGGTCTGGAACTCGCCGAAACCCTCTACCCGCGTATCGACGTCATCACCGAAAAACTCCTCGCGTTCAACGACCTTTGCGATGAAGGCAAATGCGTCGCCGAGAAGTTCAAAGAACTGGGTGGCCTGCTGCACGAACGCTTCGAACTGGAAGACTGCCTGATCGAAGTGCTGCACACGGCACACAAGCAGGAAGATCCGGTTCAGGCCTGATTGGTTTTTCGAAAGCATGAAAAACGCGGTGCGCCGAAAGCGCACCGCGTTTTTTTATGCCGGCGAGTCGGCGTCGGTCAGCTCGTTGCTCCGCGCAATTCGACTTCAAACACCAACGGTGTGAACGGCGCGATCAGATCGCCGGCACCGTCGGCGCCGTAGGCCTGATCCGATGGAATCACCAGTCGCCACTTGGCACCCACCGGCATGTTCTGCAGTGCGGTGCGCCAACCGGCAATCACGCTGTCGAGGCTGAACCATTGCGGCTGAGTGTTCTGATCGAACACGGTGCCGTCCGGCAGACGACCGACATACAGCACCTGGACTTTTCCATCCGGGCCGGCCTTGGTGCCGGTGCCTGGTGTCAGCTCGGTCAGCAGGATGCCGTCGGCCAGTTCCTTCACGCCCGGCTTGGCTTTTTCGGCGGTAAGAAAACGCTGTTCGTTTTCCATCGCGGCATCGCTCGACGGCTGCGATGAGTGTTCGGCGTTCTGCGATTCATGATCGGCGAGGATCTGCTCGATCCGTGCTTCGCTCAGTGCCAGTGGCTTGCCTTGATAGGCCTGCTGCAAACCGTCGACCAGTGCTTGAATCTGCAGTTGCGGCACTTCTTGGCGCAAGCGTTCACCGAGGCTGGCGCCGAGGCTGTAGGCCAGATCGTGAGCATCGTTCGCGGTGGTTTTTTCCTCGGCCTGGGCCACGGAAAAAATCATCCAGAGGGATAAAAAAAGGTAGCGCGACATGGGCACTCTCCGTCCTGAGATGCGGGCGATTATGCCAGCGCGAAGGTCTGCAACGGTGAACTGCTTTTGTCTTTGTGCAGAACATTTTCGCTGCGTTGCAACGCAACGGTTTCGTTACTGTCAAGATGACCTAGCGGCGGTAACTGCAGAGGTCTAGTATGAGCCGCACTCACGTCAGCCAGGAGGTAAACCATGTCGGCCACCAAGAAGCCTGTAAACACTCCGTTGCACTTACTCCAACAACTCTCGGGCAGCCTGCTCGAGCATTTGGAAAACGCTTGCTCCCAAGCCTTGGCTGATGCTGAAAAACTGCTCGCCAAACTGGAAAAGCAACGCGGCAAGGCGCAAGAAAAACTGCACAAATCCCGCACTAAACTGCAGGACGCAGCCACTGCCGGTAAAGCCAAGGCGCAGAACAAAGCCAAGGCTGCCGTCAAAGAACTCGAAGACCTGCTCGATGCGCTGAAGGAGCGTCAATCCGACACGCGCGGCTACATCCTGCAACTCAAGCGCGATGCCCAGGAAAGCCTGAAACTGGCCCAGGGTGTCGGTCGCGTGCAAGAGGCCGCCGGCAAGGCGTTGTCTTCCCGCGCTGCCAAACCTGCTGCAGCGTCTGCGAAAAAAGCGCCAGCCAAACCGGCTGCGGCGAAAGCCCCGGCGAAAACTGCTGCAGCCAAACCAGCGGCAAAACCAGCAGCCAAGGCACCGGCTAAAACTGCCGCCAAACCTGCTGCAAAAACCGCAGTGAAAAAACCGGCTGCGGCGAGCGCTGCAAAACCGGCCGCACGTACTGCTGCTGCCAAGCCTGCAGCGGCAAAACCGGCTGCCAAGCCAGCGGCAAAACCAGCTGCGCGCAAAGCCGCTCCGGCCAAAACCGCTGCTGCCAAACCTGCTGCCAAAATCGCGGTTAAACCGGCTGCCAAACCTGCGGCGAAAACCGCCGCTGCAAAACCGGCAGCCAAGCCTGCAACCAAACCGGTCGCGACAAAACCCGCTGCCAAGGTTGCTGCCAAACCGGCGGCCAAGCCTGCCGCTAAAACCGCTGCCAAACCAGCGAGCAAACCTGCAGCAGCAAAACCTGCGACCGCTGCGGCCAAGCCTGCTGCCAAACCAGTAGCCGCTAAGCCAGCCGCCAAGCCAGCAGCAAAACCTGCCGCGAAAAAACCGGCCGTTGCCAAACCCGCTGCCGCCAAACCGGCGACTGCACCGGCTGCCAAGCCAGCCGCTCCGACGCCGGCCGCCGCACCGGCTCCAGCCGCTTCTACCTCGACCACCACGACTGCGCCAACGCCAGCCGCTGCGTCGAGCGTCAGCAGCAATCCGACCAGCGCTTCCTAAGTGCCGGTTGCCGCGACGCGCAGCACTTGCAGCGCGTCGCGGTTCGGGCTGGCGGCCGATCCCGTCAGACTCTCCAGCCACTCCCCCGACGCTGATGCGTCATCGCGCGGCCAATCCTGCGCAACCTGTTCCAGTTGCCACAGCAGATGCCGTTCGGCTTCCAGCTCCAATGCTTTCATTTGTTCTCGCAGACCCTTGAGTACCGGATCTTCCTCGGCCAGGGTTTTCCATTGAGTGCGCAATGCACGCAGTGGCTGCACCACCTCCGCATCCCAAGGCCCCACCAGCGTTTTCAACTGCTCCAGGCGTTGTTCGTCGCAGGCCACGCCACGTTGTTCCAACCACAGACCGCACAGCAGCAGGCAGACATTGGCCCCTGCCGTTTGCAGTTGCAGGCAGGCAGGTTCCACGCCCGGTCGGGCGTAGGTGGCAAGGGAAAAGCTCCACAGGTCAGAGGACATCGTGCTACTCGCGCCAGTTGTGAGCGAAGCTGGTAGACTCCGCCGCCATTATGATCCGACTTCAGAACCTGACTTTACAGCGTGGCCCGCAACGTCTGCTAGAAGACGCCGAGCTGACCCTGCACGCCGGCCACAAAGCCGGCCTCATCGGTGCCAACGGCGCCGGCAAATCCAGCCTGTTTGCCTTGCTGCGCGGCGAGTTGCACCCGGACTCGGGCGATTGCCTGCTGCCGGCCGACTGGCGGATCGCGCACATGCGCCAGGAGGTCGACACGCTCGAACGCCTGGCGGTCGACTATGTGCTCGATGGCGACCTGCGTCTACGCGAAGTGCAACGTGACCTCGCCGCCGCCGAAGCGGCCCACGATGGCACGGCTCTGGCCCGTCTGCACGCCGAACTCGACAGCGCCGACGGCTATACCGCCGATGCGCGGGCGCGCAAGTTGCTGGCCGGTCTCGGTTTCACCAATGAACAGATGGATCGTCAGGTAGGCGATTTCTCCGGTGGCTGGCGGATGCGTCTGAACCTGGCGCAGGCCTTGATGTGTCCGTCGGACTTGTTGTTGCTCGACGAACCGACCAACCACCTGGATCTCGACGCGATCATCTGGCTCGAAGAGTGGCTGAAAAGCTACCCGGGCACCCTGCTGCTGATTTCCCACGACCGCGACTTCCTCGATGAAGTGGTCGATCACGTGGCGCATGTCGATCAGCGCAAACTGACCCTCTATCGTGGCGGCTACACTGCGTTCGAACGTGCCCGTGCCGAACGTCTGGCCCAGCAGCAACAGGCCTACGAGAAGCAGCAGGCGCAACGTGCGCACATGGAAAGCTACATCGCGCGCTTCAAGGCCCAGGCCACCAAGGCCCGTCAGGCGCAGAGCCGGATCAAGGCCCTGGAGCGCATGGAAGAGCTGTCGGCGGCCCACGTCGATTCGCCGTTCGATTTCGTCTTCCGCGAATCGACCAAGATCTCCAGCCCGCTGATCGACCTGTCCGATGCACGTCTGGGGTATGGCGATAAAACCATCCTGGAGAAGGTCAAGCTGCAACTGACCCCGGGTGCGCGAATCGGTCTGCTCGGGCCGAACGGTGCCGGTAAATCGACCCTGATCAAGAACCTCGCCGGTGAGCTCGAGCCGCTGGCCGGGCGTCTGACCCGTGGCGAGAACACGGTGGTTGGCTACTTCGCCCAGCATCAGCTTGACTCGCTGGATGCCAAGGCCAGCCCGCTGCTGCACCTGCAGCGTCTGGCACCGACCGAACGTGAACAAACGCTGCGTGACTTCCTCGGTGGTTTCGACTTCCGTGGCGCGCGTATCGACGAACCGGTGCTGAATTTCTCCGGTGGCGAGAAAGCGCGTCTGGCGCTGGCGTTGATCGCCTGGGAACGGCCGAACCTGTTGCTGCTCGACGAACCGACCAACCACCTCGACCTGGAAATGCGCCTGGCGCTGACCATGGCGCTGCAGGAGTTCAGCGGCGCGGTACTGGTGGTGTCTCACGATCGGCACTTGCTCAAGAGCACCACCGACAACTTCTACCTGGTCGCGGACGGCAAGGTCGAAGAGTTCGATGGCGACCTCGAAGACTACGCGCGCTGGCTGGTGGAATACCGTCAGCGCAACGCCCCGGTCAGCAACACCCCGGTCAACCCGGACAAGACCGACAAGAAGGCCCAGCGGCAGGCCGCTGCTGCGCTGCGTCAGCAACTGGCACCGCACAAGCGTGAAGCCGACAAGCTCGAAGCCGAACTGGGCAAGCTCCACGAAAAACTCGCCAAGGTCGACGCCAGCCTCGCTGACAGCGACATCTACGAGCCGGCGCGCAAGAACGAGTTGCGCGATCTGCTGGCCGAGCAAGCCAAATTGAAGGTGCGCGAAGCCGAGCTGGAAGAGGCGTGGATGGAGGCACTCGAAACGCTGGAAAGCATGCAGGCGGAGCTGGAGGCGTTGTCCTGATGGATGCGTTTCAGTGGCCGCTGCCGGCGGTGTGGGTCGAGCCGATCTGGCTCGGTGTGCAGATTCTGCTGATCCTGCTGGCCGGTTATTTCGCTCAGCGTGTCGTCGCGCGATTCCTCACCCGCCTGGGTGAGCGCTATCCGTTTCCGCCGCAGCTGTTGATGCCGCTGCGTGGCGTATTGCGCTGGCTGATCATGGGCAGCGCGGTGATCTTTGTGCTGGAGCGGCTAGGCGTGTCGGCCACGGTGTTGTGGACGGCGCTGTCGGGGTTCGTCGCGGTGGCGGCGGTGGCGTTCTTCGCCATGTGGAGTGTGCTGTCGAACCTGCTTTGCGCGATTCTGATCTTCACCGTCGGCCCGTTCCGTCTCGGCGATGTGGTGGAGCTGGTGGATACCACCGACAAGCCCGGCGTCAAAGGCCGGGTGGTGGCGATCAATCTGCTTTACACCACGTTGATCGAAGCCGAGGAGCTGGGGACTGGCAGCGCCATGGTGCAGGTGCCGAACAGTTTGTTCTTTCAGCGTTCGGTGCGGCGTTGGCGCGGGACGGATGTGTTTCCCTCGAGCGGTTTCGAGAAGTAAATTTTACAAGCAAGATCAAAAGATCGCAGCCTGCGGCAGCTCCTACAGGGACCGCATTCCTGTGTAGGAGCTGCCGCAGGCTCGGGCCGCGATCGGACGATCTTTTGCTTTTAAGCCCAAACCGCATTAGCTTTGACGTCTGTCACGATTCAGAGTCGAGGTGTGCGATGGAGCTTCAAACATGGCTGGCATTCTTTGCCGCCTGCTGGGTGATCAGTCTGTCCCCGGGCGCGGGCGCCATTGCGTCGATGTCCAGCGGTCTGCAATACGGTTTCTGGCGCGGTTACTGGAACGCCCTCGGCCTGCAGATCGGCCTGGCAGTGCAGATTGCGATCGTTGGCGCCGGTGTTGGCGCAATTCTCACCGCCTCGGCCACTGCGTTCTATGCGATCAAATGGTTTGGCGTGGCCTATCTGGTCTATCTGGCGATCAAGCAATGGCGCGCACTGCCCATGGACATGAGCGATGACGCGGCGGTGCGACCGATCGGCAAGCCGCTGGCGCTGGTGTTCCGTGGCTTTCTGGTGAACATCAGCAACCCCAAGGCGCTGGTGTTCATGCTGGCGGTGTTGCCGCAGTTCATCAATCCCCATGCACCGTTGCTGATTCAGTATGTGGTGATCGGGGCGACCATGATCTGCGTGGACCTGATCGTCATGGCCGGCTACACCGGCCTCGCGTCGAAGGTGCTGCGCCTGTTGCGTACACCGCAGCAGCAGAAACGCATGAACCGCACCTTTGCCGGGCTGTTCATCGGTGCGGCGGCGTTCATGGCGACATTGCGTAAAGCGGTGGTGTAAAAGCTTCGGCCACAAAAAAGGCGACCTCTTGAGGTCGCCTTTTTTTATCCGCCAAGACTTTGGAGTGACGCTCAATTGTGGCGAGGGAGCTTGCTCCCGCTTGAGTGCGCAGCGCTCACAAGCTTTTGGGTCTGCTTCGCAGCCCAGCGGGAGCAAGCTCCCTCGCCACAGAACGCGTTCAGCCAAGAGTCAGTGCAAAATCACCGGCGCGGTATCACGCGGCAGATTGTTGCGCTGCTGCGCCTCACGCGGCTGCTCGTAACCGCCGCCACCGAGCTGCATGCTCAGCTGTCCGGCCACGTCCTCACCCAGCGCTTTCGACACTTCACGCACCACCCGAGGGCGGTTCAGCGAGATCTTGATGTCGCGACCGTTCACCAGTTTGGTGTCCTGCGCTTCGCCCATCGCCGTGAAGGCCGAAGTGATCTCGTAGGTCTTGGTGTTGATCAGGCTGAAATCCGCCACCAGCGTCAGGCCGAGCACCGCCGAGTAGCTGTCGGTATGCGCCAGCTCGTTCATGTCCTGGGTGAAGTCGATGTCCGACACGGTGCCGAACAGCACATAGTCGGCACCCTTGAAGTTGCCGGCCTTGATGCGCTTGATCACGTCGTAGACGTCACCCTTGGACGCCGCCGTGTACGGCGTGCCCTGCACCAGCTGGAACATCCCGGTGCGCAGGATTTCACCTTTGATGTCGCCGGTGAATTTACGCAGTTCACCCTGTTCGATGTAGCTGGTGGTCGCTTCCAGCTCGTTGTAGTTCGACGAACCACTGGAGCTGTAGTAACCCTCGCGGTAATTGTTCTGCGCCGAAACGATGTGGATGTACTGCTCCACACGCTCCTGATACGCCAGATCCGTCACCGCGACTCTCGGGGCCGCTTGCACGCTGAACGCGCAAGCCAGGGCCATCATGCCAATCCATGCGCGCATCAATTAACGCTCCGTGGTTTTGCGGATCTCTTTTTCGTCCATCCACTCGGCCAGACCGCTTTCAACGTCGATCAGTTGCAGGCTGAATTTGTAGAAGACGTCCTTGTAGTCGCTGCTGCGCTTGACGATCGAGCTGATCGAACCTTCCAGACGGTATTTGGCGGCGATCATGTTGCCAGTCTTGGCCACGGTGCTCTTCTTGTACAGGCCGCTCTGGTTCTGCAGCTTGAGCTGGTCCACCTGGCTCTGCATCGCGGTGTTGTCGCTGGCGAAGCGGGCGGTGCCGGACTTCATCAATTGAGTCTTGATGCTGGTGGTGATTTCGCGGGTATCGATGTACTCGCTGGTCTTGTTCTTCACGTCGTAAACCTGCACCACCGGGCGGCCCTGCAGAATGCCGGACTGGGCCAGCGAGCGGGTCATCGATTCGGCGATCATTTGCAGGTCGGTCGAGCCGAATTCGTTGGTCACGGTTTCAACCGCTTTGGTGTCGCCGTAGCTGATGTTCTTGCTACCCAGGGTCGGCGAGGTGTTGGCGCAACCGGAAGCCAGCAGGGCGAGGACAGCGATCAGGGAAAAGCGTGCAAACATGGGAATGCTCTCTAAAACAGGAATAGGGTGGCGGACTTAAGGTGTCTTCAGTTCGAGACGGAAATCCACGGCTTTCGGGGTCGGGGCGATGCCCTGGATAAAGCTGGTCTGGGCGCCGTACATCATCTGGCTCTTCCAGACCTCTTCCTCGGCGATCGGGAAACCTTCCGCACCGAGCCAGGCGAAGCGGTAGTAGAACGTCTTGTTGCTGTTGAGGGTGTTGGTCAACTGCACATTGACGGTCATGAAGCCGTTCTCACGGGCGACGCGCATGGCGCCAACCGCGATGTGTTTCTGCGGGCCCATGGCCACGACCTTGCTCGCGGCGCTGCCCGGCTCCGGTGGTGGCGGGGTGGCGCAGCCGCTGGCCAGGACGGCGAGAGCGGCAACGGCGAAGAGTTTCAAGCGCATGCAAAGACTCCGTTCTTAAGGTTGTTTGAGGCTGGCGACGTTAGTCGCGCCGGCGCTCGGGATGACATGGGCGGCGACGCCACCGGCAAACACCTGATTGCCCACGGCACGCAGGCTGATCACTTGGTAGCGCTGATCGACGGTGACCTTGACCAGCGAACCGCCGACGGCGCTCGGCAGACTGACTTGGTGCTCGCCTTTCTTCACGCGCAGACGCACCACCTGGGTGTTGTCCGGCAGGGTGCGCCACGTACGGGTATCGGCACCTTCCAGCACAGCTGAAGAAATACCCACGGCGAGGCCGGCCAGCGGGTTGGTTTCGTTGATCTTCTTCTGCGCCACGCCTTTGGTGATTGCGCGCACGGTGGTGCGCACAATGATCCCCGGCATGTCATCGCGCAGGGCGCGGCGCGACATGGCGGTGGTGCTGTTGAGGGCGGTCAGGTTGACTTGCTGGCCATCGACGCCAATCTGCGCGAACGGCGCAGTGGAGGTGTCAGGCTTGATGATCGGGAACGACAGTGGAGTGATCACCACATTGTTGGAGATCGGCAATGGCAGCGGCACGCGGATCGAATCACGCGAGGGTGCCAGACCGCTTTGCACCACGATCAGGATGTCGCTGTCGTCGGACTTGCTCGGCTTGTCGAGGTTGACCAGCGCCTGTTCCAGCAACGGCGTGTTCGGACGCAGTTCGGCGGCCTTGCGGTAGCCCGGTGCAGCCAGGTCCTTCTCGCCCAGGGCTTCGTAGACGAAACCGGCCAGGTAATGGCTGAACGCACTCTGGTAGCTGTTTTTCAGGCCGACCACTTCCGGCGCGTCGAGGCTGGCGACCGGGTAGCCTTGCAGATCCTTGTACTGGGTCTTGATGCCTTCTTTCTCGGCCTCTTCCTCGCTCTTGAGGTATTCCTTGTCGCGCAGGTCAGCGATCACCGCTTCACGTTCGTGAGTTTTCTTGATCGCGGTGCGGGCGCCGTCGAAGTCGTTGACGGCCAGCAGGTTGAGGGCCATCTGCGTGGTCAGCATGACTTTTTCGTAGTCGTAGCCTTCGTAGCGACGCACCTTGTCGTTGACCAGGAAGCTGCCGAACTGCGCCAGGTATTTACCGGTATCGAGCTTGACCGAATCTTCCCACTGGCCAACCACCTGATCAGCGCTGGTCCAGGCATTCTGGCTGCCGGACAGGTCGCCCTTGGCGCGCAGCAACTCACCTTTCTCGAAGTAATAGAGCAAGTCTTTGTCGGGGCCGGTGTTGTTCTTTTCCAGCAGGGTCAGCGCGGCGTCGACGTTGCCGGATGCCAGTTGCTGATTGGTCTGGGCCAGTTCCGAATCGTAGTTGCGGAACGCCGAACAGCCGGACAGCAGAGTGACAGCGCTGAGCGCGATCAAGGTGGGAGTGCGCAATGCCATGGGGGTACTTCTTCCCTGAGCTAGTAACTGCATCAGCCGCCGGTGCTGGTCGGGCTGGTGTGACCCATCGACAGTGGCGCTGGCCTCCTGCCAATTCCTCATAACCAGAGGAGCTTTTATGCCGCGTCGCGATAGCGCGGGCGCGGCATTATAAGCAGGCGATGCTGGCCATGTAATAGCTTTTTAATCGCACTTGTTAGTTTGGTGCCATTACTTATTTCAGAGCGGATACGCGACTTCCCAGCGACGTTGCGGATTGAAATGCGCTGCCGTTCGCGTAAATCCGCTCGCCCAGCACGCGCAGGCCGATCATCTGGCGATTCTGGTCGATGCGGATGTTCAGTGGAGCGCCTGACGTGTTCGGCAGGCTGATCTGGTGTTCGCCCTTTTTCAGACGCAGGCGCACGACCTGTGTCAGGTTGGGCAGGGTGCGCCAAGTGCGGGTGTCGGCCTGCTCGAAACCATCCCACTGGGTGACGTACGAGGCCTTGGCCGGATTGCGGCGATTGTCGGTACCTTGAACGTCCGCCGCGAGGAACGCCCGGTAGGTGGTGCGCTGGATAATCCCGGGCATGTCGTCACGCAGTGTGCGCAAAGACATATCGGTGATGCTGTTGACCGCGATCAGCTTTTTCTCGCGACCGTCGATGCGGACCTGATTGAACGGCGCGGTGGAGTTATCCGGCACCATCACCGGGAAGGAAATATTGGCGACGATCACCTGGCCGTCCTTGAGTTGCACCGGATACGGTACCCGCACCGAACTGCGGGCCGGTGCGAGACCACTTTGCACGATGATCAGCACATCGCTTTCGTCGGCCTTGAGTCCGGGGCTGTCGAGGTCGCGCAGTGCCTGTTGGAAAAACGGCATGTCCGGGCGCAGTTCGATGGCCTGACGATAACCGGGCGCCGCCAGGTCTTTTTCGCCGAGCGCCTCATAGGTGAAGCCGGCGAGGTAGTGACTGAAGGCGCTCTGGTAACCGTTTTTCAGGGCAATCACTGCCGGGGATTCGAGCATCACCACCGGATAACCCTGCAGGTCCTTGTAGTGCACGCGCGCGCCCTGGGCCTTGGCGGCTTCCTCGACCTTTTCGTATTCCAGTTCCCGTTGCCGGGCGATCAACGCTTCGCGTTCGTGGGTTTTCTTGATGTCGGCACGGGCGCCGTCGAAGTCATTCACCGCCAACTGGTTGAGAGCCATTTGCGTGGTCAGCATGACTTTTTCATAGTCGTAGCCATCGTAGCGCCGCAGCTTGTCATTGATGATGCTGCCCCATTGATTGCCCATCGCCGCGAGCAACTTGTCGCCGGTGGTTTCGATCGTGTCCTGACGTTCGATGATCATCTGCTCGGCGCTGCGCCAGGTTGTCTGGCTCTGCGGCAGTGCGCCGCCAGCGCTGAGTACGGCGCCTTTTTCGAAGTAGTAGAGCAGGTCTTTTTCCGGGTCCGGGTTGTGCGCTTCGATCAGCGTCAGAGCACCGTCGATGTTGCCGGCCTTGAACTGGTCGGTGGTCTGTTGCAGTTCCAGGTCGTAATTGCGATATGCACCACAGCCGTTGAGTTGCAAAACGGCGGCAATCAACAGCGGCAGCAGCAAGCGATGGCGCATGAAGAGGTTCATCCTTGAGCGGGTAATACGGCAGGTGGCGCATTATAGGGGGCGATAGTGGCTAAGTGATGCGTCATTTTTTTCGTCGTCAATCGCCCCCGTCGAGTGTGGACTGACCGGTGGGATGAGCGACGGGATTGAGCTAGCCTTGCCGGCCTGAGACTTAACCCACTGCGGAACATCAATGAATCAACTGCTGGCAATGCGCGCGTTTCGTTGCATCGTCGAGTGTCGCGGGTTCAGCGCCGCCGCCGAGCGCCTCGACACCACTCACTCGACCATCTCCCGGCAGTTGCAGCAGCTGGAAAGCGAGCTGGGCACGCGGCTGATCAACCGCAACACCCGGGGTTTCAGCCTGACCACGGCGGGGCAGCAGTATTATGCGGCGTGTGTGGACATTCTCGAACGCCTCGATCAGGCCGCGCTGGCGGTGGGCCAGGCACATGAGCGCCCCAGCGGTGTGCTGCGAATCAGCGCGCCGATGGTCATCGGTACGCTGGAGCTGGCAAGCTGGCTGCCGGCGTTTCAGCAGCGCTATCCCGAGATCGAGGTGGACCTGTCCTGCGATGACCGTTTCGTCGATCTGATCGCCGAGGGCTTTGATGTGGCGCTGCGCATCTGCGGGCCATTGGCCGATTCGTCCATGGTGGCGCGGTTGTTGACCGTTTCGGATTTGCTGCTGGTGGCTTCGCCTGTGTATGTGGCGCGCAACGGTCTGGTGCGTCAGGTGCGCGAACTCGTCGGGCAGCAGTTACTGGCGTTTGCCGGCGGCAGCGACTGGACGCTGACCGACGCGCGCGGGCTCACCACTGGTGTGCGCGTGCAGGGGCGGTTCAAGGCCGATTCGATCAGTTCGCTGCACGCCGCCGCGTTGGCCGGAGTCGGCATCGCCGCGTTCACCCGGGCCACCGTGCAGGACGATCTGCTCAGTGGCCGACTGGTGCAGATCCTGCCTAACTACAGCCTCGGCCAGCGTCACTATTACGCGCTCTATCCGCATGCCCGGCATGTGGCGCTGAAGGTGCAGGTGTTCGTCGAGTTCATGCTTGAGCACTACCGCAACACCGCCACAGCGTTGCGCTAAAACGCCACGAGACGTCGACAAAGCTTGAGTGACAGGCGTTCGAAGTGAACAATATGTAACTTCGCATTTCCATTTGAGACTCATTCATGACTGCCGCGTCCCGATTCCTGGCCTGGCTGGTGTTCCCTCTGTGCGCCCTGAGCAGCTTCAACCTGCTGGCCGACACCGTGGAGGGCGCCCCGCAGGCGCTGCACCTGCTCGATTACATCAGCGCCGATTACCCGCCGACAGTCGAGGCGGGCAAGGTCGTCGATGACGGCGAATACCGTGAGCAACTGGAGTTCACCCAGGTGCTGCAAGGGCTGATCGCAGGTCTGCCGGCCAAACCGGAGAAGGCTGCGCTGGAGCAGGGCGTCGAAGCGTTGCACGCGGCCATCAGCGCGAAGCAGGAGGGTTCCGAAGTCGCCCGTCAGGCCCGGCAGCTGGGGGCGAAACTGGCGGTGGCGTATGAAGTCAGCCAGGCGCCGATCATCACTCCCGATCCGACTCGGGGCGCGCCGCTGTACGCGCAGAACTGTTCGGTCTGTCATGGCGACACCGGTGTCGGCGACGGTCCGGCAGGCCTCGGCATGACGCCACCACCGGCCAATCTGCGCGATGCCGCACGCATCGATCATCTGAGCCTGTACGCGATCTACAGCACCCTCGGCCAGGGCGTCGAAGGCACCGACATGCCGGCCTTCGCCGATCAGCTGGACGACCGTCAGCGTTGGGATCTGGCGACCTACATCGCCGGTTTCAGTGCCGACCCGGCCTCAGCAAAGTCCGACAAGACCTTCAATATCGCCGATCTGGCGCGCCAGACGCCGGCCGAAGTGCAGGCCGCCGAAGGCCCGCAGGTCGCCGCAACCTTCCGCGCCCAACGCGCGCAGCCGCCGCAGGTCAAGCGCGGCCCTGCACAGTTGCTTGATTACACCGCCGCCACGCTGGACAAGAGTCTGGCGGCGTACCGCGCCGGCGATCACGATCAGGCCTATGACCTGTCGGTGGCGGCGTATCTGGAGGGCTTCGAACTGGTCGAAAGCTCGCTGGATAACGTTGACGCCAACGTGCGCAAGGACACCGAAAAATCGCTGATGGCCTACCGTCAGTCGTTGCAGGACGGCTTGCCGGTGGCGCAGGCCGAACAACGCCTGGACGCAGCCAAGGGCAAATTGAAAGAGTCTGCAGAACTGCTCGGCAGCGATGGCCTGAGCTGGTCGCTGAGTTTTATTTCCGGCCTGCTGATTCTGCTGCGCGAAGGCCTCGAAGCGATTCTGGTGCTGGCGGCGATCCTCGCGTTTCTGCGCAACACCGGCCAGCAGTCGGCGGTGCGCAGCGTCAACATCGGATGGGGACTGGCGCTGCTCGCCGGTCTGGGTACCTGGGCGCTGGCGGCGTATGTAATCGACGTCAGTGGCTCGCAGCGTGAACTGCTCGAAGGCGCCACGGCGCTGTTCGCCAGCGTCATGGTGCTGTGGCTCGGTGTATGGATGCACGACCGGCGGCACGCGGCGGCCTGGCAGGATTACATCAAGCAGAGTCTGGTGGGCGGCGGCGGGCGTTTCGGCTTTGCGATCCTCGCGTTCTTCTCGGTGTACCGCGAGCTGTTCGAAGTGATCCTGTTCTACGAAACCCTGTGGCTGCAGGCCGGTCCCGCCGGGCACGACGCGGTGCTGGCCGGTGGTGCGACCGCACTGGTGCTGCTGATCGGTCTGGCCTGGGTGATCCTGCGTGGCTCGGCGAAACTGCCGCTGGCGCTGTTTTTCAGCATCAACGCCGGGCTGCTCTGTGCGTTGTCGGTGGTGTTCGCCGGGCACGGCGTGAAAGCGCTGCAGGAAGCCGGGATCTTCGGCACGCGGCCGGTGGCGTTCTTTGAATTCGACTGGCTGGGGATCCATGCCGATGCCTATTCGCTGACGGCGCAGGCGGTGGCGATTCTGGCGATTGTTGTGCTGTACGGGCGGAGTCGGATCGCGGAGAAGAAGCGGGTCACTGCGTAACAGCATTCGCTGCGCTCACATTCGCGGGCAAGCCACGCTCCCACAGGTTTAGCGTTAACCTTGTGGGAGCGGGCTTGCCCGCGATGCTTTTAAGAAAAGGAAAAAATCATGCGTGTATGGATCGATGCCGATGCCTGCCCTCGGGCGGCCAAGGATCTGGTGGTGAAGTTCGCCCTCAAGCGCCGGTTCGAAGTGGTGCTGGTGGCCGGACAGCCGCAGACCAAGCCGGGGCTGGCCATCGTCAAACTGATCGTGGTGCCCAGCGGTCCGGATGCGGCGGACGATTACCTAGTCGAGCACGCGGTGCCCGGAGAGCTGGTGATCTGCAGCGATATTCCGCTGGCCGATCGTCTGGTGAAGAAGGGCGTGGCGGCGCTGGACCCACGGGGCAAGGAGTTCGACGCGCAAAACATGGGCGAGCGGCTGGCGGTGCGCAACCTGTTCACCGACCTGCGTGAACAGGGCCAGATCAGCGGCGGCCCGGCGCCGTTCGGCGAGCGTGAGAAGCAGGCGTTTGCCAATGCGCTGGACCGGATCCTCACGCGCCTTGCACGTCAGTCCTGAACCAAACAAAGATCCCCTGTAGGAGTGAGCCTGCTCGCGATAGCGGTAGGACATTCAACAGAGTTGTTGCCTGTACCACTGCCATCGCGAGCAGGCTCACTCCTACTTCAGATCGTGTCAGGCATCGTTCTCGTGGGTCAGTTCCAGAACGCGATCAACCAGTTTGTTGATCCCCGAAGCCGCCTCACTGATGTTCTGCGCCAGCATGTATGCCGGGGTGGTCACCAGTTTGCGCGCCTTGTCTTCGATGATGTCGCTCACCGCGCAGTCTTCGTGGCTGGCGCCCATCTTGTTCATCGCAGTGGCGGTATCGGCGTCATTGCCGATGGTGCAGGTCACGCCCGGGCCGTAGATTTTCGCTGCCAGCGCCGGCGAGATGCACATCAGCCCCACCGGTTTGCCCGCTTCAGCGAACGCTTCCGCCAAGGCCAGCACTTCAGGCTGCACGGTGCAGCCGGCGCCCTCGACGGCAAAGTTCGAGAGGTTCTTCGCTGCGCCAAAACCACCAGGCACGATCAGCGCGTCGAAGTCTTCGACGTCGGCCTCGCGGATGTCCTTGATGTTGCCGCGGGCAATGCGCGCCGACTCCACCAGCACGTTGCGCGTTTCGGGCATTTCTTCACCGGTGAGGTGATTGATCACATGCAATTGCACGATGTTCGGCGCGAAACACTGTACCTGCGCGCCGCGTTGATCGAGGCGCAGCAAGGTGATGACACTCTCGTGGATCTCGGCGCCGTCATACACGCCGCTGCCGGACAGGATCACTGCAACTTTTTTGCTCATGGGTTTCTCTCCAGATTCATGGCGCTAAATGTCCACTAATTTGTCGTGCGTTGCCATAGGGGAAAAGGGCGGCTACACCTAGGATCTGTCCATAGAATCCGACCGGGGCGCGCCATGGACTTCATTCTGTATGCAGTGCCGTTTTTCTTCGTGCTGATGGCCGCCGAGCTGCTTGTCGATCGTTGGCGCGGGACCAGCCACTATCGCCTCGCCGACTCGGTAAACAGTCTCAGCGCCGGGGTGTTGTCGACCACTACCGGACTGCTGACTAAAGGCGTCGGACTGCTGACGTATGCGTTTGCCCTGGAACATCTGTCGCTGCTCAGGCTGCCGGCGAACAGCCTCTGGGTCTGGGTGTTGGCCTTTGTCTTCTATGACTTCTGCTATTACTGGCTGCACCGCTTGGGCCACGAGCGCAACATCCTCTGGGCCGCGCACTCGGTGCATCACCAGAGCGAGGAGTACAACCTCTCCACGGCGTTGCGCCAGACCAGTACCGGGTTTCTGCTGGGCTGGATCTTCTATTTGCCGATGGCCGTGCTCGGCGTGCCGCTGCTGGTGTTCGTCAGTGTCGCGGCGATGAATCTGCTGTATCAGTTTTGGGTTCACACCCGGCACATTCCCAAGCTCGGCTGGTTCGAGTGGTTCTTCGTTACGCCATCCAATCATCGGGCCCACCATGCACAGAACGCTCTCTACATGGATCGCAACTACGGCGGGGTGTTCATTCTTTGGGATCGGCTGTTCGGCACGTTCCAGGAGGAGGACGACAAGGAACCGGTGATTTTCGGCGTGACCACGCCGCTGGCGAGCTGGAACCCGCTGTGGGCCAACGTGCAGTTCTATGCGCAGTTGTGGCACGACGCGCGCCGTGCCGAGAGCAAGTGGGACAAGCTGCGTATCTGGTTCATGCGCACCGGTTGGCGCCCGGCAGACGTCGCGGCCAAGTACCCGCTGAACAAACCCGACCTGAGCCGCTTCCGCAAATTCGAAGTGCTGCTCGACAGTCGTCGACAGTGCTATGTGGCGCTGCAGTTCTGCGTCTATATCGCGCTGGGCAGTTACCTGATGGGTCAGGCGCAGCATTTGCCAGTCGCAGCGTTGGTGCTGGGTTGGGGCGCGGTGGCGTGGGGTTTGTTTGCGCTGGGCGTGGCCCTGGAGAATCGCCCGTTAGCGTTGACGGTCGAGCTGCTGCGGCTGGGGTCGAACCTGCCGCTGGTGTGGCTGGCGCCGCTGGTGGGGCTATGGCCGGCCAGCCCGTTGGCCTGGGCTGGTTTGCTCGGTTACAGCCTGCTCAGCGGCATCGGGCTGTATGGCTGTCGCCAGCGCGTTACTCGGCTGGCGTCTTAGGTTCGGCGGGTTTGGTTTGCTCCGCTTGAAGCAGGTGCGCCGCTTTTGCGGCTTGCTCGTCGGCATAGACCTGCTTGGCCAGGCGCGCATTCTTGAAGCGGCGACGTAGCCACAGACCAACGCCAAGAATCAGCAGCGCGCCGAGCACCCACAGTTCGTACTTCTTGATGCTGCCGAGCATGCCCTCGAGCACCGCGCCGAAGTGGTAGGCGGCGGCCGCCAGCGCGGTGGCCCAGATTGCGGCGCCGATGCCGTTGAGCAGCAGATAACGTCCCGGCGGATAACCCGACAGGCCGATCGCCACCGGCATCACCGTGCGCAGGCCATAAACGAAGCGGAAGCTCAGGACCCAGATGTCCGGGTGCTTGCGGATGTGCTCCAGCGCGCGGTCGCCCATCATCTGCCAGCGCGGTTTGCGCGCGAGCAATTTGCGCCCGTGCTTGCGCCCCAGGAAGTACCACAGCTGATCGCCGGCATAGCTGCCGAAGAACGCCACGACCACCACCAGGTTGATGTCCATGTATCCACGGAACGCGAGGAAGCCTGCGAGCACCAGGATGGTTTCGCCTTCGAAGAACGTGCCGAGGAACAAGGCAAAGTAGCCAAAGTCATGCAGAAATTGTTGGAGCATTGTCTGGGTGCTGGCGAAATGAACGCGCAGCCTAACCCTTCGGACACATTCATGAAAGTGTCGAAATGTGTCTCGACGTGAACAATTCCTACGCTAACAATGGAATGCGGCTACATGTCACGGGGTACGCACAACTGTAATCTGTTGGTCATAATGGCCGTCTATAACTGTCACGCTCGCCCGTTTGCGCGGGCTCAGGAGTCTGCCGTGAGCTTTACCCCTGCCAATCGTCTGTTCCCCGCCACTCGCTTGCGTCGCAACCGTCGTGATGATTTTTCGCGTCGGCTGGTGCGGGAAAATGTGCTGACGGTCGATGACCTGATCCTGCCGGTGTTCGTGCTTGAGGGTGAAAACCGTCGCGAAGCCGTGGCCTCGATGCCCGGTGTCGAACGCCTGACCATCGACCTGCTGCTTGAAGAGGCGGCGCAATGGGTCGAGCTGGGGATTCCGGCGTTGGCGCTGTTCCCGGTCACGCCTGTCGAATTGAAATCCCTTGATGCTGCCGAAGCCTGGAACCCCGAGGGCATTGCCCAGCGCGCCACTCGCGCCTTGCGTGAGCGTTTTCCGGAGCTAGGCGTGATCACTGACGTCGCGCTCGATCCGTTCACCACTCACGGGCAGGACGGCATTCTCGACGAAGAAGGCTATGTGCAGAACGACATCACCGTCGACGCACTGGTCAAGCAGGCACTGTCCCACGCTGAAGCCGGTGCTCAGGTCGTGGCGCCGTCGGACATGATGGACGGGCGTATCCAGGCGATCCGCGAAGCACTGGAGATTGCCGGCCACGTCAACGTGCGGATCATGGCCTATTCGGCCAAGTACGCCAGTGCCTATTACGGGCCGTTTCGCGATGCGGTGGGGTCGGCAGCGAATCTGGGCAAGGCCAACAAGGCCTCGTATCAGATGGACCCGGCCAACAGCGACGAAGCGCTGCACGAAGTCGGCGCGGACTTGTCTGAAGGCGCGGACATGGTCATGGTCAAACCCGGCATGCCGTACCTGGACATTCTTTTCCGGGTAAAAGATGCCTTCAAAGTGCCGACCTTCGTCTATCAGGTTAGCGGCGAATACGCCATGCACATGGCGGCGATCCAGAATGGCTGGTTGAGCGAGGCGGTAATTCTTGAATCACTGACCGCCTTTAAACGTGCCGGCGCTGATGGCATCCTGACTTACTTTGCTGTCCGTGCCGCTCAATTGTTACGAGAGCAGAAATAGCCCTCCCAGGAACATTCGATGAATACCGAAGGACTCACTGAAGTTGCAGTAAAAGAAGCTCAACCGGTGGTGGAGCAAATCACCGAAACTCCGCCGGAACTCGAGCCTGCGCCACCCGCGCCGGTCACCGAAGCCGTCGCGGCGGCGCCGGTGATTGCGATCCCCGGGCTGGATGACAGCAGCCTGTACATCCACCGCGAGCTCTCGCAACTGCAATTCAACATCCGCGTGCTGGAACAGGCGCTGGACGAGTCCTATCCGTTGCTGGAGCGGCTGAAGTTCCTGCTGATCTTCTCCAGCAACCTCGACGAATTCTTTGAAATTCGCGTCGCTGGCCTGAAAAAGCAGATCACCTTCGCTCGCGAACAGGCCGGTGCCGACGGTCTGCAACCGCACCAGGCGCTGGCGCGGATCAGCGAGCTGGTGCACGGTCACGTTGACCGCCAGTACGCGATCCTCAACGACATCCTGCTGCCGGAGCTGGAAAAGCATCAGGTGCGCTTTATCCGTCGCCGTCACTGGACGACCAAGATCAAGACCTGGGTGCGCCGCTACTTCCGCGACGAGATCGCGCCGATCATCACCCCGATCGGCCTCGACCCGACGCACCCGTTCCCGTTGCTGGTGAACAAGAGCCTGAACTTCATCGTCGAACTGGAAGGCATCGACGCCTTCGGTCGCGATTCCGGTCTGGCGATCATCCCGGCACCGCGCCTGCTGCCGCGGATCATCAAGGTGCCGGAAGAAGTCGGCGGCCCGGGCGACAACTATGTGTTCCTGTCGTCGATGATCCACGCCCACGCCGATGACCTGTTCCAGGGCATGAAGGTCAAGGGTTGCTACCAGTTCCGCCTGACCCGAAACGCCGACCTGGCGCTCGACTCCGAAGACGTCGAAGACCTTGCGCGCGCTCTGCGTGGCGAACTGTTCTCGCGGCGCTACGGTGATGCGGTGCGTCTGGAAGTCGCCGACACCTGCCCGAAACACCTCTCGGACTATCTGCTCAAGCAGTTCAACCTGAGCGAGACCGAGCTGTATCAGGTCAACGGCCCGGTCAACCTGACCCGTCTGTTCAGCATCACCGGTCTGGACAGCCACCCGGAGCTGCAATACACGCCGTTCACCCCGCAGATCCCGAAACTGCTGCAGAACAGCGAGAACATTTTCAGCGTCGTCAGCAAGCAGGACATCCTGCTGCTGCACCCGTTCGAGTCGTTCACCCCGGTGGTCGATCTGCTGCGTCAGGCCGCCAAAGACCCGCATGTTCTGGCCGTACGCCAGACCCTGTATCGCTCCGGTGCCAACTCGGAAATCGTCGATGCGCTGGTGGACGCCGCGCGTAACGGCAAGGAAGTGACTGCGGTCATTGAACTGCGCGCACGCTTCGACGAAGAGTCCAACCTGCAACTGGCCAGCCGTCTGCAAGCGGCCGGTGCGGTGGTGATTTACGGCGTGGTCGGCTTCAAGACCCACGCCAAGATGATGCTGATCCTGCGTCGCGAGGCCGGTGAAATCGTGCGTTACGCGCATCTCGGTACCGGTAACTACCACGCCGGCAACGCCCGTCTGTACACCGACTACAGCCTGCTGACCTCCGACGATGCCTTGTGCGAAGACGTCGGCAAACTGTTCAGCCAGTTGATCGGCATGGGTAAAACCCTGCGCATGAAAAAGCTGCTGCATGCGCCGTTCACCCTGAAGAAAGGCATGCTCGACATGATTGCCCGGGAAACCCAGTTCGCCGTCGAAGGCAAACCGGCGCACATCATCGCCAAGTTCAACTCTCTGACCGATCCGAAGATCATTCGCGCGCTGTACAAGGCCAGCCAGTCCGGCGTGCGCATCGATCTGGTGGTGCGTGGCATGTGCTGCCTGCGTCCGGGCATCGCCGGGGTTTCGCACAACATCCATGTGCGCTCGATCATCGGTCGCTTCCTTGAACACACCCGAGTGTTCTACTTCCTCAACGGCGGCGAGGAGCAGATGTTCCTCTCCAGCGCCGACTGGATGGAGCGCAACCTCGACAAGCGCGTCGAGACTTGCTTCCCGGTGGAAGGCAAGAAGCTGCTGACCCGCGTCAAGAAAGAGCTGGAGCTGTACCTGACCGACAACACCCACAGCTGGAGCCTGCAGTCGGATGGCCGTTACATCCGCAACACGCCAACCGGCAACCAGAACCCGCGCAGTGCGCAGGCGACCTTGCTGGAACGTCTGGGCAGCCCGATTCTGCCGGTGAGCAGCTGATCTTCAGCCCAATAAAAAAGGCGATCCTTGCGGATCGCCTTTTTTGTGGCTGTCGTTCACCCACCTGTGGCGAGGGAGCTTGCTCCCGCTGGACTGCGCAGCAGGCCAATGCCTTCAAAGGAAGGGCCGCTTCGCGCCCCAGCGGGAGCAAGCTCCCTTGCCACAAGGTTATCAGTGGACTGTTAGCACGATGCCAACCCGCGTCAGCCAGTCGGCTTCGAGGCCAAAGTCGGCCTGGGTCAGCTGATTCTCATCCAGCCAGTTCTCCGGGAATTCCACGTCAAGGGTGTTGCCTTTGGCGTGCAGCGTCACTTGCGGCATCGCCTGGGTGCCACGGATGTGGTGGAACAGGATCGCGAAGCGCAGCAGCACGCACAGGCGGATCAGCTTGTCGCCGTCGTCACCGAACTCGGCGAACTTGTCTTTGGGGATATTGCGGCGATGGCCGCGCACCAGCAGGGCGAGCATTTGCTGGTCTTCGCGGGAGAAACCGGCAAGGTCCGAGTGCTCGATCAGGTAGGCGCCGTGCTTGTGATAGTGGTAATGCGCGATGTCGAGGCCGACTTCGTGGACCTTCGCCGCCCAACCGAGCAGTTCGCGCCAGATACCGTCATCCAGCTCCCAATCCACGGCCACTTGATCGAAGGCGTGCAGGGCTTTGCGTTCAACCCTGGCCGCTTGTTCCAGATCGACGTGATAACGCTCCATCAGCGAAGTCAGAGTGCGCTCGCGCACGTCTTCGTGATGATGGCGGCCGAGCAGGTCGTAGAGCACGCCTTCACGCAGCGCGCCTTCGCAATGATCCATGCGTTGCAGTTCGAGGGCGTCGAAGATCGCCTCGAGAATTGCCAGGCCTGCCGGGAAGATCGCGCGACGGTCAGGCTTGATGCCTTCGAAGTCGATCTTGTCGACATCCCCCAGTTTGAACAACCGGCGCTTGAGCCACGCCAGGCCTTCGGCATTCACTTCACCGGTGCCATGCCCGCCGGCCTTCAGCGCCAGGCCGATGGCGCGGATGGTGCCCGAGGAGCCGATGGCTTCATCCCACGTCAGGCGGTGCAGGGCGTGCTCGATGCTCATGATCTCCAGCCGCGCCGCGGTGTAGGCCTGAGCGTAACGGGCCGGAGTGATCTTGCCGTCCTTGAAGTAGCGCTGAGTGAAGCTGACGCAGCCCATCTGCAGGCTTTCGCGCAACAACGGTTCGAATCGCTGCCCGATGATGAATTCGGTACTGCCGCCGCCGATGTCGGCCACCAGACGCTTGCCCGGGGTGTCGGCGAGGGTGTGCGAAACGCCCAGATAAATAAGGCGGGCCTCTTCACGGCCGGAGATGACTTCCACCGGATGGCCGAGGATTTCTTCGGCGCGGTGGATGAATTCGAGACGGTTGCGCGCTTCGCGCAGGGCGTTGGTGCCGACGATCCGCACGGCGCCCAAGGGCATGCCGTTGATCAGTTGGGCAAAACGCTTGAGGCAGTCGAGGCCGCGCTGCATCGATTCTTCGTTGAGATGGCGCTCATCGTCGATGCCGGCGGCGAGCTGCACTTTCTCTCCGAGGCGTTCCAGGATACGGATCTCACCGTTCTGGGCCTTGGCCACGACCATGTGAAAGCTGTTGGAGCCCAGGTCGATTGCGGCGATCAGGGACAGATTCTTGGCTTTGGATTGCGGCATGGTCAGGGGGTCTCGGTCGATAACCCCGCCATCGTGCCACGATCAAACGCTGACGCCAACGCGCATGGCTCAAACCCTTGATCCAACACAGCTTCTGTGGCGAGGGAGCTTGCTCCCGCTGGGCAGCGAAGCGGCCCTGAAGCCATTCACCTTGCGATTCAGGTAAATCGCGGTCGGCGGGTTTCACGACTGCTGCGCAGCCGAGCGGGAGCAAGCTCCCTCGCCACAGAAGATGTGCAGGATCAGTTGGCGGCTTCGACGGTACCAATGAAATTCGCCAGCTCCGCCGTCTGCGGATTGGCAAACAACACCTTCGGATCCCCCACTTCATGCACCTTGCCATGGTGCATGAACACCAGCTTGTCGCCGACTTCCCGGGCAAAGCGCATTTCGTGGGTGACCATGATCAGCGTCATGCCTTCCCTGGCCAGTTGGCGCACCACGGCCAGCACTTCATTGACCAGTTCCGGGTCCAGCGCCGAGGTGATTTCGTCGCACAGCAGCACTTTCGGCGACATCGCCAGCGCCCGGGCAATCGCCACCCGCTGTTGCTGCCCACCGGAAAGTCGATCCGGGAAGGCATCGAACTTCTCCCCCAGCCCGACGCGTTCCAACATCTTGCGCGCCAGTTCGGCCGCCTTGGCCTTCGATACTTTCTGCACCACTTGCGGCGCGAGCATCACGTTCTCGCCCACGGTCAGGTGCGGGAACAGGTTGAACTGCTGGAACACCATGCCGACTTTCTGCCGCAGGCTGCGCAGGTCGGCGCGGGCGGCGTCGAGGTATTCGCCATCGACTTCGATTACTCCGTCGTTGATCGACTCCAGGCCGTTGAGGGTGCGCAGCAGGGTCGATTTACCCGAGCCGCTGCGGCCGATGATCGCCACCACCTGGCCTTCCTCGACGCTCAGGTCGATGCCTTTGAGCACGTGGTGGTCGCCGTAGTATTTATGCAGGGCGGAAATTCTAAGCAGAGGCATGCAGTCTCCTTTCCAGGTAGCGCGCACTGAGCGACAAGGGGTAGCAGAGCAGGAAGTAGCCGAGGGCGACGAGGCCGTAGACCATGAACGGTTCGAAGGTGGCGTTGGCGAGCATGCCGCCGGTCTTGGTCAGCTCGGTGAAGCCGATGATCGAGGTCACCGCCGTGCCTTTCACCACTTGCACCGAGAAACCCACGGTCGGCGCCACGGCGATGCGCAGCGCCTGCGGCAGGATCACGTAGCGCAACTGCTCCAGCGGATTCAGCGCCAGGCTCGACGAGGCTTCCCATTGGCCATACGGGATCGCTTCGACGCAACCGCGCCAGATCTCCGCCAGATAAGCGCTGGTAAACAGGGTCAGGGCAATCGCCGCCGCCACCCACGGCGAGATTTCGATCCCGGCCAGCGCCACGCCGAAGAACACCAGAAACAGCTGCATCAGCAACGGTGTGCCCTGGAACAGCTCGATCCAGGTGCGGGCGATATTGCTCGGTAACGGGTTTTTCGAGATGCGCATGATCAGAATCAGCAGCCCGACAATGCCGCCACCGATGAACGCGACCAGCGACAGCGCCAGCGTCCATTGCAGGCCGGTGAGCAGGTTGCGCAGGATGTCCCAGAAGGTGAAGTCGCTCATCGGCTGCTCCTTGCGATATAGCGGCGACCGACCCAGTTCAGCAACTGGCGGATCAGCAGCGCCATGCACAGGTAGATCAGCGTGGTCAGCGCATAGGTTTCAAAGGCGCGGAAATTGCGCGACTGAATGAAGTTGGCAGCGAAACTCAACTCTTCGGTGGCGATCTGCGAACACACCGCCGAGCCGAGCATGACGATGATGATCTGGCTGCTCAGGGCCGGCCAGACCTTGCCCAGCGCCGGCAGCAGGATCACGTGTCGGAACGCTTCGAAACGGCTCATCGCCAGTGCGGCGGCGGCTTCCAGTTGGCCGCGCGGAATCGCCTGGATGCCGGCGCGGATGATCTCGGTCGAGTACGCGCCGAGGTTGATCACCATCGCCAGCACTGCCGCCTGCCACTCGGAAATCTGCACCCCGAGCGACGGCAGGCCGAAGAAGATGAAGAACAACTGCACCAGGAACGGCGTGTTGCGGATCAACTCCACGTAGACGCCGAAGAGTGCCGAGAACGGGCGGATGTTCCACGCTCGCACCAGCGCGCCGATGATGCCCACGCCGACCCCGAACAGTGCACCAATGGCCGTCAGCTCCAGGGTGAACAGGGCGCCGCGCAGCAGCAGGTCGGTGTTTTGCAGCACCGGCATGAAATCGAACTGATAAGCCATCGATTGTCTCCCGCGCGCCCGATCAGAGATCGGCCGGCAGTGGCTCCTTGAGCCAGGTCTGCGAGTTTTTCTCCAGCGCGCCATCAGCCTTGGCGGTGGCGAGGATCTCGTTGACCTTGCCCAGCAGCGCCGGCTCGTTCTTGTTCACGCCGACGTAGACCGGCGAATCCTTGAGCTTCACTTTCAGCGCCGGTACGCGTTTCGGGTTCTTCTCGCTGATCGCCACCATCACCACGTTGCCGCTGGCGATCAGGTCGACCTGGCCGGCAAGGTAGGCGGCGATGGTCGAGTTGTTGTCTTCGAAGCGCTTGATGGTCACGCCTTCGGGGGCGACCTTGGTCAGCTCGATGTCTTCGATGGCGCCACGGGTGACGCTGACGGTTTTGCCCTTGAGGTCGTCGAGCGTCGTGATTGCGGCATCAGGCGGGCCGAACACCGCGAGATAGAACGGCGCGTAAGCGTGGGAGAAGTCGATGACTTTCTCGCGCTCCGGGTTCTTGCCCAGGCTGGAGATCACCAGATCGACCTTGCCGGTGGTGAGGAACGGGATGCGATTGGTGCTGTTGACCGGGGTCAGTTCGAGTTTGACCTTGAGTTGCTCGGCCAGCAGTTTTGCCGTGTCGATGTCCAGACCACGGGGTTTCATGTCCGGGCCGACCGAGCCGAACGGCGGGAAGTCCTGAGGCACGGCGACTTTCAGTGTGCCGCGTTTGACCACGTCGCCCAGACCGTCGGCATGGGCGGGGGCCTGGCTCAGCATCAGGCTGGCAAACAGGGCGGTGAGGAGGGCGCTGTAACGCTGGGTCATGGACAATCTCCGGATCGGCGGGAAGTGATTTCTGCGATCGGACAGAGCATGCGTCGTGCCAAGACGTGGCTTTCGCCGCGGCGGGCCGCGGTTTCAGCGGGTTTGTTCGGTCTTACTGGTCTGAACAGTCAGGTTGTTTTTCGCACTGCGATAGCGCATCGGTCCCGTTCACCGAACCCCGCTGGGGCATGACTTGCCGGACTCGGCGAATAGCTTTACAACTAGCCGCACCTTGGCCTGACGCGTCTGAAAAACCATGAATTCGATCTCCCGCGCCGTACCCGAAGTGGCGCTGCAAGCGATCCGCAAACTGATCACCGAGCAAGGTTTCGGCGCGGGCGATGCGTTGCCCTCGCAACGGGATCTGGCGCTGCAACTGGGGGTCAGCCGGGCGTCTTTGCGTGAGGCGTTGTCGTCGCTCAGTGCGCTGGGCGTGGTCAGCATCCAGCCGGGCAAAGGCGTATTCGTGCAGGCGCCGGTGGAACTTGCCCACGGTGAAAATGCGCCGGGCTGGCCGTTTGCGGCGCAGGCTTCGCCGCTGGACATCTTTCAGTTGCGCTATGCGCTGGAGGGTTTTGCCGCCGGGCTGGCAGCGGTGACCCTGAGCACGTTCGACCTGGATGCGCTGGAGGACAACGTCGCGGCGATGCGCGAGCAATTGAAGGCCGGCGATTTCGAGGCGGCGGCGAAACTCGACTTCGAATTCCACCGGCGCATCCTGCTGGCCAGCGGCAATCAGGCGATGCTGAGCATCCTCACCGCCAGCGCCGAGATCTTTCTGGAGAGCCAGAAGCTACCGTTCATCCGCGCCGAGCGGGCGATGGAAACCTGGCAGGAGCACCGCAAGATCCTTCGTGCGCTGGCGCGCCGGGCATCCGCTGCGGCCCAGAAGGCCATGCAGGAACACGTGCGCAACGCCGCCCTGCGCACCGGAATTTCCTTCATTGCCCCTGCCACGGCGTGACTTGGGCTATACCCAAACTCATCGAGTGCCATAGCAAGACTCAATCAACTGCGGCTTCCTGAACAAGGGAAGGGCGGCTATGATGGGCCACGTTTTTTTGCTTACAACCTGGAGAATTCCATGAGCAGCGATCTTATCAAACACGTTAGCGACGCCAGCTTCGAAGCCGACGTACTCAAGGCCGAAGGCGCTGTACTGGTCGACTACTGGGCTGAATGGTGCGGCCCTTGCAAAATGATCGCTCCGGTTCTGGACGAGATTGCCGAGACTTACAAAGGCAAGCTGACCGTTGCCAAACTGAACATCGACGAAAACCAGGAAACCCCGGCCAAGCACGGCGTGCGTGGTATCCCGACGCTGATGCTGTTCAAGAACGGCAACGTTGAAGCGACCAAAGTCGGCGCCCTGTCGAAGTCGCAACTGGCTGCTTTCCTCGACGCCAACATCTAAGCGTCGCAGTAAATCGCCGAAAAAAAGCCTCGCAATTTGCGGGGCTTTTTGCGTATTCAGGGCTAGACGCTCCGAAACTCAGGTGGTACATTCGGCCCCGCACTGGTTTCTCCACTGCCCCCTGCTAGCCGTCGCCGACGCACTCCTTTTCGAACAAGTTCGCGATCCTGTCGCCTTCTCCGCGGCGCGGCCTCATTAAGCCAAAAGCTTAATTTCCCCCCCTCCATAAATGATTACGTCATTCCTATATGAATCTGACTGAACTCAAGCAAAAGCCGATTACCGAACTGCTCGAATTGGCCGAACAGATGGGCATAGAAAATATGGCCCGTTCGCGCAAGCAGGACGTGATTTTCTCCCTGCTGAAAAAGCACGCGAAAAGCGGCGAGGAAATCTCCGGTGATGGCGTGCTGGAGATTCTCCAGGACGGCTTCGGCTTCCTGCGCTCCGCTGACGCTTCCTACCTGGCCGGCCCGGACGATATCTACGTCTCGCCGAGCCAGATCCGTCGTTTCAACTTGCGCACCGGTGACACCATCGTTGGCAAGATCCGCCCTCCGAAGGAAGGCGAGCGTTACTTCGCTCTGCTCAAGGTCGACACGATCAACTTCGATCGTCCGGAGAACGCGAAGAACAAGATTCTCTTCGAGAACCTGACCCCGCTGTTCCCGACCGTGCGCATGAAGATGGAAGCCGGTAACGGTTCCACCGAAGACCTGACCGGTCGAGTGATCGACCTGTGCGCCCCGATCGGCAAAGGCCAGCGTGGCCTGATCGTTGCACCGCCGAAAGCCGGTAAAACGATCATGCTGCAGAACATCGCCGCGAACATCGCACGTAACAATCCTGAAGTTCACCTGATCGTGCTGTTGATCGACGAACGTCCGGAAGAAGTGACCGAAATGCAGCGCACCGTGCGCGGCGAAGTGGTTGCCTCGACCTTCGACGAGCCGCCGACCCGTCACGTGCAGGTTGCCGAAATGGTGATCGAGAAGGCCAAGCGCCTGGTCGAACACAAGAAGGACGTGGTGATTCTGCTCGACTCCATCACCCGTCTGGCCCGTGCCTACAACACCGTGATTCCGAGCTCCGGCAAGGTGCTGACCGGTGGTGTCGATGCTCACGCCCTGGAGAAACCGAAGCGTTTCTTCGGTGCGGCGCGCAACATCGAAGAAGGCGGCTCGTTGACCATCATCGCCACCGCGCTGGTTGAAACCGGCTCGAAGATGGACGAAGTGATCTACGAAGAGTTCAAGGGTACCGGCAACATGGAACTGCCGCTGGATCGCAAGATCGCCGAGAAGCGTGTGTTCCCTGCGATCAACATCAACCGTTCCGGCACCCGCCGCGAAGAGTTGCTGACTGCCGACGACGAACTGCAGCGCATGTGGATTCTGCGCAAGCTGCTGCACCCGATGGACGAAGTGGCTGCCATCGAGTTCCTGGTCGACAAGCTGAAAACGACCAAGACCAACGACGAGTTCTTCCTGTCGATGAAGCGCAAGTAACATCGCCGGTTGCACCGATAAAAAGGGCGCCCCTTGCGGGGCGCCCTTTTTTTGCCTGAATTTTGTCCGGATTATGGGAGGTTCCCGATCTGGTAAGGTCTGTGATCGGGCAACTCAACAAACAGTGCTCGGAGCCTCTTTGATTCACGCTCGAGCTGTACAAAAAACAACCATCTGATTGGCATTAAAGATTTTATGAGCACACTCGCTTATCGAAGGGATATCGACGGCCTGCGCGCAGTCGCAGTGATCGCCGTGGTGCTGTTCCACTTTGGCGTCCCGGGGTTTACCGGCGGTTTTGTCGGCGTGGACGTGTTCTTCGTGATTTCCGGCTACCTCATCACCTCGATCATCTGGAACCAGCGGCAGGCCGGGCGTTTCAGCTTTGTCGAGTTCTGGGCACGGCGCGCGCGGCGGATTCTGCCGGCGCTGTTCGCGATGATCATTGCGGTGCTGGCGGTGGGCTGGTTCCTGCTGGCGCCCAAAGACTATGAAGAGCTCGGGCGCTCGGTGCGCTATCAGGTGACGTTCGTCTCAAACATCCTGTTCATGCGCCAGGACGGCTACTTCGACGTCGCCTCTGACCTCAAACCGCTGCTGCACACCTGGTCACTGGCGGTGGAGGAGCAGTTCTACATCTTCTTCCCGCTGCTGCTGACGTTGCTCTCGAGTCGCCTGAAACACTGGCGGCTGGCGCTGTTCGGCGTGCTGCTGGTGTCGTTCGTTCTAAGTGTGTGGGCGATCCAGCATCATCCGGAAAAGGCTTTCTTCCTGCTGCCGATGCGCGCCTGGGAGTTGCTCGCCGGGGCGATGCTGGCGATTGCGCCGAAACACGCCTGGCGCTTGAAACCGCTGGCCGCCCAGGCCTTGAGCCTGCTCGGCATGGGGTTGATCCTGCTGGCGGTGTTTGCCTATGACAAGTCGACGCCGTTCCCGGGTGTCACCGCGTTGCTGCCGGTGCTGGGCGTGGTGCTGCTGATTCTGGCCAACGGTCATCGCGAAACGCTGGTTGGTCAATTGTTGAGCAGCCGGGTGATGGTCGGCCTCGGGCTGATCTCCTATTCCTGGTACTTGTGGCACTGGCCGGTATTCGTGTTCTCCAGCTACGCCAGTGTCGATGAACCGGGCGCACTCGACACGGCCGGACTGATTCTGCTGACCCTGGTGCTGGGGTATCTGTCGTGGAAGTTCGTCGAAACGCCGTTTCGTGAACGGCGCTTGCTCGCCGGGCGGCGGCAGATTCTGCTGGCCGGTTTCTGCGGGATTATGCTGCTTGGTCTGGCCGGGCAATCGCTGCGCTGGACCGATGGCCTGCCATGGCGCTTGTCCGAGCAGGCGCTGCAATACGCCAAGGGCCGCGAGTGGCGGCCGGAGCTGATGGCGTGTCTGGCGGATGACAAGACCCCTGACGACAAGCTGTTCTGCCATTACGGCGTGAAGGATCTGCCGACCCGCGCGCTGGTCTGGGGCGACAGCCATGCCACGGCGCTGATCCCGGTGTTCGATGACGGTGCCAAAGCCCACGGTGTCAGCGTGATTCTGGCCAGTTCTCCGGGTTGTATTCCGGTCGACGGGCTGGAGCATGACGGTGTCTGTGCGCGCTTCAACAAGCGGGTCGAACAGGGGCTGAAAACCCAGGCGATCAGCGATGTGGTGCTGGTCGCGCGTTGGAGTCTGTATTTGTACGGTGACGCCAAGGGCGATCTGGGCCATGTGCTGCGAACGCCCGATGGCCGCTATGATCGTGCCGATGCCGAGCGGCGCTTTGCCGAGGGGCTGCATGCGCGGGTCACACAATTGCGGGCGGCCGGGCATCGCGTATGGCTGGTAAAAGAGGCACCGTTGCAGGCGTTCAGCCCGCCGTATCGGCTGACGCGGCTGGCGATGCTTGATCGTCCGGTGGATGACGTCGGTCTGGCCGTTGAGGCGCACCACAAGCGTCAGGTGTTCATCAGTCAGTTGTTCGCGCAGTTGGCGCAGAATGATCCGGCAGTGCGCGTGGTCGATCCGGCGCCGCGACTGTGTGATGAAAACGGCCTGTGTCACGCCGAACTCGGTGGGTATTCGCTGTACACCGATGACAATCACCTGTCCGAAGTCGGTGCGCGGTTTGTGGCGCCGATCCTTGAGCCGCTGTTTATCGGCCTGCAAGGCCGGGAAAACCTTGGCAAAGCGCAGACGAATGCAGCCAAGTAAGCAGCGACAGGCTGCCACAGGGCTGCATAGCAGGTAGGATGTACGCCTATTTTGAGGGTGCCATCGTCAATGAAATTCAAGGATCTTCGGGATTTCGTGCAGCAGCTTGAGCAGCGCGGAGAGTTGAAACGCATCCAGATTCCCGTCTCGCCGGTGCTGGAAATGACCGAGGTGTGCGACCGTACGCTGCGGGCCAAGGGCCCGGCGCTGCTGTTCGAGAAGCCGACCGGTTACGACATCCCGGTACTCGGCAACCTGTTCGGCACCCCCGAGCGGGTGGCCATGGGCATGGGCGCCGAGTCGGTCAGCGAGCTGCGCGAGATCGGCAAGCTGCTGGCCTTTCTCAAGGAGCCGGAGCCGCCGAAGGGCTTGAAGGATGCGTGGTCGAAGCTGCCGATCTTCCGCAAGATCATCTCGATGGCGCCCAAAGTCGTCAAAGACGCGGTGTGCCAGGAAGTGGTCATCGAAGGCGACGACGTCGACCTGGCGATGCTGCCGGTGCAGACCTGCTGGCCTGGCGACGTCGGCCCGCTGATCACCTGGGGCCTGACTGTCACCAAAGGCCCGAACAAGGACCGCCAGAACCTCGGTATCTACCGTCAGCAAGTGATCGGCCGCAACAAGGTGATCATGCGCTGGCTCAGCCACCGTGGCGGTGCGTTGGACTTCCGCGAGTGGTGCGAGAAGCACCCGGGCCAGCCGTTCCCGGTCTCTGTGGCGCTGGGCGCCGATCCGGCGACCATCCTCGGTGCCGTGACGCCGGTGCCGGACAGCCTTTCCGAATACGCTTTCGCCGGTCTGCTGCGCGGTAACCGTACCGAGCTGGTCAAGTGCCGGGGCAACGATCTGCAAGTGCCGGCCACTGCCGAGATCATCCTCGAAGGCGTGATCCATCCGGGCGAGATGGCCGACGAAGGCCCGTACGGCGACCACACCGGTTACTACAACGAAGTCGACAGCTTCCCGGTGTTCACCGTCGAACGCATCACCCACCGGATCAAGCCGATTTACCACAGCACCTACACCGGCCGTCCGCCGGATGAACCGGCAATTCTCGGCGTGGCGCTGAACGAAGTGTTCGTGCCGATCCTGCAGAAGCAGTTCCCGGAGATCACCGACTTCTACCTGCCGCCGGAAGGCTGCTCGTACCGCATGGCCGTGGTGACGATGAAGAAGTCGTATCCGGGGCATGCCAAGCGCGTGATGCTCGGTGTCTGGTCGTTTTTGCGACAGTTCATGTACACCAAGTTCGTTATCGTCACTGACGACGATATCAACGCCCGGGACTGGAACGACGTGATCTGGGCCATCACCACGCGCATGGACCCCAAGCGCGACACGGTGATGATCGACAACACGCCGATCGACTACCTCGACTTCGCCTCGCCGGTCTCCGGCCTGGGCTCGAAAATGGGCTTGGACGCCACCCACAAATGGCCGGGCGAAACCACTCGCGAGTGGGGCCGCGTGATCGTCAAGGACGACGCCGTTACCCAACGGATCGATGCCATCTGGAATCAGTTAGGAATAGATTGATGCGTGTAACCCTGCAGCCCTCCGGAGCGGTGCTCGAGATACGGCCCGGCGAGCGGATTCTCGATGGTGCGCGGCGCCTGGGCTACGAATGCCCGCAAAGCTGTCGCAATGGCAATTGCCACGTGTGTGCGGCGCTGCTGGTGGAAGGCCGGGTCGAACAGGCCGGCAAGGTGCACGACCACGGCGAGTTCTACACTTGCATAGCCGAGCCGCTGGAAGACTGCGTCCTGTTGTGGGATGGCGTGCTCGCGCTGGGAGAACTGCCGGTGCGCAGCCTGTCGTGTCAGGTCATCGAATGCCGGGATGTCGGCGGCGACACCTGGCGCGTGCGCCTGCGGGCGCCGGCCGGCAAGCCGCCGCGTTATCACGCCGGGCAATACCTGATGATCGAGCGCGAGAACGGCGAAAAATCGGCGTTCTCCATGGCCTCGGCGCCGCATGGCGGGCGCGATCTGGAAATCCACGTACTGGCCCGCGAAGCCAGTGCGCTGAGCCTGATCGAGCAACTGCAACGCAACCCGTTGGTGCGCGTCGAACTGCCGTTCGGCGACACGCACCTTGCCGAACTGCCCGACGGTCCGCTGGTGCTGATCGCCGCGGGCACCGGCATGGGCCAGATCCACAGCCTGATCGAACACTGCCGCGCCAACGGTTTCAAACACCCGGTGCATCTGTACTGGGGCGTGCGCCGTCCGGAAGACTTCTACCAGATCGAGCATTGGGACGAATGGCTGAAGCTGCCCAACCTGTTCCTGCACAAAGTCGTCAGCGACCAGTGCGGTTGGGAAGGGCGCTGCGGGATGTTGCACCAGGCCGTGTGCGAAGACTTCCCGGATCTGAAGTCCCTGCACGTCTACGCCAGCGGCTCGCCGGCGATGGTCTATGGCACGCTGGATGCGCTGGTGGAAGCCGGCATGGATGCGCACCAGATGCGCGCTGATGTATTTGCGTATGCGCCTCGGTCTTGACCCGCGCGAATTGAGCCGCACGAATTGAGCCGTGCGTTTGAGTCCCGCCCCTAGAAACGTACGCCGCTGGTCACCATCGCCGCGTTGGCGCCGAGAAATACCAACTCGGCAGCCAACGGGCCATAGTGAGTACCTACAGAAGGGATGATCACCGGCGCAACGCCGTAGCGGTTCAACGGGATCTTGTCCTTGTAGTCACCGCGATAACCCTGCAACAGCCCACCGGTGACTTTCAGATACAGCGGGTACTCGTTGCTGTCATAGCGCTTGCCGACATAGGCATAGTTCGAGCGCTGACGAAACGAATTGCGGAAAGTTGCCCCGCCAAATACCCAGCCGGAAGCCTGATTACGTTCGATGCCGATCAGGTCCTGATGATTATTGTGTTCGGGGTCAGGCGAATAATGTCGGGTGTAGACGCTGGTCTGGGCATACCAGAAGCCTTTGTCCTGTGCATCGTCCTCGGCCAATGCATGGCCGGCCTGAGTCATCAGCAATGCGGCCAGAAGTCTTGGGATTTTCATTGTGCAGCCTCGGTTAAACGGAATGGCTTGCGCCAGAGGAAGGCCGTTATACGTAGGCGTTCAGCGACGGAGAAGAAAGAAAGTCCGATATTTTAGTAGGAAGTTTCCCGCGCCTTCATGAACGAAACCTGAACGAGCGAAGGCTTATGCATATTTCATTCGGGTATTTAAGATATTTCTGCAATGGTATTAGGCTATATAAAACCGCATGGCAGGGGCTGATAATCCCCAATTAACGCTATCGGGCAGGTCATACATCCTTTAGCACTTTTCGTTTTACAGTTACTGCTATATGTTCTATCAAGCGAATTGTGCTTACATCTTGTAATACTTGCGGGGCCGAACACTTCCGTCATGACAGCCATTGAATCTGCTTTTGTGAATCTGGCTTATCCTCCGCGGCTCGATCTGGGGCCGCAGCTGACCCACGAACAACTTCTCGTCTCGATGCAATCGACCATGGCGCGCCACAAGGGCGGGCCGGTGTGGCTGTTCGCCTACGGTTCGCTGATCTGGCGTCCGGAGTGCACGGCGGTGGAGCGGGTGCGCGGGCGGGTGCATGGCTATCATCGTGGCTTGTACCTGTGGTCACACGAGCACCGCGGGACGCCGGAAATGCCCGGGCTGGTATTTGGTCTGGATCGCGGCGGTTCGTGCAGCGGCTTCGCCTATCGGCTGCCGGAAGAGAATCTCGACAGTGCGTTGTACGCGCTGTGGAAACGCGAGATGCCGTTTCCGTCCTATCGCCCGCACTGGCTCAACTGCCGACTCGAAGATGGCAGTCAGGTTCAGGCGCTAGGGTTTGTTCTGGAGCGACACCTGCCCAGCTACGCCGGCAACCTGCCGGATCATGTGCTGAGCCAGGTGTTTGAAAGCGCTTGCGGGCGCTACGGCACCACTCGCGATTATGTCGAGCAGACCGCCCACGCCCTGCGCAGCCACGCCATGCCGGATCGAAATCTGGAGGCGCGGCTCAAGCGCTGTCAGTCAAAAGCCGATCAGGCGACGGCTTCACGACTCTGACTGGCGACTTGTTTGTGCCATAGCGTCGGCGCCAGGAAGGCCATCGACAGCAGGCAAGCGCCCACCAGCAGCACGAAACCACCGTCCCAGCCGAAGTGGTCAACGGTGTAGCCCATCGCCGCACTTGCCGCGACCGAACCACCCAGATAGCCGAACAGACCGGTGAAGCCCGCTGCCGTACCGGCGGCTTTCTTCGGTGCCAGTTCCAGCGCCTGCAGACCGATCAGCATCACCGGGCCGTAGATCAGGAAGCCGATGGAGAACAGCGCGATCATGTCCACGGTCGGGTTGCCGGCCGGGTTCAGCCAATAAACCAGGGTCGCCACGGTCACCAGCGCCATGAACACCATGCCGGTCAGGCCACGGTTGCCACGGAAGATCTTGTCCGACATCCAGCCGCACAGCAGCGTGCCCGGGATGCCCGCCCATTCGTAGAAGAAGTAGGCCCACGAAGTCTTGTCGACGTCGAAGTGCTTGGCTTCTTTGAGGTAGGTCGGTGCCCAGTCCAGTACGCCGTAACGCAGCAGGTAGACGAAGACGTTGGCCATGGCGATGTACCAGAGCATTTTGTTGCGCAGCACGTATTTGACGAAGATTTCCTTGGCACTGAATTCGTCTTCGTGGCTGGCGTCGTAGCCTTCCGGGTAGTCGTTCTTGTACTTTTCGATCGGCGGCAGGCCGACCGATTGCGGGGTGTCGCGCATGGTGATGAAGGCAAACACCGCCACGCCCAGCGCCACCGCTGCCGGAACGTAGAAGGCTGCGTGCCAGTCATTGAACAGGCCCATGCCGATCAGGAACAGCGGGCCGATAAGGCCGCCGCCGACGTTATGCGCCACGTTCCACACCGAGACCACGCCGCCACGTTCCTTCTGCGACCACCAGTGCACCATGGTGCGTCCGCTCGGCGGCCAGCCCATGCCCTGGGCCCAGCCGTTGATGAACAGCAGGATGAACATCATGGTCACGCTGGACGTTGCCCATGGCGCGAAACCGAAAATGAACATCACCCCGGCCGACACCAGCAGGCCGAATGGCAGGAAGTAGCGCGGGTTGGAACGGTCGGACACCAGGCCCATCAGGAACTTGGACAGGCCGTAGGCTATGGCGATGGCCGACATCGCCAGACCCAGATCGCCACGGCTGTAGCCTTCGTCGATCAGGTACGGCATGGCCAGCGAGAAGTTTTTGCGCAGCAGGTAATAACCCGCGTAGCCAAAGAAGATACCGGCGAAGATCTGCCAGCGCAGGCGTCGGTAAGTGCTGTCTATTTTTTCTTCAGGCAATGGAGCCTGATGTGCGGCAGGACGAAAGAAAGCAAACATTCAAGAGCTCCAGATTTCTTGTTTTGACTGCGGATGCGAATGTTACAGTTTCGTTACCGAAAATAGCACCAGTTCGCATTGGCAAAACAGTGGAAATGTTGGAATTCGCGCGTTCTTTTACGAACCTGTCGCTCAGCTGTAAGAACAGGGCGTTTTCACCACTTATGAACATGGAGTGACTTAGACTCGCGGCCCGTCCAGCCGATTGATCAGCCGAGATAAGCAATGTCACTGAAGGTTCGCATGTTGGTGCCGAGATTTTTGGTGGCAGCGGGACTTGCCGTCGTGTTGCTGACATTGATTGTCACCGATCATCCCGCCCATTCCGGTCTGCGCAATGCCACGGTGCTGATCATTCGACATGCGGAAAAACCGGATACGGGATCGGTGCTCAATGCCCGAGGCGAACAGCGCGCCGCTGCCTATGTCGACTATTTCAATCCGCTGCAGGTCGACGGCCAGGCACTGGTCCCGCAGCGTTTGATCGCTGCTGGCGACACCCCGGAGAGTTCGCGCTCACGCCTGACCCTGACCCCGCTGGCCCAGCGCCTGAACCTTGTGATCGAGCAGCCCTACGTCAATGGCGACCTGCATCAACTGGTCAAACTGTTGCGCAAGAGCAATCAGGCGCAGACGGTGCTGATCGCCTGGCATCACGGCCATATCAATAAACTGCTCAAAGCCTTTGGCGGCGACCCCACGGCGCTGATGGGCCAGGAAAAATGGCCGGATGAGGTCTTCGACTGGCTGATCGTCCTGCGCTTCGATGACAAGGGACGGTTGATTCCGTCCCGCAGCCTGAAGGTGCAGGAGCACCTGTTGCCAGGTGACTCGGCCGGGCCGAGCGGCGGCTAAACGTCCGTCAGAAAATGTACCTACTCCCATTTGCCCAACGGTTTCGTCAGATTTCCCGTCGGGATCAGGAAATGTCCTGCATCCAAAAGCGAAGCTGCGCCATTCAGTTAAAAGGGCGCGCTCCGTAACCTTTGTGCTGTTGCCGGATAAGGCATCTCACTCGGGAAGGGGCGCGATCATGCGGTGGTTTTTTGCGGGGCTTTTATTGACGATCTTCAGTCTTGCACTGGCGGCAGAAGGGTTACTCATACCTGAAAACAATCCCCGGCCGATTTACCCAAAGATGTTGTCCAGGGCTGGGGTCGAAGGCGAGGTCAGGGTCAGCTTCATGGTCAAGGCCGATGGTTCGGTCAGCGCGATCGACATTGTGCGAAGTGATCATCCCGATCTGGCTGAGGCGGTCAAAGACGCAATAACACAGTGGCGCTTCAGACCTTGGACGGTTGAGGACGGTCGGCCTGCGCAGCAGTCTGTCGTGGCGCCGATGCTCTTTCGATTGGCCAGGGATCAGCCGATCGACATCAACCAGTGGCTGAAGTCAGTAAAGTGTCGGGTCATCAATGACGGTTTCAGGAACATGCCTGAGCACGCCTGGGTCGACGCAGAAGTGTTTAATTACACCCGTGCTTACGTTTCGAACGTGATCCACAAGAGTCAGATGGCCGATGAACAACGTCTGGCAATAATCGCCAGGATGAACCGACGCGTACCGATGATCGTCAGAGGCTGCCGGGAAGCCCCTATGCGTAGATACATGAGTTTTCTGCCGGGAGAGGTTCGTGAGTTGCTTTGAAAACCAGCGCCGCCGAAAGTGACACTGCGTTGCTGCCTGGCGCGGATCAGGCCGGCGCCGAGAGTCACCGGCCTGAAAAAACTCAGCGCACCTGCACCACCACCTTGCCCACCGCCTTGCGCTGCCCCAGATCATTGATTGCCTGCGCCGCATTGCTCAGTGGGTACACCTGCGACACCAGCGGTTTCAACTTGCCCTCGGCGAACCAGCCGAACAACTGCTGGAAGTTCGCCGCGTTGTCCTGCGGCTGGCGCTGGGCGAAGGAGCCCCAGAATACGCCGAGTACCGCTGCGCCCTTGAGCAGCGCGAGGTTGACCGGCAGTTCGGGAATGCGTCCGCTGGCGAAGCCGACCACCAGCAGCCGTCCGTTCCAGGCGATGGCGCGGATGGCCTGGTCAAACAGGTCGCCGCCGACCGGGTCGTAGATCACGTCGGCGCCCTGGCCGTCGGTGAGGCGTTTGATTTCATCCTTGAGGCTGGTTTCGCTGTAGTTGATCAGTTCATCGGCGCCGGCGGCCTTGGCCACGGCGAGTTTTTCCGCGCTGCTGGCGGCGGCGATGACCCGGGCACCCATGGCCTTGCCGATTTCCACCGCCGCCAGGCCGACACCGCCGGAAGCGCCGAGCACCAGCAAGGTCTCGCCCGGTTGCAGATTGGCCCGTTGTTTGAGGGCGTGCATCGAAGTGCCGTAGGTCATGCTGAACGCGGCGGCGGTGTTGAAGTCCATCGACGGCGGGATCGGCAGTACGTTGTAGCCCGGCACCGCGACCTGTTCGGCGAAGCTGCCCCAGCCGGTCAGGGCCATGACCCGGTCGCCGACTTTCAGATGGCTGACTTTCTCACCGACGGCGCTGACCACGCCGGCCGCTTCGCCCCCCGGCGAAAACGGGAAGGGCGGCTTGAACTGGTATTTGCCCTCGATGATCAGCGTGTCCGGGAAGTTGACCCCGGCGGCGTGCACCTCCAGGAGGATTTCGTTCTTCTTCGCGACAGGACTGGCGACGTCTTCCAGCACCAGCGATTCGGCAGGGCCGAAGGCTTTGCACAGCACGGCTTTCATCAGGGCTATTCCTTTGGGAGTGATGGCCGATAAGTGTAGGTGTGTCAGTCAACGGGTCAACGAGCATGCCCGGCCCTGATAGTCAGCCATAAGCTTGTGCTTGCGCGGCGGGTCGTTATGCTAGGCCGCAAACCGGATAAGGAGCGAATTGTGAAAGCGTGGATCATGTTGTTGCTGGCCCTGTCTCTGCCTGTGGCAGCGCTGGCCGAAGAAGCCAAAGAAGGCGAGGCGCCGAAGGTCAACTACATCACCCTGAGCCCGCCGTTCGTGGGCAACTACGGGCTGGACGGCACACCGAAGCTGAAGGTCTACAAGGCCGACGTGGCGCTGCGTGTGACCGGCGAAGAGGCGACCAAACTGGTCAAGGCCAACGAGCCGCTGATCCGCAATCAACTGGTGGCGCTGTTCACTCAGCAGACCACCGAGGCGATGGGCAGCATCGAAGGCAAGGAAAAACTGCGTCAGGAAGCCCTGAAGCAGACCCAGCAAGTGATGAATGACGAGACCGGCAAACCGGTGGTGGAAGATCTGTTGTTCAACAACCTGATCATTCAGTAACCACGCTGGCCGCTGTTCAGGACGCCAGGCTTTTGCGAAAGCGCGCCAGCGCGATGAGAAAGAACAGCAGGCCGATGGCCGTCAGCGCCAACAAGTCCGGCCAGACTACGCTCAGCCCGGCGTCGCGAAACAGAATCGCGGCGCTGAGGCTGACAAAGTGTGTGGACGGCGAGCCCTGCATAACCCACTGCAGCCACTGCGGCATGCTGTCCAATGGCGTGCTGCCGCCGGACAGCAGCAACATCGGGATGATCACCGGAATCGCCAGCAGGCCGAACTGCGGCGTCGAACGCGCGAGCGTCGCCAGAAAGATGCCCAGCGCGGTACTGGCAAACAGATAAACCGCAGTCACCAGCAAAAACAGGCTCATCGAGCCGGCCAACGGCACATCCAGCAGGCCTTTGACCACCACTTCCAGCGACAGCCAGGTGCACAGCACCACCACCAGCAGGTTGCTCCAGATTTTCGCCAGCATGATTTCCAGCGCCGTCAGTGGCAGCACCAGCAAATGGTCGAGCGTACCGTGTTCGCGTTCGCGCAGCAGCGCCGTGCCGGTGAGGATGATCGCCAGAATGGTGATGTTGTTGACGATCTGAATGACTGCCAGAAACCAGCCACCCTCCAGATTGGTGTTGAACAGGGCGCGGGTGGTCAGTAGCACAGGCGCCTTGGCGGCTGCATCGCCCTGACCGGCATAGTCGAGCAATTCGCGCTGGAAGATCCGGCCGATGTAGCCGGCGCCCATGAATGCCTGGCTCATGGCGGTGGCATCGACGTTGACCTGAATCGCCGGTTGCCGCGCGGCGAGCAAGTCGGTTTGAAAGCCCGCCGGGATGTTGATGACGAAGGTGTACTGACCGCTGTCCATGACCTGATCCAGTTGCGCATAAGGCAACAGCACCGGCGTCTGGAATTCCGGCGGCTGCAGGGCTTGGGCCAACTGGCGCGAAAGGGCGCTGTGGTCTTCGTCGACGATCGCCACACTGGCGTTGTGCACGCCGATCACCGAGCCGGCGGCGGGCATGTAGATCGCCACGGTGAAGGCGTAGAACAGGAACAGCAGCAACACGCTGTCGTGGCGCAGGCTGGTCAGCTCCTTGAGTCCCAGGCGCAGGATGTGCGCGAACTTGTGCATCAGGCCTCCTGCTTTTTCAGCATGATCAGGCTCAACCCGGTGAATCCGACAAAGAACCCGAACAGCGCCAGGCACTGTGGCCACAGCTGACGCAAGTCCAGCGCTTTGGTGAACGTACCCACCGCGATGTCGAGGAAGTGCCCCGCCGGAAACAGCATGCCCATCACTGCTGCCGCACCTTCCAGTGACGAGCGCGGCACGATCAGCCCGGAGAACTGGATGGTCGGCAGGCTGGTGATGATCATGGTGCCGAGGATCGCGGCGATTTGCGTGCGGGTGAATGCCGAAATCAGCAGGCCCATGCTGGTGGTCGCCAACACGTACAGCAGTCCGCCGAACGCCAGTGTCAGCAGGCTGCCCTTGAACGGCACGCCGAACAGCCAGCGGTTCATCGCCACCAGCAGCGCCAGGTTGACCAGGCTGATCAACAGATACGGCGTCTGTTTGCCCAGCAGAAACTCCAGACGGGTCAGGGGTGTGGCGTAGAAGTTGGTGATCGAACCCAGCTCCTTTTCGCGGACGATGCCGAGCGCCGTGAGCATCGCTGGAATGAAGGCGAGGATCAGCGCCATGACCCCGGGGCCGATAGCGTTGACGCTGACCACGTCCTGGTTGTAGCGAAAGCGGGTTTCCAGACTGGCCGCCGCCGGGTGGGCCAGCGCCGGGCTGCTCTGCTCGGCCAGCTGTTGCAGATTGCCCAGGTGCACGGCTTCGACATAGTTACGGCTGGTTTCGGCGCGAAACGGCATGCCGCCATCCAGCCACGCCGCCACAGCGGGTTGGCGCCCGGCGTACAGATCGCGGCCGAATCCGGGGGGAATCTCCAGCGCCAGTTTGATTTCCGAGCGTTGCAGGCGCCGGTGCAGTTGCTGCGGGTCATGAATGGCCGGCTGTTCGTCGAAGTACCGGGAGCCGCGAAACGCCTCCAGATAAGCTCGGCTCTGCGGCGTCTGATCCTGGTCGTACACGGCAAACGCGAGGTTTTCCACGTCCAGCGAGATGCCGTAACCGAAGATCACCATCATGAAAATCGCCCCGGCCAAGGCGAACGCCATGCGCACTTTGTCGCGCAGCAGCTCCTTGCCTTCGCGACTGGCCACGGCCAACAGGCGACCGAGGCTGAAACCGTGCTGGGGCACTGGTGTTGCCGCAGCGCTCGGCGGTGCCATTTGCGGCTCGGCCACAGGCGCTGATGGTTGAGCGCCCTGAGCCTGTTCCAGGCAAGTGACAAAGGCCGCTTCCAGCGTCTCCCCCGCAAACTGCCGTTGCAGCGCCGCCGGGGTGTCGCAGGCGAGAACCTTGCCCGCGTGCATCAGCGAGATGCGGTCGCAGCGCTGCGCTTCGTTCATGAAATGCGTGGAGAGGAAGATCGTCACGCCCTGTTCACGGGACAACTCGATCAACAGTCGCCAGAAGTCATCGCGAGCTGCCGGATCAACGCCGGAAGTCGGCTCGTCGAGAATCAGCACTTCAGGGCGATGCAACACGGCCACCGCCAATGACAGACGCTGGCGCAGCCCAAGGGGCAGGGCACCTGACGGCTGATCAGCGACGCCGCGCAGATTGAAGCGCTCGATCAACGCTTCGATGCGTTGCGCGCTCTCGGTTTTGGGCAGGTCGAACAGCCGCGCGTGCAGTTCGAGGTTCTGCCGCACACTGAGTTCGCCGTACAGCGAAAAACTCTGCGACATGAAGCCAACCCGCTTGCGCGTGGCCAGATCCTTGGCATTAACCGGGTTGCCGAGCAGCGTCGCACTGCCTTCACTGGCCGGCATCAGCCCGGTCAGGACCTTCATGGTGGTGGTCTTGCCGCAGCCGTTGGAGCCAAGAAAGCCGAAAATCTCGCCACGCCCAATGGCAAAACTGAAGTGATCCACAGCGGTGAAATCGCCGAAGCGCAGCGTCAGGTCGTGGGCTTCGATGGCGATGTCGCTGCTGTTGCCGGTGCGCGGTGGAATCACCAGCGGCTGAGCGTCATGCTGGCTGTCGCCCTGGAAGTGGGTGAAGGCGTCATCGAGTTTGCCGCTGGGGGTGACGGTGGCCAGTTCACGGCTCAGGCCGGTGGCAATCAACTGGCCGGCGTCGAGCATCAGGCAATGCTCGAACTGCTCGGCTTCTTCCATATAGGCCGTGGCGACCAGCAGCGTCAGTTGCGGGCGCTGGCGTCGCACGTCGTCGACCAACTCCCAAAAGCGCCGGCGCGAGAGTGGGTCGACGCCGGTGGTCGGCTCGTCGAGGATCAGCAGATCCGGTTCATGGATCAGCGCGCAACACAGCCCGAGTTTCTGTTTCATGCCGCCGGACAACTTGCCGGCGGGGCGCTCGGCGAACTTCAGCAGATCCGTGGCGAGCAGCAGGCTGTGCATGCGTTGCTCGCTTTCAGTCTTCGACAGGCCGAACAGGGTCGAGAAGAACTGGATGTTCTCGCAGATCGACAGCTCCGGGTACAGGTTGCCGCCCAGGCCCTGCGGCATGAAAGCGATGCGCGCATAGAGTGTGTCGCGATGCCGGCGATCCTCGATCGCGCCACCGAGCACCTCCAGTTGCCCTTGCTGCAAGGTCTTCACGCCGGCAATCAATCCCAGCAGGCTCGACTTGCCCGCACCATCGGGGCCGATCAGCCCGCAGCGGGTGCCGGCGGGCAGGCTGAAGGCGATGTCGCTCAGCGCTTGCTGTTTACCGTAGCGGTGGGCGATACCGGTCGCTTGAACCGCAAGGCCGCTCATTGCAGATTGACCGGCCATTCGACGGGCGCGATCCGCACGTAGCCGGCCCCGGGCATGCCGGGTTTGGCTTGCGGCACGGCGCTGGGCTGGACCAGGCGCAGCTTGACGCGGAACACCAGTTTTTGCCGCTCGTCGCGGGTCTCGACCTCTTTGGGGGTGAACTGCGATTTGGCCGCGACGAAGCTGATTTTTGCCGGCAGCGGGTTATCGGGCAAAGCATCGAGCAGCACGCGCGCCTCATCGCCCACCGCCAGGCGCCCGGCCACCGCGGCTGACAGATAGAGGTTCATGTACTGGTCGTTGGGATCGATCAGCAGCAGCACGCGACCACCGGCCCCCAGCACTTCGCCGGGCTCGGCCATGCGCAGCTGGATCACGCCATCAATCGGCGCGCGCAGACTGCTGTCGTCAATTTCACTGGTCAACTGTGCGACTTGAGCCTGTGCCGCGCCAATCGCCGCACTGACAGCAGAGACCTGGGCCCGGGCGGCGACAACGGCAGCGTTGCCAGTGCCGATGCGTGACTGCAACTGATCGATGATCTGCGCGCTGACATAACCGTGCTTGAACAGTGATTGCGAACGCCCGAGCTCCTGCTGGGCCAGCAGCAGTTCACTCTGGCGCAATTGCACGTTGGCTTGAGCGGCGTTGAGATTTTCCCGGGCGCGCAACACTTCGGCTTCGGCCTGATTGCGCTGGGCTTCGAGGGTGCGGGTGTCCATGCGCGCCAGCAGTTGCCCTTTGCTGACTTTGTCGCCTTCATCGACCAGCACCTCGGCGAGGCGCCCGGGGGTCTTGCTGGCGATCTGCACTTCAGTGGCTTCCAGCCGCCCGTTGCCCATCGACAGTCCTTCGACCAGGCGGCTGCTGATGGACATCCAGTAACCCAATCCGCCAGCGGCGGCGAGTAACACCAGGAGCGAACCGGCGTATAGAAGTGAAGAGCGGCTGTGCGTCGACATGGGGGCATCCTGCGGCAGTGGCTTGCAGTCTGACTGTTCAAGCGTTCCGTTCGCTTGATGTCAGTCAAATGAGCGTCAAGCCTAGCCCCTTTTGTCGGTAAAAACCGTGACCGGCAAGTTCTCAGCGCAAGCCGAGCACGGCGGCCCACTGTTCGGCCGTCACTGGCATGACCGACAGGCGACTGCCTTTTTGCACCAGCGGCATTTCGGCCAGCGCGGTCTGCTGTTTCAGATAATCGAGCTTCAGCACCCGGGCAAACGTCTCGACATGTGCCACATCAATGGCGCTCCAGGCGTTTTTCTCGGGTGTGGCTTTCGGGTCGAAGTAATGGCTCTCGGGTTCCAGTGCGGTGGGATCCGGGTACGCAGCCTGAATAATCCTGCCGATTCCGGCAATCCCTGGCTCCGGGCAACTGGAGTGGTAGAAAAAGAACTCATCGCCAACGGCCATCGCCCGCAGGAAGTTTCTTGCCTGATAGTTGCGAACCCCGTCCCAGCGCGCTGTGCCGAGTTTCTCCAAACCTTTGATCGAGAGTTCGTCAGGCTCGGATTTCATCAGCCAATAGGCCATGTCTTTTGCTCCTCAAGCGGTCATTGGGCAGGTTGTCGGGCAATTTTATGACAAACCGACGGTCGGTTGACGTCAGCGTTTGCGCCGAGGTTCACGTTGTCGCAAAATGCCGGCCTTTAAAGCTTGACGCTGCTGCACGGCCTACGAACGGAAACCGCTGCTGTCATCGTGATGATGTGCCTTGAGGGGGGCAATCGATGAAACGCAAACCGGATTTGCTATGGACTTTGGTTATTTTGTTCGGCCTTGGCGTCGTGACCACCGGTTACGCGCAAAGTCTGTGGACGAGCAAGACCGATGCTCCGGTTGAAGTCGCGCAACAGGTCCAACAGTCGAGCGCCTTCAAACGCTGAAACTGCCTTCCCGACGCCGCTGATCTGCGCGGCGTCTACCCTGCGAAATACCACGCCTTATCGGTGACCGTGCCTTGCAACGGTACATCCCAGCTTGCCTGCGCCAGGCGTTCGACCTTCTGACATTCATGGGCCAGGCCCAGCAGCGTCGGCTTGCGCCAGCTCTTGCGACGGGCCAGGTACGCCAGACTGCGGTCGTAGAAACCACCGCCCATTCCCAGGCGTCCGCCGACGTCGTCAAACCCCACCAGTGGCAACAACACCAGATCCAGGGTCCAGATCTTGCGCTGACGAGCCAGATTGGCCCGCGGTTCGAGAATGCGGAAGCGATTGGGCTTGAGCTTGTCGCCGGGGCGAATCCGCTGAAACACCATTTTGGTTCGCGGCCAAGCGCTGAGCACCGGCAGATACGTGGCTTTGCCCCGGCGCTGGGCTTCGCGCAGCAGTAGGCGCGGGTCGATTTCGCCATCGGTCGGCAGATACAGGGAAATGTGTTTCGCCCGGCGAAAGTGCGGGTCTTGCGCCAGTTGGCGGAACAGGCCTTTGGCGGCCTGTCGTTGTTCACCGGCCGTCAGCGCGCGGCGCGCCTTGCGCAGCAGACGGCGGAGTTGCGGGCGGGGCAGTAGCGCAGGTTCGGTCATGGTTCGGCTTCGGCAGGTGAGGGCGAAAACGCACGCATAAAAAATCCGATGCCGGCAAAAACCGGCATCGGATTCGAATCAGGCTCCCCGGATGAACCGCTGTCAACTTAGCCCTTGAACCCGAAAGTTCAAGGTGGAGGATGCAGTAGACTTTAAGGCTTTCCGTCTGGCGGACATGCACACCAGCCCAACGTGCAACCTCCAGGGTAGTGCAAATCGGCTCAGGGACATCGTCAACTGGCAAGCACCCCAGGGAGTGCCGCGAGTATACCTCAAGCGGCCTGGCGAATCAGCCCTTGCTGATGTCCGGATCGTCGGCCAGGACCAGATCGACACGATCGAGCAAGTCGCGCACCTGTTCACGGGTCGAGCCGCTGGCCTGGATGTCCGGGCGCTCTTCTTTGTGCAAGAGGTCGTGGGTGATGTTCAGCGCGGCCATCACTGCAATACGGTCGGCGCCGATGACTTTGCCGCTGCTGCGAATCTCGCGCATCTTGCCGTCCAGGTAGCGGGCGGCGCTGACCAGATTGCTGCGTTCTTCCTGGGGGCAGATGATCGAATATTCTTTGTCGAGGATCTGCACGGTAACGCTATTGCTTGAACTCATGAGTCTTGCTCCAGGGCCTTGAGGCGCGAAATCATCGATTCGACCTTACGCCGGGCGATTTCGTTTTTTTCAATGAGGTGAGCGCGTTCCTCGCGCCAGGTCTTTTCCTGAGCTAGTAAGAGTGCGTTTTGACTCTTTAGTTGCTCGACTCGGCCAATCAGCTTTTCGAGTCTGGCCATCAGCGCTTGCAGGTCGGTGTCTTCCATTGTGTCCACTGAATTCATCTGATGGGCGGCAGGCGCCTGGCTGGCGGACAGCCTTTAATAGTCTTGGCGAGTCTGTCGATGTAGGATACAAGGCCTTCATTCTAGACATAGCGCCGTCTGGCGCCTAGCTGCCCATGACCATTGCGAATTCCCCGTACCAAGCCTTTGCCACCCTGCTGACTGCCAGCGGCCACAACGTCTCGCCTGCCGAACTGCACGGCCTGCTGCTCGGCCGCAGTTGTGCCGGTGCCGGCTTCGATAACGAAGGCTGGCTGATCGACGCCGCCGAACTGCTCGAAGGCGACATCCAGGACAACGTCCGCAACGCCCTGATCGGCCTGCAAGAAATGGTCAAGGGTGAGTTGACCGGCAGCGACGTCACCGTCGTTCTGCTGCTGCCAACCGATGACGCACCACTGGCTGACCGCGCCGCCGCACTGGGCCAATGGTGCCAGGGCTTCCTCAGCGGTTTCGGCCTGAACTGCCGCGACAGCAGCATGCTCAGCACCGAAGCCACCGAAGTGCTGCAGGATCTGGCTGCGATCTCCCAGGTGCAAGACGCCCTGGAAGAGTCCGAAGACGGCGAAAGCGATTACATGGAAGTCATGGAATACCTGCGCGTCGCGCCGCTGCTGCTGTTCTCGGAAACCAAAAAAGCCGACGTGCCGCCAGCCGCCAAGCCGTCGCTGCATTAATCGCGTGCCAGGGAAAGCCATCTGCCCATGACCCATATCCCCAAAGCGGAATACAGCCGTCGCCGCAAGGCCCTGATGGCGCAGATGGAACCCAACAGCATCGCGATCCTGCCCGCCGCCGCAGTGGCGATCCGCAACCGCGACGTCGAGCACGTCTACCGCCAGGACAGCGACTTCCAGTACCTCAGCGGTTTTCCCGAGCCGCAGGCCGTCATCGTTCTGATGCCCGGCCGTGAGCACGGCGAGTACGTACTGTTCTGCCGTGAGCGTAACGCCGAACGCGAGTTATGGGACGGCCTGCGCGCAGGGCAGGAAGGTGCAATCCGTGATTACGGCGCTGACGACGCGTTCCCGATTACCGACATCGACGACATCCTGCCGGGCCTGATCGAGGGGCGCGACCGGGTGTATTCGGCGATGGGCAGCAACCCGGAATTCGATCGACACCTGATGGACTGGATCAACGTGATCCGTTCCAAGGCACACCTCGGCGCGCAGCCACCGAACGAATTCGTTGCCCTGGATCACCTGCTGCACGACATGCGCCTGTATAAATCGGCGGCAGAAGTGAAGGTGATGCGCGAAGCCGCACGGATCTCTGCTCAGGCGCATATCCGGGCGATGCAGGCCAGCCGGCCGGGTTTGTACGAGTACAGCCTTGAAGCCGAGCTCGATTACGAATTCCGCAAGGGCGGGGCGAAGATGCCGGCCTACGGTTCGATCGTCGCCGCCGGGCGCAACAGCTGCATCCTGCATTACCAGCAGAATGACGCGCTGCTCAAGGACGGCGATCTGGTGTTGATCGACGCCGGTTGCGAGATCGACTGCTACGCCAGCGACATCACCCGCACCTGGCCGGTCAACGGCAAGTTTTCCGCCGAGCAGAAAGCAATTTACGAGCTGGTGCTGGCTTCGCAGGAAGCCGCGTTCGCTGAAATCGCCCCGAACAAAAACTGGAATCAGGCGCACGAAGCCACGGTGCGGGTGATTACCGCGGGCCTGGTCAAGCTCGGAATCCTGCAAGGCGAGGTCGATGAGTTGATCGCGACCGAAGCCTATAAAGCGTTTTACATGCACCGTGCCGGCCACTGGCTGGGCATGGATGTACACGACGTCGGCGAGTACAAGGTCGGCGGCGAATGGCGGGTGCTGGAGGTCGGCATGGCGCTGACCGTGGAACCGGGCATCTATATCGCCCCGGACAACCAGCACGTAGCGAAGAAATGGCGCGGCATTGGCGTGCGCATCGAGGATGACGTGGTAGTGACCAAGACCGGTTGTGAAATATTGACCAGCGGCGTACCGAAAACCGTCGCCGAGATCGAAGCGCTGATGGCGCAAGCACGGACACACGCGGCATGAGTCGAGTCAATCTGGCAATCATTGGTGGCGGCCTGGTCGGCGCCAGTCTGGCGTTGGCCTTGCAGTCCGGGGCCAAGGCCCGTGGCTGGAAAATCGTCCTGATCGAACCGTTCGCCCCCGGCGACAGCTGGCAGCCGAGCTACGACGCGCGTTCGTCGGCGCTGTCCTTCGGTTCGCGGCAGATCTATCAACGGCTGGGCGTGTGGCAGGAGATTTCCCGCCGCGCCGAGCCGATCAAACAGATTCACGTCTCCGACCGTGGTCGCTTCTCCACTGCCCGCCTGTCGGCGATGGAAGAGGGCGTGCCGGCGCTTGGCTACGTGGTGGAAAACGCCTGGCTCGGCCAATGCCTGTGGCAGCACCTCGACAAAGACGTGATCAGCTGGCGCTGCCCGGCGGAAGTCACGCGCATGGAGCCGCTGCCCGACGGCTATCGCCTGACCCTCAATGATGAAACCACCGTCGAGTGCGATCTGGCGGTGCTGGCCGATGGCGGCCGTTCCGGTTTGCGCGAGCAACTGGGTATCAACGTGCGCAAGCGTCCGTACAACCAGAGCGCGCTGATCGCCAACATCACCCCGAGCGAAGCGCACAACGGCATGGCCTTCGAGCGTTTCACCGACGAAGGCCCGATGGCCTTGCTGCCGCTGCCGGACAACCGCTGCGCACTGGTCTGGACCCGCCTGGGCATGGACGCGCAACGCCTGGCAGACCTCAGCGAGCGCGATTTTCTCAGCGAACTGCAAGGTGTGTTCGGCTACCGCCTCGGCACCTTGAAACAGGTCGGTGCGCGGCATTTGTATCCGCTGTCGCTGGTCGAGGCCGAGGAGCAAGTACGCTCGCATCTGGCCGTGCTCGGCAATGCCGCGCACAGCCTGCACCCGATTGCCGGACAAGGTTTCAACCTGTCCCTGCGGGATGCTGATGCGCTGGCTGCCGCACTGCTCGCCAGTGACCAGCCGCTGGGCGACTTCGCCACCTTGCAGGCCTATCGCGAGCGGCAGCGTCTGGATCAGGAGCTCACGGTGGGCTTCTCCGATCAGGTCACGCGATTGTTCGGCAGCACTCAGCCGCTGGTCTCGCTGGGCCGCAACATCGGCCTGCTCGGTCTCGATCTGTTGCCACCGGCCAAGCGCTGGTTTGCCCGTCAGGCCATGGGGCTGGGGACGCGGCCGGATGCTTGAGCGGCGGGTCGGCACTTTCACTTTCAGCAGCGCGCCACTAACTGGCGCGCTGGCTAAAACCCTTTACGGGCGGCGCATGCCGCCAGCGAGACAGGCTTAAAGCATGGAAATGCGCGCAGATCTGCTGATTGTCGGAGCCGGAATGGTCGGCAGCGCCCTCGCGCTGGCGTTGCAGGACAGCGGCCTGGAAGTGCTGCTGCTCGACGGCAGCCCGCTGAGCGTCAAACCGTTCGACGCATCCGCAGCGTTCGAGCCGCGGGTCAGCGCCTTGTCGGCGGCCAGCCAGCGGATACTCGAACGCCTTGGCGTCTGGGACGGCATCGCCAAGCGCCGCAGCAGCCCGTACACCGACATGCACGTGTGGGACGGCAGCGGCACCGGGCAGATTCATTTCTCGGCGAGCAGTGTGCATGCCGAAGTGCTCGGCCATATCGTCGAAAACCGCGTGGTGCAGGATGCCTTGCTCGATCGTTTGCACGACTGCGATCTGGGCATGCTGGCCAACGCACGGCTGGAACAGATGCGCCGCTCTGGCGATGACTGGCTGCTGACCCTGGCCGATGGTCGGCAGTTGCGTGCGCCGCTGGTGATTGCAGCGGACGGTGCGAATTCGGCGGTGCGCCGGCTGACCAGCGTCGCCACCCGCGAGTGGGATTATCTGCATCACGCCATCGTCACCAGCGTGCGCAGCAGCAAGCCGCACCGGATGACCGCGTGGCAGCGTTTCACCGATCACGGGCCGCTGGCGTTTCTGCCGCTGGAGCGTGACGGGCAGCAGGACTGGTGCTCGATCGTCTGGTCGACCACACCGAGTGAAGCCGAGCGCCTGATGGCGCTGGATGAAGCGGCATTCTGTCGTGAGCTGGAGCGGGCATTCGAAGGTTGCCTTGGCGAAGTGATCAGTGCCGATCCACGGCTGTGCGTGCCGTTACGTCAACGACATGCCAAGCGCTACGTCGCCGAAGGGCTGGCGTTGATCGGTGATGCGGCGCACACCATTCACCCGTTGGCCGGGCAGGGTGTGAACCTCGGCTTCCTCGATGCGGCGGTTTTGGCTGAAGTGCTGTTGCAAGCCGCCGAACGTGGCGAGCGTCTGGCCGATGTGAAAGTGCTGAGCCGCTACGAGCGTCGGCGCATGCCGCACAATCTGGCATTGATGGCGGCGATGGAGGGCTTCGAGCGCTTGTTCCAGGCCGATCCGCTGCCGGTGCGCTGGTTGCGTAACGCCGGGTTGAAGCTGGTGGAGCAGATGCCGGAGGCCAAGGCCTTGTTTGTTCGCGAAGCCCTTGGCCTCACAGGCGACCTCCCAGCGCTCGCCAAACCCTGAAGGCAATTACTTCTTTGTGGAGAGGGAGCTTGCTCCCGCTGGGCTGCGAAGCGGCCCCAAAAGCCATTTTGGCAACATTGGGAGTCCTTCGGCCTCCAGCGGGAGCAAGCTCCCTCGCCACAGAGACCAGCAATTTGCAGGTCATGCAACATCTGGTAACTCCTTGGAAAAGAGTTCGATTGAGGTGGTAAATGTGAGTCCTTATCATTTGGCCCACATTTTCCGACCGAGAGACCACTCCCATGTTGGCACCCAAGCGTCTTCTGGCCGCACTGGCCCTGACCCTGATCGGCAGCACCACCGCCCAGGCCGCCGACGAGGTGGTGGTCTACTCCTCGCGTATCGATGAGCTGATCAAACCGGTATTCGACGCCTACACCGCAAAAACCGGGGTGAAGATCAAGTTCATCACCGACAAGGAAGCGCCGCTGATGCAGCGGATCAAGGCCGAAGGCGAAAACGCCACCGCTGATCTGCTGCTGACCGTCGATGCCGGCAACCTCTGGCAGGCCGAGCAGATGGGCATTCTGCAGCCGTTCACCTCGAAAACTATCGATACGAATATTCCCGCACAATACCGCTCCTCCAGCCACGCCTGGACCGGCCTGAGCCTGCGCGCGAGAACCATCGCCTATTCCACCGAGCGCGTTAAGCCGGGCGAACTGACCACCTACGAAGCGCTGGCCGACAAGAACTGGGAAGGGCGCCTGTGCCTGCGCACGGCGAAGAAGGTCTACAACCAGTCGCTGACCGCGACCATGATCGAAGTGCACGGCGCCGAGAAGACCGAGAAGATCCTCAAGGGCTGGGTCAACAACCTGTCCACCGATGTGTTCTCCGACGACGTTGCGGTGCTGGAAGCGATCAACGCCGGGCAATGCGATGTCGGCATCGTCAACACCTACTACTACGGGCGCCTGCACAAGCAGAAACCGGACCTGCCGGTGAAACTCTTCTGGCCGAATCAGGCCGATCGCGGCGTACATGTGAACCTGTCGGGTATCGGTCTGACCAAACATGCACCGCACCCGGAAGCCGCCAAGGCGCTGGTCGAGTGGATGACCACGCCTGAGGCGCAGAAGATCTTCGCCGACGTCAATCAGGAATTTCCGGCCAACCCGGCAGTGGCACCTTCGGAAGAAGTGGCGGCGTGGGGCAAGTTCGTCGCTGATACCTTGCCGGTGGAAGTGGCGGGCAAGCGTCAGGCGGAAGCGATCCGCATGATGGATCGGGCGGGTTGGAACTGAGCCGGCCACCACGGCGAGCCCTCTGTGGCGAGGGAGCTTGCTCCCGCTGGGTCGCGAAGCGGCCCCCTGGCGCCCTTGCGTCTGGCGTGAATTGAACTGTTAACTTCCTGCGGCTGCTTCGCAGCCGAGCGGGAGCAAGCTCCCTCGCCACAACATGTGGTCGACGTCGAATGGGCGTTGGCCCTTTTGCAGAGAACCCCCTTGGCCCACCCCGCCCAACGCCGCTGGTATCCCATCGTCCTCGCCATTGCCGCGCTGGTGCTGTTGCCCCTGAGTGTCCTGCTGCTGTCGTGGCAGACCATCGATCAGCAGATCTGGTCGCACCTGTGGGAAACCCAGATGCCGCGCCTGCTCGGCAACACCCTGACGCTGGTGCTCGGCGTTGGCGTCGGTGTGACGCTGCTCGGTGTCAGTCTGGCGTGGCTCACCAGCCTCTGCGAGTTTCCCGGACGACGCTGGCTCGACTGGGCGCTGATGCTGCCGTTCGCCATCCCGGCCTACGTGCTGGCGTTTGTCTTCGTCGGTCTGCTGGACTTTTCCGGCCCGGTGCAGACCCTGCTGCGTGAGTGGTTCGGCAGCGGCCTGCGCCTGCCGCGCGTGCGCTCCACCGGCGGGGTGATTGTAGTGCTGGTGCTGGTGTTTTATCCCTATGTCTACCTGCTGGCGCGCACCGCGTTTCTCGCGCAGGGCAAAGGCTTGATGGAGGCGGCGCGGGTACTCGGGCAATCGCCATGGCAGGCGTTCTGGCGGGTGGCGTTGCCGATGGCGCGTCCGGCGATTGGCGCCGGTGTGGCGCTGGCGCTGATGGAGACGCTGGCGGATTTCGGCGCGGTGTCGGTGTTCAATTTCGACACCTTCACCACCGCCATCTACAAGACCTGGTACGGCTTCTTCAGCCTGCCGAGCGCCGCGCAACTGGCGAGCCTGTTGCTGCTGGTGGTGATGCTGGTGCTCTATGGCGAGCGGCGCGCACGTGGCGCCAACCGGGCGAGCAACGAGCGCCCCAGGGTCAAGGCGTTGTATCAGCTGCGCGGGCTAAAGGCGTTCGCGGCGACCGGCTGGTGCACGTTGGTGTTTGCCTGCGCGTTCGTGATTCCGTTGCTGCAACTGCTCGTATGGTTCTGGCAGCGCGGGCGCTTCGATCTCGATGAGCGTTATGCCGGGCTGATCCTGCACACCCTGTATCTGGGCGGCATGGCGGCGTTGATCACCGTCAGCGTCGCGCTGCTGCTGGCGTTTGCCCGACGTCTGGCGCCGACCCGGGCAATCCGTTCCGGGGTCAGTCTGGCCAATCTTGGTTATGCGCTGCCGGGTTCGGTGCTGGCGGTGTCGATCATGCTGGCGTTCAGTTATCTCGACCGCGAACTGGTGATTCCGCTGTCGGGCTGGCTCGGCGGCGCCGGCAAACCATTGCTGCTGGGCAGTCTGGCGGCGTTGCTGATGGCCTATCTGGTGCGCTTTATCGCGGTGGCCTACGGACCACTGGAAAACAGTCTGGCGCGTATACGGCCTTCATTGCCCGAAGCGGCACGTAGTCTGGGTGTCAGTGGGCCGCGACTGTTTTTCAAAGTGTATCTGCCGCTGTTGCTGCCCGGCACACTGAGCGCGGCGTTGCTGGTGTTCGTCGATGTGCTCAAGGAAATGCCCGCGACCCTGCTGATGCGCCCGTTTGGCTGGGACACGCTGGCGGTGCGGATCTTCGAAATGACCAGTGAAGGGGAATGGGCGCGGGCATCGCTGCCGGCGCTGACCCTGGTGTTGGTCGGCCTGTTACCGGTCATCGGCCTGATCCGCCGCTCGGCGCACCGAAACACTTAGTCGTCAGTCCTGAATCATGCGGCTACAATGCGCGGCATTCGGTGCGGTTCGTCTGACAGACCCGTTCGCTGAAATCGGCTGAAAGCCTTCTATTTCGAGGCTTTCACCCCGTACAGCGGCTGTCCGCACCTTCGCCACGCCCGGAAGGAGAAACCCATGGGACAGCGTACGCCTCTGTATGACCTGCATCTCGCCCTCGGCGCGAAGATGGTCGATTTTGGCGGTTGGGACATGCCACTGCATTACGGCTCGCAGGTCGAGGAACACCACGAGGTGCGCCGCGATTGCGGGGTGTTCGATGTTTCCCATATGACCGTTATCGACGTTGATGGCCCCCAGGCCAAGGCCTGGCTGCAGCATTTGCTGGCCAATGACGTCGAACGCCTGCATCGCCCCGGCCGCGCGCTCTACAGCACGATGCTCAACGAACGTGGCGGCATCGTCGACGACATGATCGTCTATCGCCTCGAAGACCGTTATCGTCTGGTGTTCAACGCCTCCACTCGCGACCAGGATCTGGCGTGGATGCAGGCGCAGGTCGCCGGTTACGACGTGCATCTGCACGAGCGTCAGGATCTGGCGATGCTCGCCATTCAAGGCCCGCAGGCCCGGCAGAAGATTGCCGAACTGGTGACCCAGTCCCGCGCCGCACTGATCCAGCACCTCAAACCGTTCGAAGCCGAAGTCGATGGCGACTGGTTCATCGCCCGCACCGGTTATACCGGTGAAGACGGCCTGGAAATCGCCTTGCCGGCCGAGCAGGCGCCGGGGTTTTTCAACGATCTGGTGGGTGCCGGCATTTCGCCAATCGGCCTCGGCGCCCGCGACACGTTGCGGGTCGAAGCCGGGATGAACCTCTACGGCCAGGACATTCATCAGGATGTCTCGCCGCTGGCGTCCAATATGGCCTGGAGCATCGCTTGGGAACCGGCTTCGCGGCAGTTCATCGGTCGCTCGGCGCTGGAAGCGGAAAAAGTCGCCGGCGTTGCGCACAAACTGGTGGGTCTGGTGCTTGAGGAGCGCGGTGTTTTGCGCGCCCATCAAGTGGTTCGTATCGCCGATGTTGGCGAAGGAGAGATCACCAGTGGTAGTTTCTCTCCTACGCTAAGCAAATCGATTGCCCTGGCGCGTGTACCGATGGCTACCGCCGACCGCGCCGAAGTGGAAATCCGTGGCAAGTGGTATCCGGTACGAGTGGTCAAACCGACCTTCGTGCGCCATGGTAAAACCTTGATCTGACCTTTTCCGGCGGGCCTGACCGCTGACAATTTTCTTGAGGACACCGAGCATGAGCAATATCCCCGCTGAACTGCGTTTTGCCGAAAGTCATGAGTGGGCACGCCTGGAAGCCGACGGCACCGTTACCGTGGGCATCAGCGATCACGCGCAGGAAGCGCTGGGCGATGTGGTGTTCGTTGAACTGGCCGAAGTCGGCAAGGTGTTTGCTGCCGGTGAGGCTGCCGGTGTTGTCGAGTCGGTGAAGGCCGCGTCCGACATCTACTCCCCGATCGGCGGTGAAGTGATCGCGGTCAACGAAACGCTGGCTGACTCGCCGGAAGAGCTTAACAACGATCCGTACGCCGCATGGATCTTCAAGCTCAAGCCAAGCGACAAGGCCGAGCTGGACAAGCTGCTGGACGCTGCTGCCTACAAGGCTGCCATCGGCGAATAAGCAGACTGTAATACTGCAAAAGCCCCGATCTCTCGGGGCTTTTTTGTAGGCGTCGATCAGGCGTCGCGCAATACCGCTTTCACTGCCGCCACCGAACGCTCGACGTCGTCCCTGGTCATGCTGGTGAACATCGGCAATGACACGATCAAGCGCCCAACGCGCTCGGAAACTGGCAACATGCCTTCCTTGAACCCGCGCTCGCGGTACAGGCTCAGCAAGTGGATCGGCGGGTAGTGATAGCCGATGCCGATGCCTTTGGCCTGCATCTGCTCCATGAACGTGGCGCGGGCCGGCAAGCCGTCCTTGCGCTCCGGCAGGACCAGTTGGAACAGGTGCCAGTTGCTCTGGGTGAAGTCCGCCGGTGGCAGTTGGGCGCCATAAGTCGCTTCAAAGTCATCGCCAAAACATTTGAAGTAGTGCCGGGCCAGTTCCTGACGATGGGCGGTCAGCGCCTCGATATGGGCGAACTGGCCGAGGCCGATGGTGGCGGCGATGTCGGTCATGTTGAACTTGCCACCGAGCACATCGACGTCCAGACCATCAAAGCCGTTGCGGGTCACGCCCTGCAGGCGGTACTTCTCCGCCAGCCGCGCCTCTTCCGGGGTGTTCAGCACCAGGCAGCCGCCCTCGGAGCAGGTGACGTTCTTGTTCGCCTGAAAGCTGAACGACACGAAATCGCCGGTGGCGCCGATGCGCTGGCCGTTCCAGCTCGAACCCAGGGCCTGAGCGGCGTCTTCGACAATGCGCAAGTTGTGTTTGCGGGCGATGGCGTACAAGCGTTCCATGTCCACCGGCAGGCCGGCGAGGTACACCGGAATCACCGCTTTGGTGCGCGGGGTGATGGCCGCTTCCAACTGGTCCAGATCGATGTTGCGGGTCACCGGATCGATGTCGGCAAACACTGGTGTGGCGCCGACTTCGAGGATCACGTTGGCGGTGGCGACCCAGGAAATCGGCGTGGTGATCACTTCGTCACCCGGGCCGATGCCGGCGATGCGCAAGGCGATTTCCATGGTGCAGGTGCCGGAGTTGAAGGTGCGCACCGGGCGTCCGCCGAAGTATTCCGACAACTGTGCTTCAAAGGCCTGGACCTTCGGCCCGCTGGTGATCCAGCCGGAACGCAGCACATCGCCGACGGCGGCAATCGTGGCTTCATCAATGACAGGTTTGGAAAACGGCAGGAACGGCAGTTGGTTCATGAGGATTGGATCATCCGAAGGTTGGACGCCTGATGCAGGCGCTACAGCATGCCCCGGAACCCCCTCTGCCGCCAAGCCGTGCGCGTCGGGATCGGCTGCTATGCTGGTTTGACCGTGTTGCATTGACGCCGAGCGCCAGCCAAGAGAGAGCCCGTCATGTCCCAGTTGCCATCCTTGAGCCAGTTACGCGACCCCGAAGCCTTCCTGCGCCGCCATTTGGGTCCCGACGCCGCCGAACAGCAGGCGATGCTCGACAGCCTGGGCCTCGGCAGCCGGGTCGAACTGATCGAGCAGACGGTGCCGCCGGGCATTCGCCTGAATCGGGCGCTGGACTTGCCGCCGGCCCTCGATGAGCAGGCGGCGCTGGCCAAACTTCGCGGTTATGCCGAGCAGAATCAGGTGTGGACTAGCCTGATCGGCATGGGCTACCACGGCACGCTGACGCCGACCGTCATCCTGCGCAACGTGCTGGAAAATCCCGGCTGGTACACCGCGTACACCCCGTATCAACCGGAGATCGCCCAGGGCCGTCTCGAAGCGCTGCTGAATTTCCAGCAACTGACCATCGACCTCACCGGGCTTGAACTGGCCAATGCTTCGTTGCTCGACGAAGCCACCGCTGCCGCTGAAGCCATGGCGCTGGCTAAACGCGTGGCGAAGTCAAAGAGCAATCTGTTCTTCGTCGATGAGAACTGTCATCCGCAGACCATTTCCGTGGTGCAGACCCGTGCCGAAGGCTTCGGTTTCGAGGTGATCATCGACGCTGTGGATAACCTCAACCAGCATCAGGTATTCGGCGCGTTGCTGCAGTATCCCGACACGCACGGCGAGATCCGCGACCTGCGTCCGGTGATCGATCAACTGCACGCGCAGCAGGCGCTGGCCTGTGTGGCGGCGGATCTGCTGAGCCTGTTGCTGCTGACGCCGCCGGGTGAACTGGGTGCGGACGTGGTGTTCGGTTCGTCCCAGCGCTTTGGCGTACCGATGGGCTACGGTGGCCCGCACGCGGCGTTTTTCGCCAGCCGTGAGGAATACAAACGGGCGATTCCCGGGCGGATCATCGGTGTGTCAAAAGACGCTCGTGGCAATGTGGCGTTGCGCATGGCCCTGCAAACCCGTGAGCAACATATTCGCCGGGAGAAGGCCAATTCGAACATCTGCACCGCGCAGGTGCTGCTGGCCAACATCGCCAGTTGCTATGCGGTGTATCACGGGCCGCAAGGCTTGAAACGGATAGCACAGCGGGTGCATCGGCTGACCTGCATTCTGGCGGCGGGTCTCGAACGCCATGGTCTCCAGCGGGTTAACGGGCAGTTTTTCGACACCCTCACGCTGGAGGTTGGCGGCGCGCAGAGCGCGATCATCGACAGCGCCAAGGCTGCGCAGATCAACCTGCGGATTCTCGGCCGTGGCCGAGTGGGACTGAGCCTCGACGAGACATGCGATGAAAGCACGGTGGCGAAGCTCTTCGATGTGCTGCTCGGTGCCGATCATGGTTTGAACGTCGAACAACTCGATGCAGAAACGCTGGTTTCAGGCATCCCCGACACCCTCCAGCGCAAAACGCCGTACCTGCGCCACCCGGTGTTCAATGCGCATCACAGCGAAACCGAGATGCTGCGCTACCTCAAGCAACTGGAGAACAAGGACCTGGCGCTCAACCAGTCGATGATCCCGCTGGGCTCCTGCACCATGAAACTCAATGCCACCAGCGAGATGATCCCCATCACCTGGCCGCAGTTCGCCAATCTGCACCCTTTCGCGCCTCGGGAGCAGGCAGTCGGTTACACCTTGATGATCGAAGAACTGGAGCGCTGGTTGTGTGCGATTACCGGGTTCGATGCGATCTGCATGCAGCCCAACTCCGGCGCTCAGGGCGAGTACGCCGGGCTGCTGGCGATTCGCAAATATCACGAGAGCCGACAGCAGGGCGGGCGGGACATTTGCCTGATTCCGTCCTCGGCCCACGGCACCAACCCGGCCTCGGCGCAAATGGCCGGAATGCGCGTAGTGATCGTCGAGTGCGACGAGGCCGGCAACGTCGATCTGGACGATCTGAAAACCAAGGCGGCCGAGGCGGGGGACAAGTTGTCGTGCCTGATGGCGACCTATCCATCGACCCATGGTGTGTACGAGGAGGGCATCAGCGAAATCTGCGAAGTTATCCACCAGCACGGCGGGCAGGTGTACATGGACGGCGCCAACCTCAATGCGCAGGTCGGGCTGGCGCGGCCGGCGGACATCGGCGCCGACGTGTCGCACATGAACCTGCACAAGACTTTCTGCATCCCCCATGGCGGTGGCGGGCCGGGCATGGGGCCGATCGGTATTCGCGCGCACCTGGCGCCGTTCGTCGCCAATCATCCCGTGGTGCCGATTGCCGGCCCGTTGCCGCAGAACGGCGCGGTCAGTGCGGCGCCGTGGGGCAGTGCGAGCATTTTGCCGATCAGCTGGATGTACATCGCGATGATGGGGCCGCAACTGGCGGATGCCAGCGAAGTGGCGATCCTCGCGGCGAATTATCTGGCGCAGCATTTATCCGGCGCATTCCCGGTGCTGTACACCGGGCGTAACGGGCGGGTGGCCCACGAATGCATTCTCGATCTGCGGCCGTTGAAGGCGCAGACCGGGATCAGCGAGGAGGATGTCGCCAAGCGCCTGATGGATTACGGTTTTCATGCGCCGACCATGTCCTTCCCGGTGCCAGGGACGTTGATGGTCGAGCCGACCGAGAGCGAATCCAAGGCCGAGCTCGACCGCTTTATCGGCGCCATGCTGAGCATCCGCGCGGAAATCATCGAAGTGCAGAACGGCAACTGGCCGGCGGGCGACAACCCGCTCAAGCGTGCGCCGCATACCCTGGCGGATGTCACCGGAGTCTGGGAGCGGCCTTACAGCATCGAGCAGGGCATCACCCCGGATGCGCACACCAAGGCACACAAGTATTGGCCGGCGGTGAATCGGGTGGACAACGTCTATGGGGATCGCAATCTGTTTTGTGCCTGCGTCCCGGTGGACGATTACCGCTGATCTCCTTGTACCCCCGATTCATTGTAGGAGTGAGCCTGCTCGCGATAACGGTGCATCAGTCGCCGAATGCAGTGTCTGGAGTACAGCCATCGCGAGCAGGCTCACTCCTACAGAGGTTATGGAGTGAACAGAGAAAGTCGGGCAAAAAAATGCCGCTCAATCGAGCGGCATTTTTGTTGGCGGCAATATTACTCGGATGCCACTGCGTTCTTCGCCAGAATCGCATTCGCCAATTCCATGTCCGTGGCCTGCAGGCCCGGGTTGTCGGCGCGGACTTTCTGCATCGCTGCTTCCAGGTACGGCCCACGGATGCCGCCATCGCTGGCGACGAAGCTGCCGGCATCGTCCTGCGCGGCAACGATCAGCTTGTGGTCCTTGAAGGTCAGGTAGGTCGAACCGGTGGTGGCGCCGGACGAAATGACGTTACGCCAAAAGCTGTCGGCCATCGCTGAACCAACGGGCAGGGACAGCAGGGCAAGGGTGGCGACAGCAAGTTTGAGACGCATGATTGAGTGACTCCTGGGGGGTTAACTACGGCGTTGGATAGCGTTTTCCCCGATCCGGTTCCGTAGTCGCCTATTTCTGCTCGCTTTGCGGCGTTACCCGCAGCACTTCTTCGACGGTGGTCAGCCCCGCCGCAACTTTTTGCGCACCCGACAGGCGCAGGCTGCGCATGCCCTCCTTGAAGGCTTGCCGGCGGATGGCGGTGAGATCGGCGTCCGGGGTGATGAACGCCTTGAGGCTGTCACTCAACTGCATGATTTCGTAGACCCCGGCGCGTCCGCGATAACCGGTGTCGCGGCACTCCAGACAACCGATGGCCCGTTGCGCATTGCTGGGCAGTGGCGCTTGCCACGGGCGGGTCAGGGTTTGCCAGTCTTCCTCTTCCAGCGTCAGCGGCGCCTTGCAGTGCGGGCACAGTGTGCGCACCAGACGCTGGGCCATGACCCCGAGCACCGTGGCTTTGATCAGATAGTGCGGCACGCCAAGTTCCAATAGCCGACTGATCGCGCTGGGGGCATCGTTGGTGTGCAGGGTCGACAGTACCAGATGGCCGGTGAGTGCAGCCTGAATCGCCATTTCCGCGGTTTCCAGGTCGCGGATCTCGCCGATCATGATGATGTCCGGGTCTTGCCGCATCAGCGCACGCACGCCGGCGGCGAAGCTCAGATCGATGTTGTGCTGCACCTGCATCTGGTTGAAGGCCGGCTCGACCATTTCGATCGGGTCTTCGATGGTGCAGAGGTTGATCTCCGGCGTCGCCAGTTTCTTCAGCGTGGTGTACAGCGTGGTGGTCTTGCCTGAACCGGTCGGCCCGGTGACCAGAATGATGCCGTTGGGCTGGCGGGTCATGTCCTGCCAGCGGCGCAGGTCGTCGGCGGAAAAGCCAAGCTGGTCGAAGTCCTTGAGCAGCACTTCCGGGTCGAAAATCCGCATGACCATTTTTTCGCCAAATGCGGTGGGCAGCGTTGAGAGCCGCAGCTCCACCTCGCCGCCGTCCGGGGTTTTGGTCTTGACCCGGCCGTCCTGGGGTTTGCGCTTCTCGGCGACGTTCATCCGCCCGAGACTTTTCAGGCGGCTGACGATCGCCATGGTTACCTGCGGCGGGAATTGATAGACGTTGTGCAGCACGCCGTCGATGCGAAAGCGCACGGTGCCCTGTTCGCGGCGCGGTTCGATGTGGATATCGCTGGCGCGCTGCTGGAAGGCGTACTGAAACAGCCAGTCGACGATGTTGACGATGTGCGCGTCGTTGGCATCCGGCTCCTGATCGCTGGCGCCGAGGTTGAGAAGTTGTTCGAAGTTGCCGAGGTTGCCGCTCTGCGCGTCGGCAGTGCTGGCGCCGCTCACCGATTTGGCGAGGCGGAAGAACTCGACGCTGAAGCGCTGGATGTCCACCGGGTTGGCGACCACCCGTTTGATCGGCAGCTTCAGCACATGGGTCAGGTCGGCCTCCCAACCGGTGACGTAGGGCTGGGCGCTGGCGACCACCACCGCATCGCGGTCGACCGCTACCGCAAGAATCTTGTGCCGTTGGGCAAAGGCGTAGGACATCAGCGGGGTGATCGCCGCAACGTTGATCTTCAACGGGTCGATGCGCATGTACGGCTGGCCGGCCTGCTGCGCCAGCCACAGGGTCAGGCTTTCCAGATCCAGATGTTTGCCCGGTCGGCTGAGATCATCCAGTTGCTGGCTGGCGATGAATTCCAGTGGATGCTGCTGGCCGTGGGTCGCGTGGCGCCGCCGGGCGTTGAGCGCCTGCTCCGCCGAATCCTGGCTGATAAAGCCTTGGGCGACCAGCTCACGCAACACATCGTTGAGATCCAGCCAGCGGTCCTGAGTGGCGAGTTGAACGGACATGCGGGCTCCTTTTGAACGACTGTGCGCAAAGGATAGTCGTGGCCCCGCCGACCGTTGGGCCACTACCCGACAAAGCCGTTGCCGGATTTGTCAGCCGGACGCCTGGGCCGGCGCAGACCACGCCGTGTCGGCGTCTTGCAGGTTCACCGAGCAGACGCTGATCAGGTTACGAAGTTTTTCCGCAATCACCTGGGCGCGATGCCAGCTCAGTCCGTCGATGGTGATATCGATCGACAGCAGATCGTCGAGCCGCTCGACGTGGACCTGTTGCGGCGTCAGAAATTGCAGCGCAAACAGGTTCAGCACCCGCACCAGCAGATCCGGCTCGGCCTCGGCAAGCAGCTGATAACGTGCGCAGCAGTGCGCGTTGTTGACGTTCCACACATCGGCGCGGGGCGCAGGGGTATTCACGGCTTCGAGGTGAGGCATGTCCGGTCTCCAGAGTCAGTGGAGGAATTTTTACATTCGGTGTCGGGCATTTCTTGTCTAAGATGAGCGGATTCGCGGATTGCTCGACTAGAACGATTCGCAAAATGATCATTTTGAGGATTGATTATGCATAGCGAACTGGACAGCTACGACCGGCGGATTCTCGCCTTGCTGCAAGAGGACGCGTCACTGTCCAGCGCGCAGATCGCCGAGCAAGTGGGCCTTTCGCAATCGCCGTGCTGGCGGCGGATTCAGCGGATGAAGGAGGAGGGGATCATTCGCGGGCAAGTGACCTTGCTTGATCGCAAGAAGATCGGCCTGAACACGCAGATCTTCGCCGAGATCAAACTCAACGCCCACGGGCGTTCGAACTTCACCGAATTCACCGAGGCGATTCGCGGTTTTCCGGAAGTGCTGGAGTGTTATGTGTTGATGGGCGCGGTGGATTTTCTGTTGCGGATTGTCGCGGCGGACATCGAGGCGTATGAGCGATTCTTTTTCGAGAAGCTGTCGCTGGTGCCGGGGATCCAGGAAGTGAATTCGATTGTGGCGTTGTCGGAGATCAAGTCCACCACCAGCCTCCCGGTCTAGCACGGATGGCCTCTGTGGCGAGGGAGCTTGCTCCCGCTGGGCTGCGAAGCGCCCCCAGAATCTGCAATTGCAGAATTGGGAGTCCTTCGGCCTCCAGCGGGAGCAAGCTCCCTCGCCACAGGTTTCAGGTGTTGCTGAGCATCACATACGCAGCAGCATTTTCCACGCACGATTCTGATAAACCGCAATCGCCTGCTGCTTGCGTGCATCGAGCAGTTCGTCAGTGATCGTCGGTTCGTTGGCCAGTTGCGCCAGTTTGTTCAGCTCGCCGTACAGGCGATCCATTTCCGCGATCTCCAGCACGTTACGCGCGTGGTGCAGCCAGACCTGGATGCGTTCGATGCGCGGCAGTTGTTCGGCCAGATCTTCCGGCTGCTGCTGATAGCGCTGCAATTGCAGGGACGTGGCTTCTTCGCCGAGCATGCGCGGCAGCCAGCTGTGCAGTTGCGCGGCGCCCTGACGATTGCCGCGGGTGTTGCGCTCGGCGGCCCAGGTGCGGGCCAGCAGCCAGCGCGAAACCGTCAGCGAGAACAGGCCCCAGCGCGGGTCTTCCAGCTCTTCGAGGAATTGCTCCGGCGCCGCCTTGCGTACGTCTTCGTCTTCGATGCCGACCTGAACCAGTGGGCGCCAGTCTTCGAGCAATGCGTCCAGCGCCACGCGCAGGTCGTGAGTCGCCGGACGCGGTGCGGCTTGGCCGAGGCTGCTGAGCAGGGCGCGCATTTCCGCGAGGTTCTCGACCCAGTCCTGCAGCAGGCGCCAGTGGCCGTTGAAGCGATATTGTTCGGCCAGACGCTGGCTGCTGCCGAGCAAGTGCCAGGCCAATGCGGCGAAGGCGTCGTCGAGTTGGGTTTCCGGGGTCAGTTGCGGCGCGGGCAGGCTCAGCGAGTAGCTGTTGGCGTCGTACAGACGGTAGCCGCGTTCGGCCTTGCTGATGTCGCACGGCATCAGGGCCAGGGTTTCGGCCAGTTCGGCGGCCAGTTCCAGCAACGCGGCAGGCTCACCTTCGCGCAGTTCCAGTTCCAGCTCGCAGATTTCTTCTTTCTGTTTGCCGACCACCACGTGACCGAGGTCCAGCGCGGCTTCGATCACCACTTTGGCCTTGCCGCGGCCCCAGGCGATTTCCGCGCGCTCGCGGACGAAATCGGTGGTGAAGATCGGCTTCAGGGTTTTCTTGTCCAGCTCGGCCAGCGCCTCGGGCCAGCATTCGCCGTCGAGTTTCTTCACGTCGAGCTTGGCTTTGGGCAATTTCCAGTCGTACTCATTACGCTCGGACAGACCGGCCACGCTCTGGCCGCGGGTCTTGAGGGTCTGAATCACTTCGTCACCGTCCTTGCGCAGACGCAGGGCGACTTTGGCCTGAGCCAGATCGCGCTCGGGGGTATCGAAGTACTGGTTCATCAACTCACGGCGTTCCCAGCCATTTTTGTTGCGTTTTTTCAGGAGCGGGTGCTCGCGCAGGGCAGCGAGGGTTTCGCGGCTGACGCGGAGTTTGATTTCGGTTTCTTTCTGCATGGCCGGAAAATCCAGGATCGGGAGTGCAGCCGGGGGAATGTGTGGCTGCCAAGGCCGTGCAGTGTACAGGACTCAAACTTCCTACGCCCTGCGGCGGTTTATTCCGAGCGCCGGATGGCTCTATGATGGACTTCAAATCGGGAGTTGGAGTCAGCGATGCCTTTGCCATCCATGCAAGACCAGTTCGCTGCACTGATCGCCGCACCGTCGGTCAGTTGCACCCAACCGAGCCTGGATCAGTCCAATCGGGCGGTGATCGATTTGCTTGCCGGTTGGCTGGGTGATCTGGGCTTCAGCTGCGATATCCAGCAGGTCAGCCCCGGCAAATTCAACCTGCTCGCCAGTTTTGGCAGCGGGCCCGGCGGCCTGGTGCTGGCCGGGCACAGCGATACCGTGCCTTATGACGATGCGCTGTGGCAGACCGATCCGCTGAAACTCACCGAGGTCGATGGCCGCTGGGTCGGGCTGGGCAGTTGCGATATGAAGGGTTTTTTCGCGCTGATCATCGAGGCCGTGCAGCCGCTGCTCGACCAGCCGTTCAAGCAACCGCTGCTGATCCTCGCCACCTGTGATGAAGAGAGCTCGATGTCCGGTGCCCGGGCGCTGGCCGAGGCCGGCAAGCCACTGGGCCGTGCGGCGGTGATCGGCGAGCCGACCGGGCTCAAACCGATCCGCATGCACAAGGGCATCATGATGGAGCGCATCGATATCCTCGGGCAGAGCGGCCATTCGTCGGATCCGCGCCTGGGCCACAGCGCCCTCGAAGCGATGCACGATGCCATTGGCGAGCTGCGCGGTTTGCGTCTGCTATGGCAGCGTGAATTCAACAACCCGCAGTTCAGCGTTCCACAGCCGACCATGAACTTCGGCTGTATTCATGGCGGCGATAATCCGAATCGCATCTGCGGCCAGTGTTCGCTGGAGTTCGACCTGCGCCCACTGCCGGGCATGGACCCGCAAGTCCTGCGTGCGGAAATCCTGCGCAAGCTCAACCCGGTTGCGGAACGTCATCAGGTGAAGATCGACTACCAGCCGTTGTTCCCGGAAGTGCCGCCATTCGAGCAGGCCGAAGACGCCGAATTGGTGCGCATTGCTGAAAAGCTCACCGGCCACAGTGCCGAAGCAGTAGCGTTCGGCACCGAAGCGCCTTATCTTCAGCGCCTTGGCTGCGAAACCATCGTGCTCGGCCCCGGCGACATCGCCTGTGCACACCAGCCCGGCGAATACCTTGATATGTCACGTTTGCAGCCTACCGTGCAGCTATTGCGGCAGTTGATTGAACATTACTGCCTGAACCCGGACAAACGATGATGTCCACCTGTGGGAGCGGGCTTGCTCGCGAAAGCGGTGTATCAGGTACATCGATGTCGACTGACTCACCGCTTTCGCGAGCAAGCCCGCTCCCACAGGGGGGACGGTGTTTTGTCAGACCAAACGCTGTAAATTGCCAGCACCCCAACCCGTATTCATGAGGAGAGCGCGCGTGTCGCCAAGCCTGTTCCGACGATAACCATCAGCCCGCTGTGCGTTTTCCGTTTCGCCCTTTTTTCGGCTGCTATTTATTACAGGCCCAGGTTCATGCCCGAATACGTCAATTGGCTTCGTCATGCGTCCCCTTACATCAATGCCCACCGCGACTGCACCTTCGTCGTCATGCTGCCCGGCGACGGCGTGGAGCATCCGAACTTCGGCAACATCGTCCACGACCTCGTGCTGTTGCACAGCCTCGGCGTGCGCCTGGTGCTGGTCCACGGTTCGCGCCCGCAGATTGAAACCCGCCTCGCTGCGCGCGGCCTGACCCCGCACTACCACCACGGCATGCGCATCACCGATGCGGCGACCCTGGAGTGCGTGATCGACGCGGTCGGTCAGTTGCGTATCGCTATCGAAGCGCGGCTGTCGATGGACATGGCCTCGTCGCCGATGCAGGGCTCGCGCTTGCGGGTGGCCAGCGGCAACCTGGTGACCGCGCGGCCGATCGGCGTGCTTGAAGGTGTCGACTATCACCACACCGGTGAAGTGCGCCGGGTCGATCGCAAAGGCATCAATCGTCTGCTCGACGAGCGTTCGATCGTGTTGCTGTCGCCGCTGGGCTACTCGCCGACCGGGGAAATCTTCAACCTCGCCTGCGAAGACGTCGCCACCCGCGCCGCCATCGACCTCGATGCCGACAAGCTGCTGCTGTTCGGCGCCGACCTCGGTCTGATCGACGAGAACGGCAAACTGGTGCGCGAACTGCGTCCGCAACAGGTGCCTGCGCATTTGGCGCGTCTGGGCAACAACTATCAGGCGGAACTGCTGGATGCTGCTGCCGAGGCTTGCCGTGGCGGCGTGGCGCGCAGCCATATCGTCAGCTACGCCGAAGACGGCGCGCTGCTGACCGAACTGTTCACCCGCGACGGTGGCGGTACGCTGGTCGCTCAGGAGCAATTCGAGCTGGTGCGCGAGGCGGCGATTGAAGACGTCGGTGGTTTGCTCGATTTGATCAGTCCGCTGGAAGAGCAGGGGATTCTGGTACGTCGTTCGCGTGAAGTGCTGGAGCGCGAGATCGAACAGTTCAGCGTGGTCGAGCGTGAAGGCATGATCATCGCCTGTGCGGCGCTGTACCAGATTGCCGATTCGGACGCTGGTGAACTGGCGTGCCTGGCGGTGAATCCGGAGTACCGTCACGGTGGTCGCGGCGATGAGCTGCTGGAGCGCATCGAGACCCGTGCCCGGGCGCAAGGGTTGAAGACTCTGTTCGTTCTTACCACCCGTACCGCGCACTGGTTCCGCGAGCGCGGGTTCGAACCTAGCAGCGTCGAGCGCCTGCCGGCGGCGCGGGCCTCGCTGTACAACTATCAGCGTAACTCGAAGATCTTCGAAAAGACCCTCTGAAGATTACCGAAGGACTTTTGTGGCGAGGGGATTCATTCCCGATGGGCCGCGCAGCGGCCCCCGCTTCAGCAAAAGCAGGGGACTGCTGCGCATTCCATCGGGGATGAATCCCCTCGCCACCTATTCAATTGTTTTCGGTTACAAACTTCGCACTGACGTACGGCGAGTAGTCCGGCAGCACCGTCTCGACCTTGCCTTGTTCCTTCAAAAACTTCGCCGTCTCACCAATCGCCTTCGCCGTACCGCCGTCCAGCAGTGCAGTTGATTGCTGCGCCTTGGCATCAGGGAACGCGGAACCTGCGAGCAATTCCGGCACGTCGGCCGCATTGGCACCCGTCAGTTTTGCGATTTTCTGCACTGGCGCCGAGTCCGCTGTCCAGCTGTCTTTATGGCTGGCGTAATCGGCAAACGCGTCTAGAGTGACCTTGGCAAACTTGGCCACCACCTCAGGATGCTTCTCGGCGTAGTCCTTGCGTGCGACCCAGACTTCGAACGTCGGGGCGCCCCATTGGCCGACTTGTGCAGCATCGGTCAGGGTCTTGCCGGTCTTGCGGATTTCACCCAGTGCAGGTGACCAGACAAATGCGCCATCGATATCCCCACGCTTCCAGGCTGCGGCGATTTCCGCCGGTTGCAGGTTCACCACTTTGACTTTCGAGGTGTCCAGGCCCCAGTGCTTGAGTGCGCCGAGCAGGCTGTAATGGGACGTGGAAACGAAGGGCGTGGCGATGGTCTTGCCGACCAGATCCTGGGGGGTATTGATTCCGCTGCCATTGCGCACCACCAAGGCTTCGGCGGCATTGATCTGCGCCGAAACAATGAAGGCGACGATCGGCAGATTGCGCGAAGCGGCCGCTGCCAACGGGCTGGAGCCGAGGTTGCCGATCTGCACATCGCCGGAGGCAATGGCTGTCACAACTTCCGGGCCACTATTAAAGCGTCGCCAGTCGATCTTTTGGCCGATGGTTGTTTCGTAAGTGCCGTCGGCCTGGGGGACTTTGCTGGGGTCGATCCCGGTTTGATAACCGATGGTGAGGTTGGCAGCCTGCGCGGAAAAACAAACCAGCGCCGACACACAAACTGTAACAAATTGACTAGATAGTGCGCGTTTAGCCATCATGGCGTCGCCTTTTCGATAGGGTTTGACGAATTGGGGTTGCGCCAAAGCTAATCGATATAAAAAAAGGCTAACAAATACCATTTAGGAATGAGCTTAGTCGCCGATACGTTGTATCCGGGCGAAGATGGCGAGATAGTGGCCATATTCCCGAATGATATGAAAAAGAATGAATAAATTCTTTTTGGGTTTATCAGGAAATCTTTACTCTGCACGGACCAAATCACTGCGATTAGACCTTGGTCGTAGACACACAAGGTTACGATTGACTTGTCAGTCACGGTCTGGCGCTAATCGCGCATCTTAGGATCCAGGGCATCAGACCCCGGACCAGGAACACAAGAATTAGAAACGAGAGGAGCTTTACATGAACAAGTCCACCTTGGCCCTGGCTGTGGCCGTAGGGGTTTTGGCGCAGCAGGCAGGCGCCGCCGGTTTCATCGAAGACAGCAAGGCCACTCTGGGCCTGCGCAACTTCTACATCAACACCGACAACCGTGACGGCACTGGCCCGAACAAGAACGAAGAGTGGGGCCAAGGCTTCGATCTGCGTTTCATCTCGGGTTACACCCAAGGCACCGTGCAGTTCGGTGTTGACGCGATCGGCCTGTACGGCGTGCGTCTGGATTCCAGCCCGGCCAAGAGCGGCAACGCCGCCGGTACGTCGTCGGGTGGCACTGTGTTCCCAAGCGACGGCAATCGCGCTGTGAATGACTTCGCCAGCCTGGGCGTGACCGGCAAGGTCAAGATCTCCCAGACAGAGCTGAAGGTCGGTACCCTGATGCCGAACAACCCGGTCATCAAGTACAACGACGGTCGTCTGCTGCCGCAAACCTTCCAGGGCGAAGCGATCACCTCGAACGAGTTCAAGGACCTGACCCTGACTGCCGGTCAGGTTGAGGCCGTGAAAGGTCGTAACTCCAGCAACAACGAGAACATGTCGATTGCCGGTGCGAACGCAGGTTCGAACTACGACAAAGGCGTGTTCAGCAACAAGTTCTACTACGGTGGCGCTGACTACAAGATCAACAAAGACCTGACCGCTTCGTACTACTACGGCGAGCTGAAGGACTTCTACTCGCAGAACTTCCTGGGTCTGGTACACAACTGGGCAATCGGCCCGGGCGTGCTGAAAAGCGACCTGCGTTACTACCGCAGCCGTGACAACGGTGCCAACGGCGATACCGCTGCCTACTACACCAGCGGTTACTACGGTGGCACTACCACCAAGGGCAAAGTCGACAACGATCTGTACAGCTACCTGGCACTGTACTCGGTTGAAGGTCACACCTTCGGTGCTGGCTACCAGTACACCAAAGGCGACAGCGACTTCCCTTGGCTGAACCAGGGTGACGGCTCGTCCAACAGCACCATCACCGACATGCAGATCCAGAAGTTCGCCCGTGCTGGCGAGCGTACCTGGCAGGCTCGCTACGGCTACGATTTCGCCAAGATCGGCGTTCCTGGCCTGACCGCCAACCTGATCTATCTGCGTGGCAACAACATCGACACCCCGCTGGGCGAAAAAACCGAGTGGGAACGTGACCTGACCATCGGTTACGTGATTCCGGAAGGCCCGCTGAAAAACCTCGGCGTTGCCTGGAAAAACGCGATGTGGCGTACCGATCTGGCGAACACCCGTTCCCAGGACGAAAACCGCCTGATCGTCAGCTACTCGATCCCGCTGCTGTAATAGCGCGTTCAAGCGGTTGATGTAAAAAAGCCCCGTCCGGCACCGTGCCGGACGGGGCTTTTGCATTTCCGGGTCAGACTCACCCCCGTAAGCCTGTCCCGGAATTCCCCTCTTTTGCAGCTACTCAAGGCCTTCTCGAACCTTGAGGGCGATGTTCGTCGCGATGCCGGCGAGCGTCCAGTGAACGATGTTTAATATTCCTTTAAGTACTAGATATCTCGTTATTTATTCTTTTTCATGATGGCAAATCCCGAGCTACAGTTGAGTTCTCCAACAACTCATCAGGAGCAGCACCATGAGCCTCAGACTCGGCGACATCGCCCCCGACTTCGAACAGGATTCCAGCGCCGGCAAGATTCGTTTCCACGAGTGGCTGGGCGATAGTTGGGGCGTGCTGTTCTCTCACCCGGCCGACTTCACCCCAGTGTGCACCACCGAGCTGGGCTTTACCGCCAAGCTCAAGGATGAGTTCGCCAAGCGTGGCGTGAAAGCCATCGCACTGTCGGTCGACCCGGTGGACTCGCACCACAAGTGGATCGAGGACATCAACGAAACCCAGAACACCATCGTTAACTTTCCGATCCTGGCCGACGCCGATCGCAAGGTTTCCGACCTCTATGACCTGATCCATCCGAACGCCAACGACACCCTGACCGTGCGCTCGCTGTTCGTGATCGATCCGAACAAGAAGATCCGCCTGACCATCACCTACCCGGCGAGCACCGGGCGCAACTTCCACGAGATTTTGCGGGTGATCGATTCGCTGCAGCTCACCGACAACTACAAGGTGGCCACTCCGGCCAACTGGCAGGATGGCGAAGAGGTGGTGATCGTGCCGTCGCTCAAGGACGAGGAAGAGATCAAGCGGCGCTTCCCGAAAGGCTATCGCGCGGTGAAGCCATACCTGCGCCTGACGCCGCAGCCGAATCGTTAAAATCAAAAGATCGCAGCCTGCGGCAGCTCCTACAGGAGTTAGTCGATCCATGTAGGAGCTGCCGAAGGCTGCGATCTTTTGATGCATCCCAATAGCAGGGGATTTCAGGCCGTTTTAACGGCCTGTTTTTTTGCCCGGAACACAGCAGATCGCATATCTCTTAAACGAATAACCAAATGAATAAATATGATTTATGGATATATAAATCAGCTGGTAAGGTCACTCCATCGACGCGAGATCGCAACCCGCGAATCGCCTGTAACGCGCAAGGAATTGTCTGAATGCTGGTCGTCTCACTCGGTGGCAGTCCCAGCCAACGCTCCCGCTCAGGAGTGTTGCTCGAGCGCTCGCAACGCTGGTTGCAGGAGCAGGGGGTGGAAGTGGTGAGTTACCAGGTACGGGACTTCCCGGCCGAAGACCTGCTGCATGCCCGCTTCGACAGCCCGAAAGTGCTTGACCTGCTGGCGCAGATTGAAAACGCCGACGGTCTGCTGATCGCCACGCCGGTGTACAAGGCGTCGTTTTCCGGGGCGCTGAAGACAGTGCTCGATCTGCTGCCCGAACGCGCCTTGAACCACAAGATCGTTTTGCCGATGGCCACGGGTGGCAGCATCGCCCACATGTTGGTGGTCGATTACGCGCTCAAACCGGTGCTGTCGGCATTGAAAGCCCAGGAGATGCTGCAAGGCATTTTCGCCGAGGACAGCCAGATCGCTTACGGCGAAGGCAGTGCCGCGGCGCAACTGGCGCCGGCGCTGGAGCAGCGTCTGCATGAAGCGCTGGATCAGTTTGTCAGCGCCATGGCCCGCCGGCCAAAACCGCTGGAGCCGGGGCTGTTGAATGAACGTTTGTTGAGTGCTCGCTGGAGCATTTAAGCCTCACCGGAATTTGAAGTACTCACCTTACTCAGCCGTCAACGGCCAAGCAGGTGCAGCCACAACCCAACAGCAAAAAAGGAGAGCGCTATGCGCACTGTATTTTTGCGTCGTGGTCTGGTCGCTCTGTTTGCTGCGGCTGTGTCCTTCGGCGCCATCACTCAAGCTCAGGCCGAGACTCTACGGATCGGTTATCAAAAATACGGCACGCTGGTGCTGCTCAAAGCCAAAGGCACTCTGGAAAAGCGTCTGGCCGCGCAAGGCGTGGACGTGCAATGGACTGAATTCCCCGGCGGCCCGCAACTGCTCGAGGGCCTGAACGTCGGCTCGATCGACTTCGGCGTGACCGGTGAGACTCCGCCAGTGTTTGCCCAAGCGGCGGGCGCTGATCTGCTCTACGTCGCCTACGAACCGCCAGCGCCGAACAGCGAAGCGATCCTCGTGCCGAAAGACTCGCCGATCAAATCGGTCGCCGATCTCAAGGGCAAGAAAGTCGCCCTGAACAAAGGCTCCAACGTGCACTACCTGCTGGTACGCGCACTGGAAGACGCCGGCCTCAAATACTCCGACATCCAGACCGTATTCCTGCCGCCGGCCGATGCCCGCGCCGCGTTCGAGCGTGGCAGCGTCGATGCCTGGGTGATCTGGGATCCGTACCAGGCCGCTGCCGAGCAACAGCTGCAAGCGCACACCCTGCGTGACGGCAAAGGCATCGTCGACAACCACCAGTTCTACCTGGCGACCAAACCTTACGCGCAGAAAAATCCCGAGGTGATCAAGACCCTCGTCGAAGAAGTGCGCGCTGTCGGTGAGTGGTCCAAAGCCAATCCTCAAGACGTGACCCAACAGGTCGCGCCACTGCTCGGCCTGCCGGCGGACATCACTCTGACCTCGGTGAAACGCCAGGGCTACGGTGCGCTGTTCCTGACCCCGGAAGTTGTCGCCGCACAACAGAAAATCGCCGACACCTTCTACCAGCTCAAGCTGATTCCCAAGCCGTTGAGCATCAAGGATGTGATCTGGACGCCTCCGGCCGCTGTGGCCCAAAGCTCGGTTACCCAAACCCAGTAAATCGAATCCCCAAGGAGACCACTCCATGAGCCTCAACATCTTCTGGTTCCTGCCTACCCACGGCGACGGCCATTACCTTGGCACCGCCGAAGGCGCCCGCGCCGTTGACCACGGTTATCTGCAACAGGTCGCGCAAGCGGCGGATCGCCTGGGCTTTGGCGGCGTGCTGATTCCCACCGGCCGCTCCTGCGAAGACTCGTGGCTGGTCGCCGCATCGCTGATCCCGGTGACTCAGCGTCTGAAGTTTCTTGTCGCCCTGCGCCCCGGGATCATTTCCCCGACGGTGGCGGCGCGGCAGGCAGCGACGCTGGATCGTCTGTCCGGCGGTCGTGCGCTGTTCAACCTGGTGACCGGCGGTGACCCGGAAGAGCTGGCCGGTGATGGTCTGTTCCTCAACCACGAAGAGCGTTATCAAGCCTCGGTGGAATTCACTCGCATCTGGCGTCGGGTGCTCGAAGGCGAAACCGTCGATTACGACGGCGAACACATCAGCGTGAAGGGCGCCAAGCTGCTCTATCCGCCGATCCAGCAACCACGTCCGCCGCTGTACTTTGGCGGCTCCTCGGAAGCGGCGCAGGATCTGGCCGCCGAACAGGTCGAGATGGTACTGACCTGGGGCGAACCGCCAGCCGCGGTGGCGGAGAAGATCGAACAAGTGCGCGCCAAAGCCGCCAAGCTCGGACGCACTGTGCGCTTCGGCATTCGTCTGCACGTGATCGTGCGCGAAACCAACGCGGAAGCCTGGCAAGCGGCAGACCGGCTGATCTCGCATCTGGACGACGACACCATCAAACGTGCGCAGGCCTCGCTGGCGCGCTTCGATTCGGTCGGCCAGCAGCGCATGGCCGCATTGCACGGCGGCAGTCGCGACAACCTCGAAGTCAGCCCCAACCTGTGGGCCGGCGTCGGCCTGGTGCGTGGCGGTGCGGGTACCGCGCTGGTCGGAGATGGTCCAACCGTGGCCGCCCGCGTGAAGGAGTACGCGGATCTGGGTATCGACACCTTCATCTTCTCCGGTTATCCACACCTCGAAGAGTCGTACCGCGTCGCTGAACTGCTGTTCCCGCACCTCGACATCGAGCGCCCGGAACTGCCGAAAAGCGCCGGTTACGTCAGCCCGTTCGGCGAGATGGTGGCCAACGACATTCTTCCCAAAGCCGCGTCGCAGAGCTGAGGCGCGCCATGAACAAATTTATCCACAGCCTCGCGCCCTGGGCGTTGCCGGTGCTTTTGCTGGCGGTGTGGCAGTTGTCGGTGTCGGCCGGCTGGTTGTCGACGCGGATCCTGCCGGCACCGGTGGCGGTGATCGAGGCCGGTGTCAGTCTGGTGCGCAGCGGCGAGATCTGGACCCACCTGGCAATCAGCGGCTGGCGCGCGGCGCTGGGCTTCACCATCGGCGGCAGCATCGGTCTGGTGCTGGGCTTCATCACTGGCCTGTCGAAGTGGGGCGAACGCCTGCTCGACAGTTCGGTGCAGATGATCCGCAACGTGCCGCACCTGGCGCTGATTCCACTGGTGATCCTGTGGTTCGGCATCGACGAGTCGGCGAAGATTTTTCTGGTGGCGTTGGGCACGTTGTTCCCGATTTACCTCAACACCTATCACGGCATCCGTAACGTCGATCCGGCGTTGGTGGAGATGGCGCGCAGTTATGGCCTGTCCGGTTTCAGTTTGTTCTGGCAGGTGATTCTGCCGGGCGCGTTGCCTTCGATTCTGGTCGGTGTGCGCTTCGCGCTGGGCTTCATGTGGCTGACGCTGATCGTCGCCGAAACCATTTCCGCCAGTTCCGGCATCGGCTATCTGGCGATGAATGCCCGCGAGTTTTTGCAGACCGATGTGGTGGTGCTGGCGATCCTGCTTTACGCGGTGCTCGGCAAACTCGCTGATCTCGCGGCCCGTGGCCTTGAGCGTGTGTGGTTGCGCTGGCATCCGGCTTATCAGGTGGCCAAGGGAGGTGCGGCATGACCGCTCAACAACCTCCACGCCTGCTGCGCGGAATTCCGCTGGTGGTGCGCAATCTGCAGAAAACCTTCGGTGCGCGGCAGGTGCTGCGCGACATCGACCTGCACATTCCGGCGGGGCAATTCGTCGCCGTGGTCGGGCGCAGCGGTTGCGGCAAGAGCACCTTGCTGCGCTTGCTCGCCGGCCTCGATCAACCGACTGGCGGCGACCTGCTGGCCGGTGCCGCCCCGCTGAGCGATGCGTGGGAAGACACCCGCCTGATGTTCCAGGAAGCACGGCTGCTGCCGTGGAAAAAGATCATCGACAACGTCGGCCTCGGCCTTAAAGGCAACTGGCGCCCGCAAGCCCTGCAAGCGCTGGAGGCGGTCGGTCTGGCCGATCGCGCCAACGAGTGGCCGGCCGCCTTGTCCGGTGGGCAGAAGCAGCGCGTGGCGTTGGCCCGAGCGCTGATTCATCAACCGCGCCTGCTGTTGCTCGACGAGCCGCTGGGTGCGCTGGATGCGCTGACCCGGATCGAGATGCAGCAACTGATCGAACGCCTCTGGCAGAAGCATGGGTTCACCGTGCTGCTGGTGACCCATGACGTCAGCGAAGCGGTGGCGATTGCCGATCGGGTGATTCTGATCGAGGACGGCGAAGTCGGCCTCGACCTGCAAGTGGAGTTGCCTCGTCCGCGAGTGCGTGGATCGCATCGACTGGCGGCGCTGGAAACCGAAGTGCTCAACCGTGTTCTGTCCCTGCCCGGCGAGCCGCCGGAGCCGGAACCTGTTTCACCCCTGCCTACGCAATTGCGTTGGGCGCAATAACTCAAGCTTTATCAACGACAGGAATCAAAGCCATGACTATCAAAGCCATCAACGTGCGCAACCAGTTCAAAGGCTCGATCAAGGAGATCGTTCTCGGCGACGTGCTGTCGGAAATCGACGTGCAAACCGCTTCCGGCATCGTCACTTCAGTGATCACCACCCGCTCGGTCAAGGAGCTGGAACTGGCGGTGGGCAGCGAAGTGATCGCCTTCGTGAAATCCACCGAGGTGTCGATCGCCAAGTTGTAAGCCTGTGGATAAAAACAAACCCCGAAAGGCGTGAGCCCTTCGGGGTTTTTTGTTATCTGCATCAGCTGAGGATGGTGTCGCGGCCATCGCTGGCAAGCCAGCTCCCACAGGTTATCTGTCGGTCACCAAATCTGCATACACAGAAGCTCCTTGTGGGAGCTGGCTTGCCAGCGATGAGGCCATTCAGCTCACCAGATGTCTCTTGGGCAGATAAGGCGGCAGATACAACCCGAGATAGGCATCAAACACCCGCATCCCTTCCTCGGCCATGCGCGGCGTGATCTGCCCGTGCTGCTGCACCGAACGCGCATATACGCGGTCGCCCAACTCCATCGCCAGCGCGAACACGTCGACATCGCTAGGCAGTCGCGGCAATTCGAAGTGATGGTCGAACAGCTTGTGCATCAGGTCGCCCAGTTCGATGTCGTGCTGGCGGTCGGCCTGGGTCACTTCGGTCAGGCCGTGCTGGGCGAGGATCAACTGGCGGGCGGCGGCGTCTTCGTCGTAGATCTCCAGCATGCGTTGCTCGATCAGTCGCGAGAGGTCGCGCCAGTCTTGCAGCGCTTCGTGGTCGATCGGTGCCTGCAGGCAGGCGCGAAACGCCGCGTGCACATCTGCCGTCAGCGCTTCGAGCAGCGCCGGGACGCTGGCGAAGAAGTGATACACGGAGGACGGCGGAATCTGCGCGCGTTCGGCGACGCTGTAGATCGACAGACTGGCCACACCCTCGGCGGCCAGCAGCGTGCGCGCGGCGTCGAGTATCGAATCGATTCGCGCCTGGCTGCGGGCACGGGGTTTGCGGACGGGGGCGGGACGCGTCATGGAAGTCTCCTGCGGGGCAGCGGGCATTGTACGAGCCGGGTTCGATGTTGTCTGCCCGGACGCCATCGCTGGCAAGCCAGCTCCCACAAGGAATGTTTGTGTACTCGGAATTTATGTTCGACGAAGAACCTGTGGGAGCTGGCTTGCCAGCGATCCGCCGCAGGCGGCCATTCACACCAAACACAGGGGTTTGTGTTCTGCCATAAAAAAGCGCTGCGGGCTGAAATGGCCGGCAGCGCTTTTTATTCCTGCAACCCGCTTAAACGGTATGCAGATACCAGTTGTACTCAAGGTCGGAGATGGAGTGTTCGAACTCCTCCAGCTCGCTTTCCTTGCAGGCGACGAAGATATCAATGTATTTCGGATCGATGTATTTGGCCATCACCTCGCTGTCGTCCAGCTCACGCAGGGCATCGCGCAAGTTGTTCGGCAGGCTTTGTTCGTTCTGCTCGTAGCTGTTGCCTTCGACCGGAGCGCCCGGTTCGATCTTGTTCACCAGACCGTGATGCACGCCGGCCAGGACCGAAGCCATCAGCAGGTACGGGTTGGCGTCGGCGCCGGCCACGCGGTGTTCGATACGCACGGCGTCGGCAGAGCCGGTCGGTACGCGGATCGCCACGGTGCGGTTGTCCAGGCCCCAGCACGGCGAGTTCGGCACATAGAACTGCGCGCCGAAACGGCGGTACGAGTTGACGTTCGGGCAGAGGAAAGCCATCTGCGCCGGCAGGGTCTCGAGCACACCGCCGATCGCGTGACGCAGCGCGGCGTTCTGCTCGGGATCCTCGCTTGCAAAGATGTTCTTGCCATCTTTGTCGAGCACCGAGATGTGGACATGCAGACCGTTACCCGCCTGGCCTGGATACGGCTTGGCCATGAAGGTGGTGTCCATTTCATGGTCGTAGGCGATGTTCTTGATCAGACGCTTGAGCAGTACCGCGTAGTCGCAGGCCTTGATCGGGTCGGCGACGTGGTGCAGGTTCACTTCGAACTGCGCCGGGGCACTTTCCTTGACGATGGCGTCGGCCGGGATGCCTTGCTCTTTGGCGCCTTCCAGAATGTCCTGGAGGCAGTCGACGTATTCGTCGAGGTCATCGATCAGGTAGACCTGAGTCGAGTGCGGGCGTTTGCCAGAGATCGGTGAGCGTGGCGGCTGAGGGCGGCCGTTCACGTTTTCCTGGTCGATCAGGTAGAACTCCAGCTCAAAGGCTGCGCAGATGGTCAAGCCCAGCTCGTCAAACTTTGCAACAACTTGACGGAGCACTTCGCGCGGATCGGCGAAGAACGGGTCGCCTTCGAGTTCGTGCATGGTCATCAGCAGTTGCGCGGTCGGGCGCTTCTGCCATGGCTCGTTGCACAGGGTATCGGGGATTGGATAGCAGATCCGGTCGGCGTCGCCGATGTCCAGACCCAGGCCGGTGCTTTCCACCGTAGAGCCATTGATATCCAGAGCAAATAGAGAGGCCGGCAGGTTGATGCCTTTCTCGTAAACCTTGTGGAGGCTGGTGCGTTCGATGCGCTTGCCGCGCACCACACCATTCATATCCGCAATCAGAAGGTCAACGTACAGAACCTCAGGATGTTCCTTAAGGAACGCGTGTTAAGCTGAACGGCACGCGGGGGTACCGACATGATGCAACACCTTTGTTGTTAAAAATATCAATCATTGATCTTTTCTGGTTTCAGTCAACCCGAACGGCATGCCGAAGTCAAGCGAGGCCTTTTTTGCCCTAAAAAAGCGCTGCAAGGGCATTTATGGGGCACTTTGGGGCAGTTTTTTGTCCTTGGGACGCTTGGCACCCGCGGGCTTGAGCAGGCCGTGTTGTATTTTTTACGGGGGTGTTGTGTAAAAAAATGAACAAGGCTAAGCTCCGATCAAACCCATAACAGCAATAATACCGGGGTGCTTCATGTCTCGCCTGCCGTTAATCGGCATCACCGACTGCTCGCAACAGTCCGGTCTGCATGCTCAACACATCAGTGGCGACAAATCCGTCCGTAGCGCAGCCAGCAAGGCTCGCGTCCTGTCGACGATGTTCCAGGCGGCAGCAGCCGCAACGGCAGCGTCCGTTATTCTGGACGTACGACAAAGCATTCTGTTTATGGCGTCCCCTTCCAATATAGATCCCTTTGAGTCTCAAAACCTGTGCCGCTTCTCCAGCCGTGCTCGTGATTCTGCACGTATTGAATGTGCACAGGAAATGCAACGCCAGCGTAAAGGGCAGGTAAGCTCCTCTTTCATTGTCTATGCGCGGTGCCAGGCGTAAGCCGGCACTGCGCGCAAGCAAGCCCCCTTTAACGCGACGCCACGGCGTCAAACTTTGCCTGACACGATGTCAGGAGACTCAGCCCAGAGGCATTTATGAGTAACAACCTCGACCAGCTCACCGATTGGTTGAAAGACCACAAGATCACAGAAGTCGAATGCATGATCGGCGACTTGACCGGTATCACCCGGGGCAAGATCTCGCCGACCAACAAGTTCATCGCCGAGAAGGGCATGCGCCTGCCGGAAAGCGTTCTGTTGCAGACCGTAACCGGCGACTATGTCGAAGACGACATCTATTACGAACTGCTCGACCCGGCCGACATCGACATGATCTGCCGCCCCGACCAGAACGCCGTGTACCTGGTGCCATGGGCCATCGAGCCGACCGCCCAGGTGATCCACGACACCTACGACAAGCTAGGCAACCCGATCGAGCTGTCGCCGCGCAACGTGCTCAAGAAAGTCCTGAAACTCTATGCCGACAAGGGCTGGCAGCCTATCGTGGCGCCGGAGATGGAGTTCTACCTGACCAAGCGCAGTGACGACCCCGACTATCCGTTGCAGCCGCCGATTGGTCGTTCGGGCCGTCCGGAAATCGGTCGTCAGTCGTTCTCTATCGAAGCGGCGAACGAATTCGACCCGCTGTTCGAAGACGTCTACGACTGGTGCGAACTGCAGGAGCTGGACCTCGACACGCTGATCCACGAAGACGGCACGGCGCAGATGGAAATCAACTTCCGTCACGGTGACGCGCTGTCGCTGGCCGACCAGATTCTGGTGTTCAAGCGCACCATGCGTGAAGCCGCACTCAAGCACGACGTGGCCGCAACCTTCATGGCCAAGCCGATGACCGGCGAGCCGGGCAGCGCGATGCACCTGCACCAGAGCATCATCGACATCGAGACCGGCAAAAACGTGTTCTCCAATGAAGACGGGACCATGAGCCAGCTGTTCCTGCACCACATCGGTGGCCTGCAGAAACTGATCCCGGAACTGCTCCCGCTGTTCGCCCCCAACGTCAACTCGTTCCGCCGCTTCCTGCCGGACACTTCGGCGCCGGTGAACGTAGAGTGGGGCGAAGAGAACCGCACCGTGGGCCTGCGCGTACCGGATGCCGGCCCGCAGAACCGCCGCGTGGAAAACCGTCTGCCGGGCGCCGACGCCAACCCGTACCTGGCGATTGCCGCTAGCCTGCTCTGCGGTTACATCGGCATGGTCGAAGGCCTCAATCCGAGCGCGCCAGTCGTTGGCCGTGGCTATGAACGCCGCAACCTGCGCCTGCCGCTGACCATCGAGGATGCGCTGGAGCGTATGGAAAACAGCGCGACCATCGAGAAATACCTGGGCAAGACCTTCATCACCGGCTACGTCGCGGTCAAGCGGGCCGAGCATGAAAACTTCAAGCGCGTGATCAGTTCCTGGGAGCGTGAGTACCTGCTCTTCGCCGTCTGATACGCCGGGCGCGGCTGGCAGCAGCCGCGCCTTCACCGATAACAAGGAGAATTGGCATGACCAGCAACAACCCGCAAACCCGTGAGTGGCAAGCCCTGAGCAGCGATCACCACCTGGCCCCGTTCAGCGACTTCAAGCAGCTGAAAGAGAAGGGTCCACGGATCATCACCAACGCCAAGGGCGTGTACCTGTGGGACAGCGAGGGCAACAAGATCCTCGATGGCATGGCGGGTCTGTGGTGCGTGGCGATCGGTTATGGCCGCGATGAGCTGGCTGACGCCGCCGCGAAGCAGATGCGCGAACTGCCTTACTACAACCTGTTCTTCCAGACCGCGCACCCGCCGGCACTGGAACTGGCCAAGGCCATTGCTGACGTGGCGCCGGAAGGCATGAACCACGTGTTTTTCACCGGCTCCGGCTCCGAAGGCAACGACACCATGCTGCGCATGGTTCGCCATTACTGGGCGATCAAGGGCCAGCCGAACAAGAAAGTCATCATCAGCCGCAAGAACGGCTATCACGGTTCCACCGTGGCCGGCGCGAGCCTGGGTGGCATGACCTATATGCACGAGCAAGGCGACTTGCCGATCCCGGGCATCGTCCATATCGCGCAGCCGTACTGGTTCGCCGAGGGCGGCGACATGTCGCCGGAAGAGTTCGGCATCTGGGCGGCTAATCAGCTGGAAGAGAAGATTCTCGAAGTCGGCGTGGATAACGTCGGCGCCTTTATTGCCGAGCCGATTCAGGGCGCTGGCGGCGTGATCATTCCGCCGGACACCTACTGGCCGCGCATCAAGGAAATCCTCGCCAAGTACGACATCCTGTTCGTCGCTGACGAAGTGATCTGTGGTTTCGGTCGTACCGGCCAATGGTTCGGTTCGGATTTCTACGATCTGAAACCGGACATGATGACCATCGCCAAAGGCCTGACCTCCGGCTACATCCCGATGGGTGGCCTGATCGTCCGTGACGAAGTGGTGAAGGTGCTCAACGAAGGCGGCGATTTCAACCACGGCTTTACCTACTCCGGGCACCCGGTGGCGGCGGCGGTGGGTCTGGAAAACATCCGGATTCTGCGCGACGAGAAAATTATCGAGAACGCGCACAACGAAACGGCACCGTATTTGCAGAAACGTCTGCGCGAACTCAACGATCACCCGTTGGTGGGTGAAGTGCGCGGCGTCGGTTTGCTGGGGGCGATCGAGCTGGTGCAGGACAAGGCCACTCGCAAGCGTTACGAAGGTCGGGGCGTGGGCATGATCTGCCGGCAATTCTGCTTCGATAACGGCCTGATCATGCGCGCCGTGGGCGACACCATGATCATTGCGCCGCCGCTGGTGATCAGCAAGGCAGAGATCGATGAGCTGGTGACCAAGGCACGTAAATGCCTGGACCTGACCCTCAGTGCGTTGCAGGCCTAAGTGCTAGGCTTCGAGCGGGGGAGCTGCGGCGCTCTCGCTCGAAGGTGTCAGAAAGGTTGGCCTTTTCTTGAAAGACCGCCTCCGATCTTGCCAGACTAGCCGCAGTTCCAGTTGTCCGGGTTCGGCCGCTGAACAAAGTGGTTCAAAAAAGAAAAATTTGGAGCATGACGCATGAAGGCATTAGGTAAAAAGCTTGCTGGCAAGACTCTTCTCGCTTTGTCCGTTGCGGGCATGATGGCGGGTGCGGTTCAGGCGGATGACAAGGTACTGCACGTCTACAACTGGTCCGACTACATCGCGCCGGACACCATCGCCAACTTCGAGAAAGAATCCGGGATCAAGGTCGTCTACGACGTATTCGACAGCAACGAAACCCTGGAAGCCAAGCTGCTGGCGGGCAAGTCCGGTTATGACGTGGTCGTGCCGTCGAACAACTTCCTGGCCAAGCAGATCAAGGCTGGTGTTTATCAGGAACTGGACCAGTCCAAGCTGCCTAACTGGAAGAACCTGAACCAGGACCTGCTCAAGGCCGTGTCGGTCAGCGACCCGGGCAACAAGCACGCCTTCCCGTACATGTGGGGTTCGATCGGCATCGGTTACAACCCGGAGAAGGTCAAGGCTGCGCTGGGCGTCGACACCATCGACTCGTGGGACGTGCTGCTCAAGCCGGAAAACATCGCCAAGCTCAAGAGCTGCGGCGTGAGCTTCCTCGACTCGCCGACCGAAATGCTTCCGGTCGCGCTGCACTACCTGGGTCTGCCTACCGACACCCAGAAGAAAGAAGACATCAAGAAAGCCGAGGACCTGTTCCTCAAGATTCGTCCTTCGATCACCTACTTCCACTCATCCAAGTACATCTCGGACCTGGCCAACGGCAACATCTGTGTAGCGGTCGGCTACTCGGGTGACGTGCAGCAGGCCAAGTCCCGTGCCGCCGAGGCCGGTGACAAGGTCAAAGTCAGCTACGCCATTCCGAAGGAAGGCGCTGGCAGCTTCTTCGACATGGTCGCCATCCCTAAAGATGCCGAAAACGTCGAAGGCGCCTACAAGTTCATGACCTTCCTGCAGAAGCCTGAAGTCATGGCCGGCATCACCAACGCTGTACGTTTCCCGAACGGTAACGCTGCTGCAACGCCGCTGGTGAACAAAGATATCACCAGCGACCCGGGCATCTACCCGCCAGCCGACGTGCAGGCCAAGCTGTATGCGATCGCCGATCTGCCGGCCGCTACCCAGCGTGAAATGACCCGCAGCTGGACCAAGATCAAATCCGGTAAATAAGCCGGTTTGAAGCAACAACCACTGGCTGTCGTCGCCGCGACGGCGGCCAGCGGATCAATTAAATGACAGGAAGTTTTGCAGGAACGGTTTTTCGAGGGTAAGTTGCGCGCCGGTTTGGTTGCCGGGCAGCCATGGCTGTCATGTAACGCGGGGCAACTTGGGCCCAACTAATTTAGAGGACCTCCACTTGCCTATTTTTTCTTCTTTGCGCAACGCCCTGCTGGCCACTGCCGGCCTGACGATCGCTGTCGGAGCCCAGGCCGCCGGTACGGTGCATATTTATAACTGGTCGGATTACATCGGCGAGACCACCCTGGCCGACTTCGAGAAAGCCACCGGGATCAAACCGGTGTACGACGTGTTCGATTCCAACGAAACCCTGGAAGGCAAACTGCTGGCCGGGCGTACCGGTTACGACGTGGTCGTGCCGTCGAACCATTTCCTCGGCAAGCAGATCAAGGCGGGCGCGTTCCAGAAGCTCGACAGGTCGCAGTTGCCGAACTACTCGAATCTCGACCCGGTGCTGCTCAAGCGTCTGGAGCAGAACGACCCGGGCAACCAGTACGCCGTGCCGTACCTGTGGGGCACCAACGGCATCGGCTACAACGTCGAGAAAGTCAAAGCGGTGCTCGGCATCGACAAGATCGACTCCTGGAGCGTGCTGTTCGAACCGGAGAACATCAAGAAGCTGCACAGTTGCGGCGTAGCGTTCCTCGATTCGGCCGATGAAATGATGCCGACCGTGCTCAACTACATGGGCCTGAACGCCAACAGCACCAATCCGAAGGACTACGCCAAGGCCACCGACAAACTGCTGGCCGTGCGCCCGTACGTGACCTACTTCCACTCTTCGAAATACATCGGTGATCTGGCCAACGGCGATATTTGCGTGGCCATCGGTTTCTCCGGCGATATCTTCCAGGCCAAACACCGTGCCGAAGAAGCCAAGAAGGGCGTGACCATCGCCTACTCGATTCCGAAAGAGGGCGGCGCGCTGTGGTTCGACATGCTGGCGATTCCGAAGGACTCGTCCAACGTCAAAGAGGCCCACGCCTTCATCAACTATTTGCTGAAACCTGAGGTGATCGCCCAGGTCAGTGATTACGTCGGTTACGCCAACCCCAACCCCGGGTCGGACAAGCTGATGGAACAGTCCATCCGCACCGACGAAGCGGTTTATCCACCGCAGGCAGTCCTCGACAAGACCTACGTGTCGGTCGAGTTGCCACCCAATATTCAGCGTTTGATGACCCGTAGCTGGACCAAGGTCAAGTCGGGCAAGTAAGGCACAAACTATCCTGGGTTCGTCCACGTTGGGCGAACTGCACAGTTTTTTTCTGGGAGTTTCGTAAATGGCAGTTGCCTCCGGCGCCTATAAGAAAGCCCTCGAGGGCGACCAGACACCTAAGCAGGTGCTGGTCAAAATCGACCGGGTCACGAAGAAGTTCGACGAGACGATTGCCGTGGACGATGTGTCCCTGGAAATCAAGAAAGGCGAGATCTTCGCCCTGCTCGGCGGTTCGGGATCGGGCAAATCCACGCTGCTGCGGATGCTGCAGGGTTCGAACGGCCCACGGAGGGGCGCATTTTCCTCGACGGCGTCGACATCACCGACATGCCGCCGTACGAGCGACCGATCAACATGATGTTCCAGTCGTACGCCTTGTTCCCGCACATGACCGTGGCGCAGAACATTGCCTTCGGCCTCAAGCAGGACAAGATTCCGAACGCCGAGATCGATGCGCGCGTGGCCGAGATGCTCAAACTGGTGCAGATGAGCCAGTACGCCAAGCGCAAGCCGCATCAACTGTCCGGCGGTCAGCGGCAGCGTGTGGCCCTGGCACGCTCGTTGGCCAAGCGGCCGAAGCTGCTGCTGCTCGACGAGCCGATGGGCGCACTGGACAAGAAACTGCGTTCGCAGATGCAGCTGGAACTGGTGGAAATCATCGAGCGTGTGGGCGTGACCTGCGTGATGGTGACCCACGACCAGGAAGAGGCCATGACCATGGCCGAGCGCATCGCGATCATGCACCTGGGCTGGATCGCTCAGATCGGCAGCCCGATCGACATCTACGAAACCCCGACCAGCCGTCTGGTCTGCGAATTCATCGGCAACGTGAACATCTTCGAAGGCGAAGTGATCGACGACGCCGAAGGCCACGCGACTATCACCTGTAAGGACCTCGACCGGCAGATCTACGTCGGCCACGGCATCAGCACCTCGGTGCAGGACAAATCCGTGACCTACGCGATTCGTCCGGAGAAGCTGCTGGTCACCGCCGAAATGCCGACCTGCGAATACAACTGGTCGAGCGGCAAGGTGCATGACATCGCCTACCTCGGCGGGCACTCGGTGTTCTACGTCGAATTGCCGAGCGGCAAACTGGTGCAGTCGTTTGTCGCCAACGCCGAACGTCGCGGCCAGCGTCCGACCTGGGGCGATCAGGTTTACGTGTGGTGGGAAGACGACAGCGGCGTGGTACTTCGCTCATGAACATGCGCAAGTTCAAACGACGGCTCAACCGAATAATTCCCAATGGCCGGCAACTGGTCATCGGGGTTCCGTTCATCTGGCTGTTCCTGTTCTTCATGCTGCCGTTCTTCATCGTCCTGAAGATCAGCTTCGCTGAAGCCGACGTGGCCATCCCGCCGTACACCGAGATCTACACCTTCGCCGAGCAGAAGCTGCAACTGCTGCTGAACCTGGGCAACTACGCGATGCTCGGCGACGACGAGTTGTACATCGCCGCCTACCTCGGCTCGCTGAAGATGGCGTTCTTCAGCACGCTGCTGTGCCTGCTGATCGGCTACCCGATGGCCTACGCCATCGCCAGTGCGCGCAAAGAGCTGCAGACGGTGCTGGTGCTGCTGATCATGATGCCGACCTGGACCGCGATCCTGATCCGCGTTTACGCGTGGATGGGCATCCTCAGCAACAACGGCCTGCTCAACGGTTTCCTGATGAGCATGGGCTTTATCGACGAGCCGCTGCAGATCCTCAACACCAACCTGGCGGTGTACATCGGCGTGGTTTATTCGTACCTGCCGTTCATGATCCTGCCGCTGTACGCCAACCTGGTGAAGCACGATCAGAGCCTGCTGGAAGCCGCTTCCGACCTCGGTTCGAGCACCTTCAACAGCTTTTGGAAAATCACTATTCCGCTGTCCAAGAACGGGATCATCGCCGGCTGCATGCTGGTGTTCATCCCGGTGGTCGGCGAGTTCGTGATCCCGGAACTGCTTGGCGGCCCGGAAACCCTGATGATCGGTAAAGTGCTCTGGCAAGAGTTCTTCAACAACCGTGACTGGCCGGTGGCGTCCGCCCTGGCGGTGGTGATGCTGGCGATCCTGATTGTGCCGATCATCCTGTTCAACCGCAGTCAGGCCAAGGAAATGGAGGGCAAAGAATGAAACGCATCCGTTTCTCCAGCCTGATGCTGGTTCTGGGTCTGTTGTTCATCTACCTGCCGATGTTGATCCTGGTGATCTACTCGTTCAATGCCTCGAAACTGGTGACGGTGTGGGGCGGCTGGTCGATCAAGTGGTACGTCGGCCTGCTCGACAACACCCAACTGATGGGCTCGGTGGTGCGCTCGCTGGAAATCGCCTGCTACACCGCAGTTGCTGCCGTGGCGCTGGGCACGCTGGCAGCCTTCGTGCTGACCCGCATCACCCACTTCAAGGGCCGCACGCTGTTCGGTGGCCTGGTCACCGCGCCGTTGGTGATGCCGGAAGTGATCACCGGTCTGTCGCTGTTGCTGCTGTTCGTGGCCATGGCGCAGATGATCGGCTGGCCGCAGGAACGCGGCATCGTCACCATCTGGATCGCCCACACGACGTTCTGTGCGGCGTATGTGGCGGTGGTGGTGTCGGCGCGTCTGCGTGAGCTGGACCTGTCGATCGAAGAAGCGGCGATGGACCTCGGTGCGCGGCCGTGGAAGGTGTTCTTCCTGATCACCATCCCGATGATCGCGCCGTCGCTGGCAGCGGGCGGCATGATGTCGTTCGCTCTGTCGCTGGACGATCTGGTACTGGCGAGCTTCGTTTCCGGACCGGGCTCGACCACGCTGCCGATGGAAGTGTTCTCGGCGGTGCGTCTGGGCGTGAAGCCTGAGATCAACGCGGTGGCCAGTCTGATTCTGCTGGCGGTGTCGATCGTGACGTTCCTGGTGTGGTTCTTCAGCCGCCGTGCCGAAGAAGCGCGCAAGAAAGCCATCCAGCAAGCCATCGAAGAAGGCGCCGCCGATTCGTGGAAGCAACCGGACGTGCGCCGCGCGCCTGCGCCGGAAGCGGCCTGACAGGCAAAAAGATCGCAGCCTGCGGCAGCTCCTACAGGGATCGCATTCCACTGTAGGAGCTGCCGCAGGCTGCGATCTTTTGCTTTTGGAGCTCAGGAAATCCAGGGAGATTGGCGGATGACCTCAACAAAGTTCAGCGGTTTGAACCCCGGCTCCTGATCCTTCAGCACATCGGTCTTCACGTTGCCGAACGTGGTCTGCGGGCGATAGCGCAAGCCGTCGGCAAACGCGCAGATGATGCACTCCTTGAAACCTTCTCCGCGTGGATGCGCATGCACCACCGCCTCGCGCTGGGTGCTGCTGAACGCCGCGTAATCCATGCCCAGCACGTCCATCTCAACCCCGGCGGTGACCAGCGCCACGGTCGGCCGCAAATGCTTCGGCACCCCCGGCGTGGTGTGCAGGGCAATCGACAGCCACACCTGCTCGATATCGTCATCGCTCAGACCGTACGGCTTGAGAAACGCCGCTGCCGCGTTGGCGCCATCCACTTCGAAACGCTCGTCGGCGCTGCGATAGCCTTCGACCAGCCCGAGGTCATGGAACATCGCGCCGACGTACAGCAGCTCCGGGTTGTAGGCCAGTTGCCGGCGCTCACCGCTCAATGCGCCGAACAGAAACACCCGGCGCGAGTGGTGGTAGAGCAGGTCGGATTCAATGTCGCGAATGTACTCGGTGGTGGCCCGGGCGAGGGCGCTGTCGGGGATCTTGATGCCGGCAATGGTCGTGCTCATGAAGGTATCCTCATCGAAAACGCCGTCGTGGCGCTGATGGGCAAAGTCTGTTCCCCGAGGCACTAAACGGACAATCAACGCATGGCTGCGATCCTTGCCAATCGACCTGCAAATCGTGCCAACTCACGGCTTGAGCGCTTATCGCGCTCCTCCGTGGTGAGGGGATTCATCCCCGATGGACTGCGCAGCAGTCCCAAAACCTGCTGTTTCGGTGTATCAGGTAAACCGCGCAGTGAGGATCTACGACTGCTGCGCAGCCGATCGGGGATGAATCCCCTCGCCACAAAGAGCCCCCAGGAGGCTTATGAACAAAACCGTCGCCATCGTGGTGTTTCCCGGCGTGCAGGCGCTGGATGTCAGCGGGCCGATGGATGTGTTCGCCGAGGCCAATCGTTTTCTGCCGCCTGAGGATCACTATCGGCTGGAGGTGATTGGCCTCGAACGTGGGGCGATGGCTTGCTCCAATGGCCTGAACCTCAGCGCACACCGGCATTTCAGCGAAGCGCCGGCTGCTTATGACTTGTTGCTCGTCGCCGGCGGCCCGCAGTTGCCGTTCATGGATTTCGGCAAGCCATTCGACACGTGGCTGCGAGAGGCCTGCGCCCGTGCGTGGCGTTTCGGTTCGATCTGCAACGGAGCGTTCATGCTGGCGCGGGCGGGGTTGCTGGAAGGGCGCACCGTGACCACCCACTGGAACGATGCCGAAGCCTTGGCACTGTTGTGTCCATCGACCCAAGTCGAGGCCGATCGCCTGTATGTCGAGGACGGTGCGCTCTACACCTCGGCCGGGGTCACCGCCGGGATTGATCTGTCGCTGTACCTGTTGGCCCGTGATCACGGCGCCGAGGTGGCGCTGAGTGTGGCCAAGCGGCTGGTGGTGTTCACCCAGCGTTCGGGCGGACAGTCGCAGTTCAGTCCGTTTCTCACGCCGCATGCGGAGCCGACCTCGGCGGTGGCCATGGTGCAGTTGTATGTGCTGGCCAACCTCACCGGGGATTTGACGATTGCCGATCTGGCGAATGCGGCGAACATGAGTGCGCGCAATTTCTCAAGGGTGTTCGCCCGCGAGGCAAGGGTCACCCCGGCGGAGTTCGTCGAAAGTGCGCGGGTGGATGCGGCGCGGGTGTTGCTGGAAAGCACCACGGCGCCGCTGAAGACCGTGGCGTACCAGTGCGGGTTTCGCGATGCGCAGCACATGCGCAGTGTGTTCAATCGCCGGTTGGGGGTGACGCCGCAGCAGTTTCGGCTGAATTTTGCTGGGCTGCTCTGAAGGTCTCTTGCGTTCTTAAGGACCCCATCGCTGGCAAGCCAGCTCCCACAGGGTTTTGTGTCGTTCACAAATCATGAGAACACCAGAGACACTGTGGGAGCTGGCTTGCCAGCGATGGGCCCAGACCAGCCTGCACAAATTTATTGGGCAGCCCTTGCCCGCAACAGCTTCAACGTACTGCGGGTATTGGCCGTCACCTCTTCCTCGCTGAAGTGCGCCTGCACGTACATCCCCTCGACGTACTCCTCGGCCTGATCGTCGTAGTGGCTGTCGAACGGCACGCCGCTCTGGCCGACCGGGTTGATGGTCAGGCTGTGCGCCGGGTCGGCGAAGTCCATCAGCCGCCGCGTCGAAGGCCCGTAAGTCACCGGCCACGGCGCCGGGCCGAGCTTGGCCGAAAGGTTGTTCGGCACTTCATGACTGCCCGGTGCGGCGAACGGCCCGACGTTGACGATGCGGTCCAGTGGCTTCTGTTGTCCCAGTGGATGGCCATGGGTCAGGGTGTGCGCCGTACCCCATTGCCAGTCGGACGGATTGTCGCCGAGGCTCTGTTTCAGGTGCGTCATGCTCGCTTGCCACGCCGCTTTGACGATGTCGGCACGAGTTTCCTTGTTCGGCGTGTTGCGGTTGTCCCACCAGGGCGAATCCGCGTTCGCCGCCAGGCGCGGCAGGGCTGCATCAATCACCCGGGTCGACAGCAGCGTTTCGAAGAAATCGTTGCCCAGCTCATCACGCATCGCCGCATCGGCGAGGTCGTAGAGGAACTGGTTGAACACTGTGGCATTGACCGAATCCAGCGGATAGTCGCCTTGCCACTGTGCCAGTTGCTCGACCAGTTTCAGCTGCGCCGGATCGCTCACCACTTCTCGCAGCACCGGCAGCAGCGGCGCCAGGGTGCGCGGGCCGTAGGCGGTGGTGGTGCCCAGTTGCAGCTTCTGGTTGGCCTCGTTGCTCCATTTCACGTTCTTGTCGCTGAGCTGGCGATTGAGCTGCTGACCGCGATCGGCGAGGTTGTAGTAACCGGGAATCTCCATCCCGGTCGGTGACAGCGGCTGGAAGTTGGCCGAGACGATGTAGCCGCGCGGCGGATTTTCTTCCTGCGGGTTGGCGCTGAACGGGTAATAACCGTCCTTGTCCGCCTGATTGCCGCTGCCGTCGAGAATGAACTCCGGCTTGACCCCGGCCGGGCGCTTGGGCAACAGCGCCGAGGCCCACCAGGCGATGTCGCCCTTGGCGTTGGCGTAGACGATGTTCAGCCCCGGCGCCTGCACCTTGGCCGCCGCGGCGCGGGCCTTGGCCAGGGTATCGGCGCGGTTGAGCTGGTAGAAACCTTCGAGAATCGGGTTCGGTGTTTCGAGGAACGCCCACCACATGGCGATCGGTGTTTTCCCGGCAGCGGTGCCGAGGGCGTCGTTGACGATCGGGCCGTGGGGCGACTGGCGCAGGGTCAGCGTCACCGGTGCCTGGCCCTTCACCGCGATCTGCTGCTCGGTGCTGACCAGATCGGTCCACTGGCCGTGGTACCAGACCTGATTCGGATTGTCCGGGTTGACCTTCTCGGCGATCAGATCCAGATCGTCGTTCTGGAACATGGTCAGGCTCCAGCCGAAATCGAGGTTGTGCCCCAGGAACGCGAACGGCACCAACGCCTGATGATGGCCGTACAACTCAAACCCCGGCGCCGACAACTGCGCCTCGTACCACACCGACGGCACCGAGAAACGAATGTGCGGATCACCGGCCAGCAGCGGTTTGCCGCTCTGGCTGCGGCTGCCGGCGATCACCCAGGCGTTGCTGCCTTCGAATTGCGGCAGGCCGTTTTCAATCAGCGCCTGCTCGCTGAGGCGGGCGAGGGCGTTGAGGTCTTTCCAGTCGCTGGCGGCGAGGGCCGGCGTCTTTTTGGCGTGACCTTTGGCAAGCACGCCCTTGGGCTGCCAGTCGAGGTCGAAGACGTTGAGGTAATCGGCGCCGAGTTGATCGCGCACGTAGGTCAGCAACGGCTCGGTGCGAAACGCGGCGGCAAAGCTGTAGGCCATGTAACCGGCGACGCTGATGCTGTCTTCGGCGGTGAACGGCCGCTTGGGGATGCCCAGCACGTCGAACTCGATCGGCGCGGCGTGGCTGTCCTGATATTGGTTGATTCCGTCCAGATAGGCTTGCAGGGCCTTCCACGCCGGTGACTGCTTATCGAGGCTGGCGACATAACTGGCAGCGCGCTCGCGGATGCGCAGGCTGCGGAACAGTTTGTCGGTGTCGAGCAGCTTCGGCCCGAGCACTTCAGCCAACTCGCCGCGTGCGAGGCGGCGCATGGCTTCCATCTGGAACAGTCGGTCTTGAGCGTGCACGTAGCCGAGGGCGCGATACAGATCGGTTTCGTTCTCGGCACGAATATGCGGCACCCCGCGTTCGTCATAGCGCACGGTCACCGAACCCTGCAGATTGCGCAGCTCCACCTGGCCCTGACGCGTTGGTTGCTTGCTGTAGACGTACCCGCCGACGCCGGCGAGCAGGACAACGATGAGCAAGGCAAGAACGGTGAAGACGCGTTTCATGGTGACTCCTTGTGCATGCGGGATTGCCGCCCGTCGGGCTGCAAACAATTAGCACAGACCTTCCGTGCCGTGCATCGCTGTCCTCGAAAAGTCCGGAATGCCTTACTGCGCCACCACCGGCCACGGGCAATAACAACCGACCGCCAGGGTGTGCGTGGCGTTGACCGGGCGATCATCGGTCAGGGCATTGAGGATCGGTTCGATAAAACTGTTGCTGGAATTGCAGGTCAGCCCTTCGCTGTACGGCCCGAAGTACGCCAGTTTGCCGCTACGGTCCCAGATCGCCACGGCGGGACTGGCCGGGATCTGCTCGGAGCCGGGCAATACCGCGATGGTTTTCAGATTGCTCAGGGTGGCGGGCAGCTGGCCGTGGGAGCCGGCGCGCTGCACGGCGAAGAATTCCACACCGCGCGCGCCGTACTGCTCGACCATCTCGGTCAGGTGCTGTTGATTGCCGACGTTGCACGGGCAGGCCGGGTCCCAGAAGTGCACGAGGCGGATTTTGCCGGGACCGGCCAGCTCATCCGGCAGACGCAACGGATCCCCGGAAAACACCGCCGTGTGCTGACTGAATGCACGCAGATAGCGCCCCTGAAACCAGTCGTACGCCGCCCACAGCACCCCGGCACACACAAGCGCGAGCAGGCTGGCAAACAGTGCGGTGCGGTAGGGCGAGCGCATGGTTTTTGGGTCCTCGAAGGTGGGCTAGCTTGCCATGCTTGTCGCAACAGATGAATATCGCAGGCCGATAAAGTCTGTTTACCGCTTTGGAATACCCGCATGCCTGACACTTTCGATGCCGATCATTTACGCGCCAGCCTCAAGCCTTTGGCCCAGTGGCAGCCGTTGTCGGACGAGGCCAAGGCGTATCAGCGGTTTTATAAAACCGACTTCCCGGAGCGTGATGTCTGGCGCGGCATGGGCCGTTTCGAAGTCGATGGTTACGAGCTGGTCAGCCATTGCTGGTGGCCGGAGAAGGTCAAGGGCACGCTGTTTCTGCTGCACGGTTTTTACGATCACACCGGTTTGTACCGGCATGTGATCGAGTGGGCGCTGGATCAGGATTTTGCCGTCATCGCCTGCGACTTGCCGGGGCATGGCCTGTCGAGCGGAGCGCGGGCGAGCATTCGCGACTTCTCCGAATATCAGGACACCTTGCAGGCGTTGTTCGCTGAAGCCAGTTCGATTGCGCTGCCGCAGCCCTGGCACCTGTGCGGGCAAAGCACTGGCGGCGCGATTGTCGTCGACCATGTGCTCAACCATGGCGAGCACAGTCCGGCGCAGGGGCATCTGATTCTGCTGGCGCCACTGGTACGTCCGCGCGCCTGGGGCTGGTCGCAGCTCAGTTATTACCTGCTGAGGCCTTTCGTGCGAGGCGTCACCCGGCGTTTCAGCGAGAACTCCAACGACCCGGATTTCCTGCCGTTTCTGCAGACCGACCCGTTACAGCCCAAACGCTTGCCGACCGCGTGGGTCGGTGCGCTGTCGCGCTGGATCATCCGCGTCGAACACGCGAAAAAAAGTCCGCGACGGCCGCTGATCATTCAGGGGCAGGCAGACATGACCGTGGACTGGCAGCACAACCTGCAAGTGATGAAATGGAAGTTCGACCGGCCACAGATTCTGCTGCTGCCGGAGGCGCGGCATCATCTGGCGAACGAGACTCTGGAGATGCGCGAGGAATATTTCGAGTTTCTGAACAAGCGGATCAGGGGGCGGAATCTCTAGCGTCTTCGAGGGCCTTATCGCGAGCAGGCTCACTCTTACAATTGATCGCGGTCTCCTGTAGGAGTGAGCCTGCTCGCGATGGCGGTCTGAAAGGCGATAAAGCTTACTGGCCAAGGTTCGAAGAGCTTTGCCCCACCGCCAAACCCGCCCGGATCGCTGCCAGCGCCGCCTGGTAATACGCCTTGCCCTCGCTGGACTCGGCAAAGGTCGCGAACTGCTCCAGTTCGTCATCCGACAGATCGCGATAAACGTAGAGCAGCGTGTTGTTCAAATCGGCGCCGATCTGCTCCATCAGGCGCTGGCGCTGGCCGTTCAACATGCCTTGCGCCTGACCGCCGCCGAGCAGGCCGGGAATCATCGAACTCAAACTGTCCGCCGCCACGCCGGCAATCGCCAGGCTGACCTCGGCACCGGCCTCGCGGGCGGGCAGCGCCTGGGCCAGATGGCCGATGATCAGCAGGCGGCTGTCGCTGGCCTGCATCTTCGGCAGGCCCTTGGCGTTCTTCGCCAGTTGATCGCGACGGGTGGCAAGCAATTCAGCGGCGACGATTTTCTTGCCCAGCGGTGACTGGAAGAAAGTCAGCGCCGGTTGTGGATCGGCAAGGTGCTGACGCAGTTGCGCTTCGGCACGCTGATCCATGGCCTGCGGGGCGAAGCGCTGGTTGCTGTTGTTGACCAGGGCTTGAAACACCGCCGGTGGCAGGTTGTTCTGGTAGCGCTGCTGCGCGGCACTCAGGGCATCATTGAAATGCGCACGTTGATCTGGCCAGCCGGCGATCTTGTACAACTGATCGTGGCCGTCCGCCCAGGCGGGCAAAACGCAGAACATCAACAGTGAAAAAAGCAAACGGCGCATAGGGACTCCTGTCAGCAGCGGACTATTCTCCGTGCGGTGCCGGTACTTGTCGAGAATTCGTATCAAGCCGCCGTGTGGCTCTGTCGGATTTCTTGCCGCAGGCATACTATGCGCGCCATGCAAATATCCTCTGAACACCCGCTGCTGTTACGCATCGTCGACGACCTGGCCGAGCATGGCTGGTCGCAGCAGAACATTTTCCTGCCCGCGGGTTTGACCCGTGAGCTGGCGGCTGAGTGCCGCAAACGTGAAGCCGAGGGTGAACTGGCGCCGGCGGCGGTGGGTCGTGGGCCGTTTTCGGAGATTCGCGAGGGCATTCGTGGCGACCACATCCAGTGGATCGACCCGGGCCAGGCCGAGGCCAGCGACCGTTATCTGCACCTGATGGACAGCCTGCGCGAGGCGCTCAATCGTGGGCTGTTCCTCGGCCTCGAGGATTTCGAGTGCCATTTCGCCCTGTATCCGCCGGGCGCTTTCTATCGCAAGCACGTTGATCGTTTTCGCGACGACGACCGGCGCATGGTCTCGGCGGTGGTCTACCTCAATGACGCGTGGCTGCCGGAAGACGGCGGTCAGTTGCGCATGTATCTGGACGAAGACCGGGTGCATGACGTGCAACCGACTGGCGGCTGTCTGGTGGTGTTCCTCTCCGGCGAAGTGCCCCATGAAGTGCTGCCGGCGCACCGCGAACGCCTGTCGTTGACCGGCTGGTTCCGCCGCCGTGGCAACGAGCCGTTCTGATATGCAGAAGATTCTGGTCAGCCGCTGCCTGTTGGGCCACCGCGTGCGTTACGACGGCGGGGCCAGCGGGCCGTTCGATCTGCTTGAGCGGTGGATCGCCGAAGGGCGTGTGGTGCCGTTGTGTCCGGAAGTCGCCGGTGGCCTGCCGACTCCACGTGCTGCGGCGGAAATCCCCGGCGGGCAGGGCGCCGAAGTGCTCGATGGCAAGGCGGCGGTGATCACCACCGAAGGCGAGGACGTCAGCGCGCAGTTTCTCGACGGCGCGCGGCAGGCGCTGGCGCTGGTGCAGAAACACGGCATCCACGTCGCGGTGCTCAAGGCCAACAGTCCTTCCTGCGGGAATTTGCTGACTTATGACGGGACGTTCAGTGGCGTGAAGGTCTCGGGAGAAGGCGTAACGGCGGCGTTGCTCAAACGCCATGGGGTGCAAGTCTTCAGTGAACTCGAACTACTGCAGGCCGCAATGGCCCTGACCCAACTCGACTAAAAACCACCGTTGACCCCCTGTAGGAGTGAGCCTGCTCGCGATAGCGGTCTATCAGCACATGAGTGAATGACTGACAGACCGCTATCGCGAGCAGGCTCACTCCTACAGGGTTTGTGTGTTCATTTAGGTTCGGTGAACCACTTCGCGGACAACGCCGCCAATCGCCCATCCGCCTTGATCCGCTGCAAAGCACCTTCCAGGCTGGCGTGAAACGCCGGGTTGCCCTTCTGAAACGGGATCGCCAGCTCCACCGGGGTCGCCTTCGGTTTCTCCTCGGTCAGTGCCTGCACCAGCACCATCGGCCGTGGCTGCTCATCCTTCTTTGCCCACAACTGCGAATCGACCTTGCCGTAAGACTCGCTGACGTCGAAACGATCCTTGAGTTCAGGTGTCAGTGCTATGTGGTTGAGCGCAACGTCGTACTTGCCGCTTTCAACGCCCTGGAGCAGGTCGGCTTCGTCGGTGACGATGAAGTCGGCGCGCACATCCAGCTCGTTGGCCAGCAGTTGCCCAAGCTCGACCTCGAACCCCGTGAGTGTGTCGCCATCCTTGAAATTGAAGGGCGGTGTATTAGCCTCAAGGGCTATGCGCAACTCGCCACGGTCGTTGACGTCATCAATCAGTTCGGCGTGAGCCAGAGGGCTCAGAAGGGGTAGCAGGCAGATCAGGCCAGGCAGAAAGCGCATGGTCACTCCTTTGAAATCATTATTGCGATGCTCTGAGTCAGGCTCGCTTTGCTATGGTTGTCGAGTGCCTTCGACAACGAATGGTCATGAAGTTGTCATGACCGCGCGGATTTTACGGAAAAACTGGAGAAGAGAATGAAAACGTTTATGTCACGAGCAGCCTTGGCTGGCCTGTTGATGGGTGTTTCAGTGCTGGCCAGTGCAGCGACCCCGGCGCCCAAAGGTGCCGAAGTGTTCATCGTTTCTCCCGAGGACGGGGCCACGGTTTCTCAGGAGTTCAAGGTCAAGTTCGGGGTCAAGGACATCGCGTTGGCACCGGCCGGTGATGTCACCAAGAACACCGGTCACCATCACCTGCTGATCGATGCCAAGGAAATCGTTCCGGCCGGTTCCGTCGTGCCGACCGACGCCAACCACATGCACTTCGGCAAGGCGCAGACCGAGGCCACGATCAAACTGGCCCCGGGCAAGCACACCTTGCAGCTGGAGCTGGGCGACAGCGGCCACATGGCGTTCGATCCGCCGATCGTCTCGAAGAAAATCACCGTCAACGTCAAATAAATTTCGGCGTTGCATGAAAAAGGGAGCCCGAAGGCTCCCTTTTTTTGTCGCTCAGCGTCGGATCAGAACAACACGCGGCTACGGATAGTACCGTTGACGTGTTGCAGCTTCTCTTGCGCCAGCTCCGAGTATTCGGCGTCGACGTCGATCACCACGTAACCGACTTTCTCGTTGGTCTGCAGGAACTGACCGGAGATGTTGATACCGTTTTCGGCGAAGACCTTGTTGATCTCGCTCATCACACCCGGAATGTTCTCGTGGATGTGCAGCAGACGGTGCTTGCCAGGGTGAGCCGGCAGGGCCACTTCCGGGAAGTTCACCGACGAAACGGAGGTACCGTTGTCGCTGTACTTGACCAGTTTTTCCGCCACTTCCAGACCGATGTTGGCCTGCGCTTCGGCAGTCGAGCCACCGATGTGCGGGGTCAGGATCACGTTGTCCAGGCCACGCAGCGGGCTTTCGAACTCTTCGTCGTTGGAGCGTGGCTCCACCGGGAACACGTCGATGGCCGCGCCGATCAGGTGCTTGTCCTTGATCGCGTCCGCCAGGGCGTCCAGCTCGACCACGGTGCCGCGCGCGGCGTTGATCAGGATGCCGCCCTTCTTGATGGCGCGGATTTCCTTCTCGCCGATCATCCACTGGGTCGCAGCGGTTTCCGGTACGTGCAGGGTGACGATGTCGGACATGCCCAGCAGCTCGTGCAGGTTGCCGACCTGCGTGGCGTTGCCCAGCGGCAGCTTGGTCACGGTGTCGTAGAAGAACACCTGCATGCCCAGACCTTCCGCCAGAACCGACAGCTGCGTACCGATCGAGCCGTAGCCGACGATGCCGAGTTTCTTGCCACGGATCTCGAAGGAGTTGGCTGCGGATTTGATCCAGCCGCCACGGTGGCAGGAAGCGTTTTTCTCAGGGATGCCGCGCAGCAGCAGGATCGCTTCGGCCAGCACCAGTTCCGCGACGGAGCGGGTGTTGGAGTACGGCGCGTTGAACACGGCGATGCCGCGCTCGCGGGCAGCACTCAGGTCAACCTGGTTGGTGCCGATGCAGAAACAGCCGACCGCGACCAGCTTCTTCGCGTGATCGAAGATCTCTTCGGTCAGTTGGGTGCGCGAACGAATGCCGATGAAGTGAGCGTCAGCGATCTTTTCCTTGAGCTCGGCTTCCGGCAAGGAGCCTGTAAGGTATTCGATGCTGGTGTAGCCCGCCGCCTTGAGGACGTCGACAGCCGATTGGTGGACGCCTTCGAGAAGAAGGAACTTGATCTTGCTCTTATCGAGAGAAGTCTTGCTCATCTGCGTAAACCTGTATCCCGGAGAAAAATGGCAGGGAGGGGAGCAGCCTGGAGCTGACCCAAACGGCAGGAAAGCCGTTACCGCAGAACCGGCCTTGGGCACTGGCCTGCGGGGTCGGTATGCTAGCATAGCCGCCCCGCTAATCACTCATTCCTGCGACGTGAAGCGTTCTCAGGATGACCATGAATTGTTCGAGAGTTCTGTCGATGACCAATCCTGCCCTGATTGATGAACTGAAGACCCTGGTCGAGCCTGGCAAGGTCCTGACCGACGCCGACTCCCTGAATGCATACGGCAAGGATTGGACCAAGCACTTCGCGCCCGCGCCCTGCGCCATCGTGTTTCCCAAGACCATCGAACAGGTGCAGGCGATCGTCCGCTGGGCCAATGCCCACAAGGTGGCGCTGGTGCCGTCGGGCGGGCGCACCGGGCTGTCCGCCGCCGCCGTCGCCGCGAATGGCGAAGTGGTGGTGTCGTTCGACTACATGAACCAGATTCTCGACGTGAACCTCACTGACCGCACCGCCGTGTGTCAGCCGGCGTGGTCACCGAGCACCTGCAGAACATCGCCGAAGAGAACGGCTTGTATTACCCGGTTGACTTCGCCTCCGCTGGTTCGAGCCAGATTGGCGGCAATATCGGCACCAATGCCGGCGGGATCAAGGTGATTCGCTACGGCATGACCCGTAACTGGGTCGCTGGCCTGAAAGTGGTCACCGGCAAGGGCGATGTGCTGGAGCTGAACAAAGACCTGATCAAGAACGCCACCGGTTACGACCTGCGCCAGTTGTTCATCGGCGCCGAAGGCACCCTCGGTTTCGTGGTCGAAGCGACCATGCGCCTGGATCGTGCGCCGAAAAACCTCACCGCGATGGTCCTCGGCACCGCCGACTTCGACTCGATCATGCCGGTGCTGCATGCGTTCCAGGGCAAACTCGACCTGACCGCGTTCGAATTCTTCTCCGACAAGGCGCTGGCCAAAGTGCTGGGCCGTGGCGATGTGCCGGCGCCGTTCGAGACCGAGTGCCCGTTTTATGCGCTGCTGGAATTCGAAGCGACCAGCGAGGAAGTGGCCAACACGGCGTTGGAAACCTTCGAACACTGCGTCGAGCAGGGCTGGGTGCTGGACGGTGTGATGAGCCAGAGCGAAACCCAGCTGCAGAACCTGTGGAAGCTGCGCGAGTACATCTCCGAAACCATCTCGCACTGGACACCGTACAAGAACGACATCTCGGTCACTGTGTCGAAAGTCCCGGCATTTCTGCAGGAAATCGACGCGATCGTCGGCAAACACTATCCGGATTTTGAAATCGTCTGGTTCGGCCACATCGGCGACGGCAACCTGCACCTGAACATCCTCAAGCCGGATAACCTGAGCAAGGACGAGTTCTTCGCCAAGTGCGCGACCGTCAACAAATGGGTGTTCGAAACCGTCGAGAGGTACAACGGTTCGATCTCCGCCGAGCACGGCGTGGGCATGACCAAGCGCGACTACTTGACGTACAGCCGTTCGCCGGTCGAAATCGAGTACATGAAAGCGGTCAAAGCGGTGTTCGACCCCAACGGCATCATGAACCCGGGCAAGATCTTCGCGGTTTGATTGGCAATCCCCTGAATCAATGAAGGCAGGAGTCGGTAAATGAGCTATCAGCACCAGTATGTCGACGGCACGCGCATCCACTTCCCGATCGGGAAAGTGGTGTGCATAGGCCGTAATTACGCCGAACACGCCAAGGAACTGGACAACCCGGTGCCTACCGAGCCGTTGCTGTTCATCAAGCCAGGCAGTTGCGTGGTGCCGCTGGAAGGCGGTTTCAGCATTCCGACCGAGCGCGGTTCGGTGCACTACGAAGCGGAAATCGCCGTGTTGATCGGCAAGCCACTGTCGACCAAACCGAGCCGCGAAGAAGTGCTGGATGCGATCTCCGGTTTCGCCCCGGCGCTGGACCTGACCCTGCGCGACAAGCAGGCCGAACTCAAGTCCAAGGGCCTGCCATGGGAAATCGCCAAGTCGTTCGACGGCGCCGCGGTGATCGCGCCGTTCGTGGTCGGCAGCACTTTCCCTGACCTGACCGACATCGGCATTCGCCTGACCATCAACGGTGAAGTGCGTCAGGACGGCAACAGCAGCGCGATGCTCAACCCGATCGTGCCTATGATCCAGCACATGGCCGGCTGCTTCTCGCTGCAGGCCGGCGACGTGATCCTTACCGGCACGCCAGTGGGCGTCGGCCCGCTGAATGTCGGCGACGACATCGTGCTGGAACTGGTTGGCGCGAGCAGCTTCAGCAGCAGCGTGCGCTGACCGAACGCATCCGATACACGGCAACTGTGGCGAGGGAGCTTGCTCCCGCTGGACTGCGCAGCAGGCCCCTGCTTTTTGAAGTGAAAAGCAGGGTCGCTTCGCGCCCCAGCGGGAGCAAGCTCCCTCGCCACAAGTGCCCGCTCCTGCATTGGCTCTGTGTCGCGGCTCGCAAAGCCGCACGACAATCCCGCCATTTGCCGTTTTTTTCACATTCTGTCCGGATAATTCCTCTCATTCTGGCGTCTGAGCCGGCCTCTTTGTGCTATTACCCATAGCCTGAATTTTCGGAATGCGTCCCTGATGTCAGCTCACACTCAGCTCAATCCTCCTCGTCGCTCACGTTCCGCCCTGCGCTGGTATGTCTGGCTGTTGCTGGTGCTCGCTGTCGCTTATGGCGTGGCGCATATCATGCATTGGGACGACCGTGGTCTGCTGTGGCTGCGCGAGCGTCTCGAGACTCAGGCTGAGCAGAAGGCAAGCATCTGGCTGCCGGACTATCGGGCGGTCATCGACGGCAAACTGCTGCCGGGCATGGAAAAGGACGAGGCTTCGGATCTGTCCTACAACCCGCAGACCAAAACCCTGTTTTCGGTGATGGGCAAGAATCCGTTCCTGGTCGAGCTGACTCTGCAAGGTGATGTGCTGCGCAAGATGCCGCTGGTGGGCTGGACCAACCCGGAAGGCGTGACAGTGATGGAAAACGGCCTGATGGCGATCGTCGATGAGCGCGAGCACCTGCTGACCATCGTCAAGGTCGATGCCAGCACTCGCGAACTGAATATCGCCGATTTCCCGAAATACGACCTCGGCCCGTCGAAAAACCAGAACAAGGCGTTCGAAGCAATCACCTGGGATCCGCGCAATCAGCAGTTGCTGCTGGGCGAAGAGCGTCCGCCTGCGCTGTTCACCTGGAAAAGCGACGGTAGCCAGATCCTCAAGGGCGACAAGCAGAAGCTTGCCAATGATGAACTGGATATCCGCAACCTCTCGGCGCTGGCCATCGACCCGCGTACCGGCCACACCTTGGTGCTGTCCGCCGACTCGCATCTGCTGCTGGAGCTGGACGAGAAGGGCGAGCAGGTCAGCTTCATGACCCTGCTCGGCGGCTTCAATGGCCTGAAGAGCACCATCCCTCGCGCCGAAGGCGTGACCATGGACGACGCCGGTACGCTGTACATGGTCAGCGAGCCGAATCTGTTCTACCGCTTCGAAAAACAAAAGTAGCAGCCCGAATCTCTCCCCTGTAGGAGCTGCCGCAGGCTGCGATCTTTTGCTTTTGTTTTTCAAGATCAAGATCAAAAGATCGCAGCCTGCGGCAGCTCCTGCACGGTTCTGTTGTGGGAAAGGGCAAGTGGCCATTAAGCTTCAGTTCAGACAGGCGTGATATTTCATCCGCCTGTTTTGATCCCGAGCCTGCCTGAATGCTTCGACTTGCCCGTCCCAAACCCCTGATCGTCATCCTGTCGGTGATTGTCCTGATCGCATTGGTCGCGATCGGCCAATACCTGCGCCTGTTCGAGCGCGCCTGGTTCAATCTGCACAGCCTGTGGCAACCGTTGAACAGCCAGGCCATTGGTCTGGATCAATACCGGGTCGAGGTGGAAGCCCGGGTCATCGACGGGCTGAACGACGATGTCTCGGCGTTGACCTTCGATCCGGTGCGCAAAAGCCTGTTCACCTTGACCAACAAGAATGCCGAACTGGTCGAGTTGTCGCTGGAGGGCAAGATCCTGCGGCGCATCGCGCTGATTGGCTTTGGTGATGCGGAAGCGGTTGAGTTCATCAGCGCCGACACTTACGTGATCACCGACGAGCGCGAGCAACGCCTGATCAAGGTGCATCTGGAGCGGGACACCACGTTCCTCGATGCAGCAGACGCCGAACAAATGACCCTCGGCGTGCACATGAGTGGCAACAAGGGTTTCGAAGGTCTGGCCTATGACTCGGTGGGCAAACGCCTGTTCGTCGCCAAGGAGCGTGACCCGATGCTGATTTATGAAGTGCACGGTTTCCCGCACTTCAATCCGGAAAAATCCTACGCGGTACACGTGATCAACAACCCCAAGCGCGATGCCGGGATGTTCGTGCGCGATCTGTCGAGCCTGCAATACGACGAGCGCAGCGGCCATTTGCTGGCGCTGTCCGACGAGTCGGGGCTGATTCTGGAACTGGATGTGGACGGGCGGCCGTTGAGCACGCTGTCGCTGAACAAGGGCCGGCAGGGCTTGCGCAAGAGCGTGCCGCAGGCCGAAGGCATTGCGATGGATGATGACGGGACGTTGTATCTGGTGAGTGAGCCGAATCTGTTTTACGTCTTCAAGAAACCTGCGCAGAACTAACCAACACCCCAAAACACTGTGGGAGCTGGCTTGCCAGCGATGGGGCCATCACTTTCAACATCAATGTTGACTGACAGGCCGCCATCGCTGGCAAGCCAGCTCCCACAGGTTTTTTCATCTGCCCATAAAAATGTGGACAGCCTGAATTATTCAGCTTTGAGGGTTTTCACACCTTCGCTGGTGCCCAGCAGCAACAGATCCGCCGGACGCGCCGCGAACAGGCCGTTGGTGACCACACCAACGATCGCATTGATCTGCGCTTCCAGCTCCACCGGGTTGGTGATCTGCAGGTTGTGCACGTCGAGGATGATGTTGCCGTTGTCGGTCAGCACGCCTTCGCGGTACACCGGGTCGCCGCCCAGTTTCACCAGTTGGCGGGCGACATGGCTGCGGGCCATCGGAATCACTTCCACTGGCAGCGGGAATTCGCCCAGCACCGGCACCAGTTTGCTGGCGTCGGCGATGCAGATGAAGGTCTTGGCCACGGCCGCGACGATCTTCTCGCGGGTCAGGGCCGCGCCGCCGCCCTTGATCAGGTTCAGGTGTTCGTCGCTTTCATCGGCGCCGTCGACGTAGAACTCCAGGTCGCTGACGGTGTTCAGTTCATACACCGGAATGCCGTGGCCCTTGAGGCGCGCGGCAGTGGCTTCGGAGCTGGCAACCGCGCCATCGAACGCGCCCTTGTGCTGGGCCAGCGCATCGATGAAGCAGTTGGCAGTGGAGCCGGTGCCGACCCCGACGATGCTCTTGTCGTCGAGTTTCGGAAGGATGAAGTCGACGGCGGCCTGAGCCACTGCCTGTTTGAGTTGATCCTGGGTCATGCGGGCTCCGGAAGCGGGCAAGGGGAGAACGGAAAGGCCGGCATTATAGGCGCCGAGGTGGTGAAGGGGGAAACACCCCTGTGGCGAGGGAGCTTGCTCCCGCTGGAGCGCGAAGCGGTCCTTTTGCATTCTTTCAGACAAATCGTATGTTCTGATTTACGACTGCTGCGCAGCCGAGCGGGAGCAAGCTCCCTCGCCACAATAGGTCTCCACACCCTAAAACCCCCTGTTCAGTGTGGTCGTGCGCCCAAAAGCCGGGTTAGACTCGTCGGTCCCGCCCAATCGCCAGTGATGCTTTCCGATGCTCGAACAGTACGTCAAAAAGATCCTCACCTCGCGCGTTTATGACGTTGCCGTAGAAACCCCGCTGCAGAACGCTCGTCAGCTCTCCGAGCGGCTGGGCAATGACATCTGGCTCAAGCGTGAAGACTTGCAGCCGGTGTTCTCGTTCAAGATTCGCGGCGCCTACAACAAGTTGACCCAGCTGACTGACGAAGAACGCGCCCGTGGCGTGGTCACCGCGTCGGCGGGCAACCATGCGCAGGGTCTGGCGCTGGCGGCGAAAGTGCTGGGCGTGAAAGCGACCATCGTGATGCCCAAGACTACTCCGGAGATCAAGGTCGAAGGCGTGCGTTCGCGCGGCGGCAAAGTGGTGTTGCACGGTGATTCGTTCCCGGAAGCACTGGCCTACTCGCTGAAACTGGTCGATGAAAAGGGCTACGTCTACATCCACCCGTACGACGATCCGCACACCATTGCCGGGCAGGGCACCGTGGCGATGGAAATTCTGCGCCAGCACCCGCAACCGCTGGACGCGATCTTCGTTCCGGTCGGTGGCGGCGGTCTGATTGCCGGCATCGCGGCGTACGTGAAATACCTGCGGCCGGACATCAAGGTCATCGGCGTCGAGCCGGACGACTCCAACTGCCTGCAAGCGGCCATGGCCGCCGGTGAGCGCGTGGTGCTGCCGACCGTGGGTATCTTCGCCGACGGCGTGGCGGTGGCTCAGATCGGTCAGCACACCTTCGACATCTGCAAGGATTACGTCGACGAGGTGATCACCGTCAGCACCGACGAAATCTGTGCGGCAATCAAGGATATCTACGACGATACCCGCTCGATCACCGAACCTGCCGGCGCCTTGGGCGTGGCCGGGATCAAGAAGTACGTCGAGTTGCGCGGCGTCAGTGGCCAGACCTTCGTCGCCATCGACTCCGGGGCCAACGTCAACTTCGACCGTCTGCGCCACGTCGCCGAGCGCGCCGAGCTGGGCGAGGGCCGTGAAGCGATCATCGCCGTGACCATTCCGGAGCAGGCCGGCAGCTTCAAGGCCTTCTGCGAAGCGATCGGCAAGCGCCAGATCACCGAATTCAACTACCGCTACAACACCGGCAGCGAAGCGCACATCTTCGTCGGCGTGCAGACGCACCCGGAAAACGACCCGCGCAGCGCACTGTTGGCGAGTCTGGCCGAGCAGGGCTTTCCGGTCATCGATCTGACCGACAACGAGCTGGCCAAGCTGCACATCCGCCACATGGTCGGCGGGCGCGCGGCGCAGGTGGTCGATGAAGTGGTGCTGCGCTTCGAATTCCCGGAGCGCCCGGGCGCGCTGTTCAACTTTCTCAACAAGCTCGGCGGACGCTGGAACATCTCGATGTTCCATTACCGCAACCATGGTGCGGCGGATGGCCGTGTCGTCGCAGGTCTGCAAGTTCCGCATGACGAGCGTCATCTGGTACCGGCGGCGCTGGCGGAGATCGGCTACCCGTACTGGGACGAAAGCGACAACGCGGCCTATAAGCTGTTTCTTGGCTGAGCGGCTACGCTGATGGGCAGGCCCTAAGGAAATCGAACAATGGAAACGTTAACTGCCCTGAAGATGGCGCACGTGGTGGCAACGGTGGTGTTGCTGGCCAGTGCGCTGGGGCTGGGGATCTGGGTTTTTCTGGCGCGCCGCAAAGGTGATGCAACGGCCGGTAGTCGCACCTTGCAACGGCCACGGGTGTTCATCTGGTTGTTGATGGGCCTGGCTTTGCTGAGCATGCCGTTTACCGGCTGGGGCATGGTGCATCGGGTCGGCTGGCCGCTGGGGCAGACCTGGCTGCTGGCCTCAAGCGTGCTGTACACCGTGGCCGCGCTGGCGTGGTTCTGGTTGCTGGTGCGGTTGAATCGGTTGCGCAAGGCGCCGGGTGGCGTTGGCAAGTTCACGTTTGCCTTGGCGTTATTCAGCTTTGTCTGCTTTATCGCGATTGCCGGGTTGATGGGCGCCAAGCCTGTTTAGGGCTTGAGATCGCGTCGACCCCATCGCGAGCAGGCTCACTCCTACAGTTGACCGAGTTCCAAATTTGGAATGCGCTCCACTGTAGGAGTGAGCCTGCTCGCGATAGCGATATCAGTCACGCAACGAAATCACCGGCCAGCCACGCTTCTCGGCCTCGGCCCGCAGATTCGGATCCGGATCCACCGCCACCGGGTTCGCCACCTGCTCCAGCAGCGGCAGATCATTCATCGAATCGCTATAGAAATAGCTGTCATCCAGCGAATACCCGGTTTCCTCCAGCCAGCGATTGAGGCGGGTCACCTTGCCCTCACGGAAGCACGGAATGTCGGTGCTGCGCCCGGTGTAGCGGCCATCGACCATCTCGCACTCGGTGGCGATCAGGGTTTCGACGCCCAGGCGTACGGCAATCGGTGCAGTGACGAAGCGGTTGGTGGCGGTGATGATCACCAGTTTGTCGCCGGCGTCGCGATGCTTTTTCAGCAGTTCCAGCGCCTTGGGCAGCACGATCGGTTCGATGCAGTCGCGCATATAGTCGTTGTGCCATTGATCGAGCACGGCCATGTCGGTGCGACCGAGGATTTCCAGGCAGAAGTTCAGGTACGCGGCGTTATCCAGCTGGCCGGCCATGTAATCCTGATAGAACTCGTCGTTGCGCGTCTTGTACGCCACCGGATCGAGGAAGCCGCGTTCGCACAGATAGTCGCCCCAGGCGTGATCGCTGTCGCCGCCCAGAAGGGTGTTGTCCAAATCGAATAGAGCCAGGCGCATTGCAGTTACCCGCTGAAAAGTCAGTAAAAAGGCGACAAGAATACGGTCTTTTCACAAGAGTGCACATAAGGTAGGAACCTTCGTTGCCGCCTTATCAAGCTTTGTGGAACAATGCGGCGACATGCGTTTGCGAGGTTGTTGCCGTGATCGACCCCGATGGTTTCCGCCCCAATGTCGGGATCATTCTGACGAATGACGCCGGCCAGGTGCTATGGGCTCGCCGTATCAATCAAGATGCCTGGCAGTTTCCGCAAGGGGGAATCAACCCCGAGGAGACGCCGGAAGACGCCTTGTACCGCGAGCTGAACGAAGAAGTTGGCCTGGAACGTGAAGATGTTGAAATACTGGCCTGTACCCGGGGCTGGTTGCGCTATCGTTTGCCGCAACGTCTGGTGCGTACCCACAGCCAACCGCTGTGCATCGGCCAGAAACAGAAATGGTTTCTCCTGCGCCTGATCTCCAACGAGCAGCGGGTGCGGATGGATTTGACCGGTAAACCGGACTTCGAAGCCAGGCGCAGGGTCAGATATTGGTATCCGATGGGA